>NZ_PEFF01000001.1:5356416-5677902 GCF_002754375.1 Variovorax sp. 54
GGTTGGCGTGAGCGACGGATGCCGGTCGCATCGAGCGCGGGCTGGAAGACGAAAAAAAAAGGTCGGGCGCGTGTCAGTGCGCCATGGCGTCGAGCTGATGCTTGACGGCGTAGATGTACAGCTCAAGCCGGTTCCCTACGCCGAGCTTCTGGTAGATCGACGTGAGATGGTTGCGCAGCGTGTGTTCGGTGACGAAGGTCTGCTCGGCCAGGGTCTTGTTGGAGGCGCCGCTGCCGCGCACCACGGTGCGGACGATGTCGCGCTCCTTCAGGGTCAGGCTGGCCTGCTTGGCGGACTCGGGGTCGACCTTCGGCGGTTTCTTCACCGAGGTGAGCTCGCAGAGCACGCGGCCCATGGTCGGGGCGTCGACGCAGAGTTCGCCGTGGTGCACGCGTTCGATCGCCTCGAGCACCTGCTCGGCCGAGGCGTCCTTGCGCAACACGCCGCGCGCGCCGCGCAGCACCGCGAGGTCCAGGGTGCGCTGATCGCGTTCGCCCGTCAGCACGACGACGCGCGACACCTCGTTCGACAGCAGCTGCGGCAGGATGTCGAGGGCGCAATGGCCGTCCAGGTCGAGGTCTAGCACGATGACGTCGGGGGCCAGGCGCTGCGTGTGCGCCACGGCTTCGTCGCAGCAACCGGCGGTGGCGACGACCTTCATGCGCGGCTGTTCGCCGTCGATCAGCCGGGACAGCCCCCACAGCATGGTCTGGTGATCGTCCACCAGCAGGACGCCGATGGGACGGGCTTCTTCGGTTTGCATGAGGCGCTCCTCGGGGTGTCGTCGTGCGTTGTTGCTCAGATGGGGATGTCGATCAGCACCGCGGTGCCGCCGCCGGTGCATGGGTGGACCTGTGCGCGGCCGCCGAGTGCCGCTGCGCGCTCGCTGAGCGAGCGTGGCCGGAATTGCGTGAAGTTCTCTTCGCCGCCTTCGTTCTCGATGCGCAGGTGCAAGCGGCCGTCGCGGCAGTCGATGCGCACGCTGCCGTGCCGCGCCTGCGTGTGCTTGCAGATGTTGTTCAGGCCTTCGCCCACCATCTGCAGGACCTCCGCGGTCATCCGGTCGTCAAGGCGCACCTGGCCTTCGACGCTCACCGAAATCTCGATGCCGTAAAGCCCCTGGACACGCGCGGCCTGGTGGTACAGCTGGGGCAGCACGAGCCCGCACGAGCTTTCCGGGCCGTCCTTGACCGCACCGGCAAAGCGCCGCAGGTCGGCGATCACGCCGTTCGCCACCTCGGCGAGCTTGTCGAGGTCCTCGAGCAGCGGGTTGTCGGCGGCGGCTTTCTTGCGCAGGGCGCACAGGCCCATGCGCAGCCCGATGTAGGGCTGCACGGCCGTGTCGTGCAGGTCCAGCGAGATCTTCAGGCGCTCGGTCGCGGCCGCTTCCGAGGCCATGCGGTCGAGCACCTCGATGGTCTCGATGACCGGGAAGATCTGCTCCATGAGGTGCGCGAGAAACAGCGCATCGGACTTGCTGAAGTGGCCGTTGCGCGACGAGATGAACACGCGCCCCTCGCCCAGGCGCAGCGGCAGCGCGGCGCTGATGAACGCGCGGGCCTCGAGCATGGCGGCCACGGCGGCACTGCGCCGGGCGCTGTCGCAGTCTTCGGGGCGCCAGCCGATCGTGCCGGGTCCGTGCATGTGGCTGCGCGCAAGAAACAGGTTCAGGGGCCAGGGCAGGCGGTTGCTCAGCACGGTGTGCGGATGTTCGAGCGCCATCAGCGGCGACTCGGCGATGCCCCCGAGCGTCTCGACACCGACGTGCTCGCAGGTGTCGTCCTTGCGCAGCGTGCGCAGGGTCCAGTTGCCGGTGGCGGTGTCGCGCATCATGAGGATGCAATGGCTGGCCTTGAAGAAGGCCAGCGTCTTTTCCATCGTGCGGGCGATGGTGCGGCCCGCGCCGAAGCGTGGGTTCGACAGCTGGCTGATGTCGCCCAGCAGGGCCAGGCGCCGCTGCAGGACGAGCTTGGAGCCGCCCCAGTGCACGATCATGTGGCCCAGTGCCAGCAGGAAGGTCGTGCGCATCAGCAATTGCGGCGCATCGTCGCCGGTGCTCGTGCCGAGCCCGCAGGCGGCGAACGACGCGACCGAGACGATCGTCACGCGGGCACCTTCCTCGAAGCCCCAGCGGAACGACGAGGTCAGGATGGCGAAGAAATAGAACAGGAAGAACAGGCTCTGCACGCCGCCCGTCACGAAGACGATCAGCGTGAACCACAGCACGTCGGACCAGTGAACGGCCTTGCCCTGCAGATGGCGCCAGCCCCTCTGCGTGCAGGCGTGCACCAGCACGCTATGCAGGAGGTACCCGCACAAGGCCAGCCAGACCGCGCTGGCCACCGGTTGCCGGGTCGGCCCCGCATCGACCGCCATCGCCAGCACCGCCGAAATCGACAGCACGAGCCGCATGCGGGCGGCCATGAGGGCATCCGTCGACAGGCTGCTGTCGAGGCTCGGGGCGGAGACGGGGGCGCGCATGACAAGGCATCCTTTGCATGAACGGTGTCATGCGCCGCAGGCGTCGGAACTCGGCTGTAACAGCTTGGCGTTCATTTTTTGCTTGCCGGCGACTTGGTGTATGTGAAGGTTTCACATTACTGCTTTGGTATTCGAAAGCAATGAGCGATGCACCCTGCGCATGATCTGTGACGTCTGTTGCGTTTGGTGACAGTTGTGTTGTCGACGGGCTTTTCCATTGCCGCACGAGGAGGCTTCGCCTCGGCCGGGGGCCGCTGCACGGCAGACGGGTACCCGTTTCATGGAGGTGTGCAGAGGCGGAGCGCGGGGGCGGCGGCGTTCGGGCGCGGCGGACGCGCCTCTCCATCCACGCGCCAGAACTGGCGCCGCGTGACCCGGACTTTGGCGGCTCAGTGCCGCCGCGGCACCAGCGCTGTCCGTCCCAGGGGCGTGACCCGCAGGACGGTCGCCTGCCGCAGCTTCTGCCGTGCGCGGCAGATCGGCGGCAGGGTGGCCTCCACCATGCCGGCCGCTTCCAGGACCGCCACGGAGTTGATCTCCGACGGGTCTTCGGTATGGAGGGGAAAGGCCGAGTTGCCGATCCTGCGCAGGTAATCGAGCGGCATGACGGCCCATTGGAGGCGTTCTTCATGAACGCAGGCCCCGCCGCTGCCGAGCATGGCGATCTCCGCATGCCCTTCGTCCGTGATGGCGAAGACCTGGGCGCTTTCGTACCGCTGATAGCCGAGGTTGTCGACGTGGAACTCGGCTTCGATGAGGCCGGTCGCCACCAGCACCGAGGCATGCCGGATGTCTGCTTCCGCAGTGAGCGTGACCGGAAAGTGCTTGTTCAGAAGCTGAAGAAGGAGAGTGAGCGGCATGCGATGCTCCTTGCGATGTCAGCGGCGCCGGCTGGCCACGGAAGCCACCATTGTTGTGAATGTGATTTTTTCACTTTAGTCCCTTTTTCGTACAAATGCTACAAATCTTGAGACAAGAGGGGAAAGGTGTTACCGAACCCGCGTGCGCGCAGGCCCGCCGCGGTGCAGCGGTCTTGAACGGAATGTGAAAGTCCCCGGCGTCGCCGGCCGCCCGGAGGGGCAGGCGATGCGACCGGACGGCGGGGAGCCCCGCCGGCGACTCAGGTCAAGGGGTGAATGTCACCCGCTGGGCGATCAGGACGCCGTCGACCACCCGGTCTCCCACGATGGTCACGCGCTGGCCGTTGGCCAGGTTCGCGGCGGTGCCGTTCTCGAACACGGTACCCGGCCCGCTGGCGTCCACAGGCTGACCCTGGACCCGGAAATGGGCGGCTGACTGATAGCCGCCGATGGCGCCGATGAGCGTGAACGAGGCCGGCCCGCCCGTGCCCGGCACGTTGCGGATGCGCAGCTTCTTGGCGACCAGCACCCCGCCGGACATGAAGCCGTCGACCTCGACTTTCACGCCGTTGCCGAGCGACTTGGCCGGGCCGCCCGTGATCTGCGCATCGGTGGCGTCCACCGGCGTGCCCAGCACCTTGAAAGTGCCGCCCGAGGCGAAATCGGTGATGACCCCCGCGAGCTGCACGGCGATGCCGTTGCTCACCGGTATCGCATACCACCCTTCCACCCCGGTCGCAGTGAACGCGCTGCCGGCCGGCGCGGTGGTGCCACGGGCGCGCACGATGACGCCGTTGGCCAGCGACGAGGCGTTGATGCCCGCGAAGCTGGCGCCGCCATAGCTGACCGTGAGTTGGCCGAGCGTGAAGGTCTGGTTCGTCGCATCGAGGTTCTGGATGGCGCCCGTGACCAGTGGGGCGATCAGCGTGGGAGTGATCTGCACGCGGGTGGCACGCAGCGTGCCCGGCGCACCCGGCAGGCCCCACACCTGGATGAGGCGGCCGTCGGCCACGCTGGCAAGCCCGCTCGCATCGGCCCAGACCGTGGCCGAATCGATGGTCACGCTGATGCCCATCACGACGAAGCTGCCGGCGCCCACATCGATGCGCGAAACGGCGCCGCGCAGTTCGGCCCCCGACACGACCTGGGTCGCGACGCCGCGGGTGAAGTCGGGGTCGACCTTGCCGGCGACCCGTGCGCTCATGCCGATCTGGAGTTCGGTGGCGTCCTCGACCGTGATGGCGGCCGTGTCCGTGTTGTAGCGCAGGCCGTTCAGGATGATGCTGCCCAGGCCGTCCGCCGCGCCGATGCCGGCGGCATCCGCCGTCACGCCGGTGCCGCCCGAACCGACGCCAGAGCCGTCGGGGTTGCTGCTGGCGGTGTCGCCAGTGCCAGTGCCAGTGCCAGTGCCAGTGCCAGTGCCGGTCGCATCCCCGCCGGAGCCCGTGCCCGTACCGCTCGGGCTGTCACCGCCGATCGCGGTGCCCGCTCCCAGGCCCAGGTTCGCCGCCGGGCCACTGCCGCCACCACCGCCTCCGCAGGACATCAGCAGGGCCACGAGGCCGACGCAGAACAAGCCGAGCATGAGCCGGCGGGGTGTCTTTGTCGTGCTCATGATGTGCGCTCGCTTTCAGAGGAGGACGTGGGCGGGGGCGGGGGCCGCGCACCCTCGTCTTCGTAGTACGTGTAGATGCCGACCCGGATTCGCCCGTTGGCGCGATCCGGCGCGCGTTCGACCGCCTGCGCCATTTCCTGTGCAAGCTCGTGGTGCAGTTCGGACCAACGTTCGCGCACCAGGCGGTGGATCTGTTCGCAATCGTTCAGCGAGAGCCCGCGCGCGTACACCGCGCGCTCGAGCATGCGGGGCTGCTCGCCCAGCGTGTTGGCGACGGCCGCCAGCAGGTGGTCGCGGCCGTTGTCGCCCAGGAACGCCAGCATGGACTGCAGGTCCTGCACGGGCACGAAACCGTCGGCGGTGAGTTCGGCCATGCCTTCGTTCTCGGTCACCATGTTCAACCGGATCAGCTCATCGAGGATGGTGCGGTGGTGAACGTTGCCACGGCTGCTCAGGCGCGCGACCGCCTCGAAGGAGGGCGCCGTGTGGCCCGCCGTGACGGGCAGGCGCCGGAACGAAGCGTCTTCGGTCAGCATCTGCAGCCACAGCGTGAACGTCTTGGCAGCGGCCGACAGTTCGGTGTGGGGCAGGGGGTCGACGGTGGCGCGGACCTTGGCGGTCACGGCCTTGCGGTTCAGGCCGGTGGTGACGGACAGCTGGCTCAGGTTGGGCCTGGGAACGCCCTGGCTGCGCCAGGAGTGCTGCGCCTCCTCGATCAGCAGGTCGCGCAGCAACTCCTCCAGGTGGGGGTGCTTGACCCCCATCGCGAGGGCGAGCTTCACCACGGGGCGAAGGATGCGCGAGCAGGCCGCCAGGGCCCATTCCAGCCGTTGTTCCATGCCGCTGTGTGTTGTCCTGAAAGTGCAATGCCAACAGGATCGGAGGCGGCGCCTCCGACCACCATCAAGGCCGCATTGTCCTGCGCACTGCGCTGGAGTGAAAGCTTTGGACTACGGTTTGACGGCCAGTGAGCCAAAGTTTCATGCGTCAGGCACCGGGCGGCCGTCCGGCCGGTGGTGCAAAGGCCGATCGGCCGACGGGCCGGTCAGGTTGTCCATGTCTATGTCTATGTCTATGTCGGTGCCGGCAGCGAGCGGTTCGAGGTGCTGCGCATCGCCTTCGACACGCGGGGCTGAAGCGTCAGGCCGCTGCCGAAGCCGCCTCGAGCCCCGTCGGAAAGTGCACCCCCGCGCGCTGCGCGGCCTGCACGATGTGCTGCGTCATCGCCTGTTGCGCCAGCGCCGGGTTGCCTTGCGCCAAGGCTTCGATGATCGCCATGTGCTCGTCGTAGGTGGCATGGCGCGCGCCGCGTTTGTAGAAGGGCAGGCGCTGGCTCTCCTGCATCACTTCGGCGCTGTTGTGCAGGATCTCGGCGATGGCCTGGTTGCCCGCGATGCCGATGATCTGCATGTGGAAGTCGAAGTCGAGCTGCGTGGCCTGCGTGAAATCGCCGGCGTCGATGCAGGCGCGCATGGCCTGTGCGTTGGCGCGCAGCGCGGCCAGGTCGTCCGCCTCGATGACCAGGCAGGCCAGCCGCGCGGTGAAGTTCTCGACCGCGAAGCGCAGCTGGTACACGTCCTGCAGCGAATGCGAGGTCGCGAACTTCCAGGCCGGGGAGGCCGCCGGCGCCTGTTGTCCGCCGTCTTCGGCCACGTACATGCCCTTGCCGGGGCGTGGAATGACGAGGCCCGTGCCCTGCAGCGTCGACAGCGCCTCGCGCAGCGAGGTGCGGCTGATGCCGAGCTGTTCGGCCAGGTCGCGCTGCGAAGGCAGCAGCCCGCCGGCCGCGTAGGTGCCGTCCGCAATCCGCTGCTGGATGAGGCGGGCGGCGGTGGCGGCAACGGCGGGGGAGGCGAGCATGGGCGGTTTTCGGTTCGAAGTACGGCAGTGGCGGGAGCTGGAAATCTTACTGTGGCCGCACCCCGGGCCTTCCCTACTTGTTGACCAGCTTCGCCGGCACCGTGTAGGTGAGGAAAGCGCCGAACAGCAGCACGCCGGCCAGCACGAACAACGCGATGTCGGTGCTCTTCGTGGCGTCCTTGATCAGGCCGATCATGTAGGGGCTCACGAAGCCGGCCAGGTTGGCGAAGGAGTTGATGAGCGCAATGCCGGCTGCTGCGCCCGCGCTCGACAGGATGGCCGTCGGCAGGCTCCAGAACAGCGGCGACGTCGCCAGGCTGCCGCCCGCGGCCAGGGCCAGTGCGGCCAGCGAGAGGTACACGTTGTGGCTGAAGATCGCGCTCAGCGTGAGGCCCAGCGCGCCGCAGCAGAAGGGCACGATCAGGTGCCAGCGGCGTTCGCGCATGCGGTCGGAGCTGCGGCTCACCAGCAGCATCGAGACGATGGCCACGGCAAAGGGAATGGCCGTGAGCAGCCCGATGTTGAACGCGCCCGACACGCCCGACTGCCGCACCAGCGTGGGCAGCCAGAAGGTCAGGCCGTACTGGCCCATCACCGTGCAAAAGCAGATCAGCGCCATCTTCACGATGCGGCGGTCGGCGAACAGCGCGCGCAGCGTCATGTGGCTGGTGCCGCCCTTGGTGGCGTTCTCGGCGGCGATGTTGCGCGCGAGCACGGCCTTTTCTTCGGCCGTGAGCCAGCGTGCGCCCTGGATGCTGTTGTCGAGGTACACGATGACCAGCAGGCCGATCACCAGCGACGGCAGCGCCTCGATGAGGAACAGCCACTGCCAGCCGCGCAGCCCGCCCATGCCGTGCATGGCTTCCATGATCAGGCCCGACAGCGGCCCGCCCAGCACGCCCGACACCGGAATGGCGCACATGAACACCGCCACCATCTTGGCGCGGCGGTGCGAGGGAAACCAGTAGGTGAGGTACAGGATCATCCCCGGGTAGAAGCCGGCCTCGGCGGCCCCGAGCAGGAAGCGCAGCACGTAGAACTGCGTGGGCGTGGTCACGAACATCATCGCGGCCGAGATCAGGCTCCACGTGATCATGATGCGCGAGATGGTGGCCTTGGCGCCGATGCGGTGCATCAGCAGGTTGCTCGGCACCTCGAAGAAGAAGTAGCCGATGAAGAACAGGCCTGCGCCTAGCCCGTACATCGTTTCGCTGAACTGCAGGTCGCTGAGCATGTTCAGCTTGGCGAAGCCGACGTTCACGCGGTCCAGGTAGGCGGCCACGTAGCAAAGCATCAGGAACGGCATGAGCCGCCATGCCACTTTCTTGTAGAGCGCGTTCTCCGCTGCAGCAGAGGTGGTGGCCGGCTGCAGCGGCGCATGAAGGGTGGTGGTTGACATGGGCGGTCCTCGAAGGCGTCGATGGGGTGGATTAACTGGTATTACCGGTATGATTTAACGCGACCGAGACCTTAAGGCCTCACGCGCCATTGGACACTAGCGATTTCCCTGACGCCAGGCGATTGACTGTTCGGATGCATCGCAAGGATACTGGTAGTACCAGTTGGACCAAATGCCGAGGAGTTTCCGTTGACGATTGCCAGCCCCACTTTCCTGCCCCCGGCGCCGGGCACGCCCGCGTCGCTCGCGCTCGTTGCGCAGCCGCTGACGCGCGAGGCCTTCGCCGCGTTCGGCGACGTGATCGAGAGCGCGCACAGCCGCTCGATGTCGATCAACGCGGGCATGACCACGCGCTTCCATGACCTGGCGCGCGTGGACCCGGGCCCCGGCGACAGCCGCGTGCTGGTGAACATCTTCGAGACCCAGCCCTACGCGATGCCGCTGCAGGTCGGCATGCTGGAGCGCCATCCGCTGGGCAGCCAGGCCTTCGTGCCGATGGACGGCAGCCGCTTTCTCGTGGTGGTGGCGCCGGCGGGCGACACGGTGCGCGTGGAAGACATCCGCGCCTTCGTCACCGACGGGCGGCAGGGCGTGAACTACGCGCGCGGCGTCTGGCACCACCCGCTGGTGGTCACGCAGCAGCCGGCCAGCTTCGTGGTGATCGACCGCGGCGGGGTGGGGCCGAATTGCGATGAGATCTTGGTGCCGCCGGGGTGTGAGGTGCGCGTCAGTCTTGCGGACTGAGCGCGCTCGATAGCGCTCAATACTGCAGCTTGGGGTACCAGTCGGTGCCGCGTCCGTCCGGCGTCAGGTCGAGCACGGACCACAGCGAGGCAATGTCGGGCGCATCGCGCGGGTCCTGGCCCGGGTCGGCCATCTCGCGCGACATCTCGCTGGCCCAGAACAGCCGCACCTTCTCGCCGTCGCGCTTGAACACGACCAGCGCCGGGTACTCGCTGCCGTCCGCGAGCAGCACGCCCAGGTCCTTCGCGTAGTCGTCGCCGACCGTCTGCACGAAGTTCAGGTCGCGCCAGCCGCGCTCCTGGGCGAAGGCGTACTGCCGCTCCACCGGCGAGCGCCCGAGGATCTTCAGCGCCACGCGCTGCTTGATGTCGGCCGCGTTGCCGTTCACCGCGCCGAGCCAGTTGGTGCACATCGGGCACGGGCGCTCGCGCTGCGGCCCGTACATCCAGAAGTAGGTGACGAGCGTGTCCTTGTCGCCGAAGAGATCGGCCAGGCCGACCTCGAAGGCCTGTTCGTCCTTGAAGCGGTAGTCCTTCTGGATCACGGGCCCCGGCGGCAGCGCGCGCCGCTGCTCGCCCAGCCGTGTCATGTGCCGGCGGAATTCGATTTCTTCGGCCAGCAGCGCCTGCCGGGCAGCGGCGTACGCCGCCGAGGCGCCGGGAAAAGAGGTCTTGCCCTGGGCCGCCAGCAGGGCGGCCGGAATGCGTGAGTCTTGCATGGGTGGCTCCTTGTAGAGAGAGGCCGTCGCGGCGCGACATGCACGAGGCGACCTGAAAGCATGCTCCTGCCGTCTTACAGCGCGCGAGGTAGGCGCAGGCCGCGCATCGGCTGTCGGCCCTGTCCACGAGAGGGGCATGGCAGGCGCTGATGCGTGCCCGCCACACCGCCCCTGCGGCGGCTGTGACCAATCGCGGCAATATCGTTACGGCCTGTTGAGCGCGGCGCCCAAGCCGCGTTGTCGGCGTCGCGCGCGCAGCGCAGCCTTCATCGGACCGGGCCCTCGGCGCCTCCCGAGACAAACGGGATCGCGCGGTGGTCCGGCGTGCCGACACGCCCGGCCCGTGTCAACCCCCCCGCGCAGCAAAACCAATGTAGGACTTCGCCCGGTCCGGGGCCGAAAAGTAGATGTGAAGTTCGCACATATTGTTTCTCCCGGAAGCAGCTCGCGCCGCGCTTTGGGCGTAACTTTATTGCACCGCAGCACGAGAAATCGAAGGCGCGGACCTGCGATCGGGCAGGGGTGCGTCAAGACTTTTTTCTTCATCTGAGGGCATGCCGGACATGGCAGGCCATCGACGTTTTCAAGAGGTGGCTATGCGAGTGCTCAGATCCAATTCTTCTCCATCGAAACCGGGCCGACAGCCCGCCAGGCCGCATGCGCGTGCCGGGCGCGGCCGGCGCCGACGCCAGCGAGGCGCCCTCGTTCCCAAGCTGGCGGGCTATGTGCTGCTGGCCTTCGTGCTGTGGCTCATGGTCGCCACGCTGGTCGAACCGTTGATGTCCTCGCAGGCCACGCGGGCCGTGCTGCAGGCGCCGGTCGGCATCGTCACCTCGCCGATCAACGGCGTGGTGACGCAGATGGCGGTGCGCTCGCGCGACGCGGTGGCGCCCGGCACGCTGGTGGCGACGGTGCGCAACCCGACCGTCAGCCAGGAGATCCTCACCACGCTGACCACGCAGCGCCTCGGCCTGCAGAGCCAGATGGCGCAGCTGGGCAACCAGTACAAGACCGACAGCCAGGAGATGCGCTCCATCGGCCAGCAGGCGCAGGTGACGCGGCAGGCCTCGCTGGCGCAGACCTGGGATGCGTGGGAGATCGCGCAGCGCCAGCGCGACGTGGCGCACAGCATGGTCGCCGAGCAGGAGAACAAGGTGCGCACCAACGAAGCGCTGCTGAAAGAGGGCGCCATCAGCGAACAGGTGATGAACGCGGCCGAGGCCCAGTTGAGCACCGCGCGCGCCGCCGCGGCGGTGGCCGAGCAGGCCTTCGCGGGGCAGGCGCAGACCGTGGCGAGCGCGGGGCAGGGCGCCTTCGTGGGCACCGGGGGCAACAGCATGTTCCAGACGCTCGCCAGCCGGCGCGAAGCGCTGCGCAACAGCACCGACCGCGCACGCCAGGACGGCACCGCGATCTACAAGCAGCTCAAGGAAATCTCGCAGCTCGAGGAAGAAGAGCGTCGCCGCGTCGAAAAGCTCGCCGCCTACGAAGTCAAGGCGACCCAGCCCGGCATGGTGCACACGGTGCTGACGCCCGAGGGCGCCTATGTCACGGCGGGTGCGTCGCTGGTGCGCGTGACCGACTGCAGCCGGATCGGCGTCGTCGCCGTGTTTCCCGCGCGGCTGGCCAAGCGCCTGAGCGTCGGCTCGATGCTCGATGTGAAGGTGGCGGAAAACGTCGCGGTGCCGGCGCGCGTCGAGCAGCTGCTGCCCGTGGCCTCCGACGCGCTGCAGAGCACGTACAGCGTGCCCTTCCCGTTTGCCGAGCAGGGCTCGATCTACGCCGTGGCGCGCATTGAGGCGGCCGAGCCGCCGCAGTCCGCCGACGGAAGCCGTCAGACCTTGTGCGTGCCGGGCAAGGTGGTGTCGGCCAGCTTGGCCAAGGCCTGAGCGCACAGCAGGTAAGAGTGCCATGCCGATTCCTGTTTCGCTCGTCCGAGGGGCGCGCTGCGCCGCTGCATCGATCGCGCTTGTCGGGGCTGCGGCTGCTGCTGCACCTTCGCCCGGCCCCACGCAGCAGGCCCTTGCGCGCGACAGCTGCGATGGCCTGCGGCGCGCCGTCACGCAGGAGCAGGGCAGCGCGGCCTCGGGGCCGCTGTTCCTGACCAGCTACCGCCCGGCGAATGCGCCCGGCGAGCCGCCGTTCGAGCCCGCGCTGGCGGGCGCCGGCTTCACCTACGACAACGCGCTGGCCGGCATCGCGCTGCTCGCGTGCGGCGACCGCGCTGCCGCACGGCGCATCGGCGATGCCGTGGTGCGCGCCGTGGCGCACGACCAGTCGATGCCCGACGGCCGCGTGCGCAACGCCTACCGCGCCGGGCCGGTCACCGAGGAAAAGCCCGCGCTGCCCGGCCGCTGGGACGCCGGGCGCAAGCAGTGGATCGCCGACGCGTACCAGGTCAGCACCGCCACCGGCAACGTGGCCTGGGCCGCGCTGCTGCTGCTGAACCTGCACCAGGCCGAGCCGACGCCCGCCTACCTGGCGACCGCGCGCCGGCTGCTGGCCTGGACCGAGCAGAACACGCGCGCCAAGAACGGACCCGACGGCTACAACGGCGGGCGCCATGGATGGGACAACGCCCAGCGTGCGCAGACCTGGAAGTCGACCGAGCACAACCTGGACATCGCGATGGCCGCCGCATGGGCCGCGCGCGCGGCGCGCGCCGATGGCCAGCCCGACGCAGCGGAGCAACGGCAGGCGCGCACCGCGCTCGATTTCGTGGGCCGCATGTGGAACCCGTCGGAGCAGCGCTTCCACATCGGCACCAAGGAGGATGGCGCCACCGTCTCCACCGAAGGCTCCGGCCTCGACACGCAGCTGTGGCCCTTGCTCGCGGCGCCCGAGGGCTCGTGCGCGTGGGGTCGCAGCCTCGACTGGGTGGAGAAGCACCACCGCTCCGGCGCGGGCTACGGTTTCTCGCGCGAGCCCGATGGCATCTGGACCGAAGGCAGCGCGCAGGCCGCCGCCACGCTGGTGGCCCGCAAGGGCGCGGCACCCGACGCGCTGTGGCAGCTGCTCGCTTCGCAGCGCGCCGGCAACGGCCTGTACTACGCCACGCCGAGCGCGCGCATCTCCACCGGCCTGGCCATCGGCCCCGATTCGACCGGTGCCGATTTCTTCTACTACCGCTGGCCGCACCTCGGCGCGACCGCCTGGATCGCCTTGGCCGCCACGGGCTTCAACCCCTTCACCGGCAAGACCATTGCCTCAGGAGCCGTTCCATCATGTCCAGCCTGATCGCCACTCCGGAATTCCAGCTCAACGCACTGGTCGGGGGGCTCGCCTTGCTCCTCATGTCCTGGGCCAAAGTCGAGCGCATCACCCACCGCGTGCTGTTTGGCGCGCTGACGGCGCTGCTGCTGCTGCGCTACGCCGTCTGGCGCATCGTGGCGACGATGCCGCCCTCGGACCTGGGCTTTGAAACCCTGTTCGCGTGGGTGTTCCTGTGCTTCGAGCTGACCGCCATCGTCTACACGCTGATGTCGATCCACATGCTCATGCGGCGTCGCGACAACCGTGCGCAGGCCGACCGGGGCGAGGCCGCATTGCGGGCGCGTGGCGAGGACGTGCCGGCCGTCGATGTCTTCATCTGCACCTACAACGAAGAGCTGGCCGTGCTCGAGAAAACCATCATCGCCGCGCAGGCCATCGACTACCCGCGGCTGAACGTCTGGGTGCTCGACGACACGCGGCGCGACTGGCTGCGCGACTACTGCGAGCGCCGCGGCGTGCACTACGCGCGGCGGCCCGACAACAGCCACGCCAAGGCCGGCAACCTCAACAACGGCCTGCGCCTGTCCGCGGGCGTGACCGATGCGCCGTTCATCCTCGTGCTCGACGCCGACTTCGCACCGCAGCGCCAGATCGTCTACCGCATGCTCGGCCTGTTCGAGGACCAACGCGTGGGGGTGGTGCAGACGCCGCAGTTCTATTACAACGCCGACCCCATCCAGCACAACCTGCGCGCCACCGACAGCTGGGTCGACGAGCAGCGCGTGTTCTTCGACGTGCTGCAGCCCGCGAAGGACGCGGTCGATTCGGCCTTCTGCGTGGGCACCTCGTTCATCGTGCGGCGCGACGCGATCACCGAGGCCGGCGGGTTCCCGGTCGGCAGCGTGTGCGAGGACATCCACACCACCTACCTGCTGCTGCGCCGGGGCCGCATCACGCGCTGGCTGGGCGAGCGGCTGTCGAACGGGTTGTCGGCCGAGAGCATCATCGACTACATCAACCAGCGCAGCCGCTGGTGCCTGGGCACCGTGCAGCTCGCGCTGTTGCCCAACGGGCCCTTGCTCGGCCGCGGCTACAGCCTGTCGGCGCGGCTGCACTTCGTGCACGGGCTGCTGCATTGGCTGGGCAAGCCGTTCATGGTGCTGATCCTGCTGGCGCCCGCGTTGTACTGGTATGCGGGCGTCTCGGCCTTCCATGCCACGCCGCAGGCCTTTGCGGCCTACGGCCTGCCGTCGCTCATGATGTTCTGGGCCTACAGCTACTGGATCAGCCAGCGGCGCTGCCTGCCCGTGTTCAGCGAGGTGAGCCAGCTGGTGGCGGCGATGGCCGTGAGCGGCACGCTGGCCCGCGCGATGCTGAAGCCTTTCGGGCATCCGTTCAAGGTGACGGCCAAAGGGCTCGATCGCTCGCGCACGGTGGTGCACTGGAAGCTGGTGGGCGTCTTCGGCGGCCTGCTCGTCGCGCTGCAGGGCGCGGCCGCGATGGCGGCCCTGAGTGGCGCGGCGCTGACGCCGGGCGACCAGCTCAACCTCGTGTGGACCGGCATCGCGCTGGTGCTGTGCCTGGGCGCGCTCATGGCCTGCGTCGACCTGCCGCGCCCGCAGCAGGAAGAGCGCTTTCCCTGGCGCGCACTGACACGGGTGCGCACGGCCGCGGGCGAGGGCGAGTCGCGCTTCGTCAACATCGCGACCGACGGCGCACTGCTCGAAGGCCGGGGCCTGCTGAAGCGCCTGCGCGTCGGTCAGCCGCTGGAGGTGCATGTCGAGCCGATCGGCTGGCTGTCGGCCCACCTCGCCGCGCGCGGCAGGGCGGGCGCCGAGTTGAAGTTTGCCGCCACCGAGGCGCAGCGCGAACACCTCGTGCGCCATGTCTTCAACGTGCCGCCAAGCCACGTGGCGGTGCAGGTGCGGCCCTGGCAAGCGGCGTCGGCCCTGATGGCGAGCGCGGGGATTCGCGCGCCCGGCGCGGGCTTTGCGCGCCTGTCGCTGCGACTGCTGCTGGCGGTGCTGGCCGTGTGCATCGTGCTGGTGACGACCGGATGCAACCTCACGCCGCCGCTCAAGGAGCCCGACCTCACGGTGCCGACGCAATGGCCGGCCGGCGCCACGGCGCCCAGCGCGCAGCCCGTGGACTGGCGCAGCTTCGTGCAGGACGAGGAGCTGCGCGGCCTGATCGCCACGGCGCTCGACAACAACCGCGACCTGCGCGTCTATGCCGCGAAGGCCCGCGAGGCGCGCGCGACCTATGCCGGCAGCCGCGCCTCGCTGTTTCCGCAGGTGGGCCTGTCGGCGCACGGCCAGCGGGCGCAGACCACGCCGCAAGGCTCGCTCAGCCCGGTCGGCAACCTGCCGTCGGACGGGCGCGTGTCGAGCAGCTTCGACATCCAGGCGGGCGTGATGTCGTACGAGCTGGACTTTTTCGGCCGGCAGCAAAGTGCTGCGCAACAAAGCGGCGCGCTCGCCGAGGCCGGCGACAAGGACCACGCCGCCGCGCGCATGAACCTGGTGGGCGAGGTGTCGAACGCCTACCTCACGCTGCGCGCCGACCGCGCCTTGCTCGCCCTCGCCATGGCCAACGAGACCGCGCTGAACGCCAACGCCGACATGATCGGGCGCGCCCGCGCCGTCGGCGGCGCCGCGCAGCTCGACGTGTACCGGGTGCAGTCGCTGCTGCAGAACGCGCGCGTGCGGCAGGAGGAATACCGCATGCGTGTCGCACAGGACCTGCAGTGGCTCAACGTGCTGGTCGGGCGCCCCGTGCCGCCCGAGACAGGCACTGCGCGACCCTGGCCGGAAAGCTCCACGGCGCAGGTCGCGGCCGGGTTGCCGTCGAGCCTGCTGCAGCGCCGGCCGGACCTGCTCGCGGCCTATGCGCGCGTCGAAGCCGCCAACGCGGGCGTGGGCGCGGCCAAGGCCGCCATGTTGCCGACCATCTCGCTCACGGCGCTGGCCGGCGGTGTCAGCAAGGAGCTGTCGACCTTGCTCGCCAGCAGCAACAGCAGCTGGGCCGGCGTGCTGGGCGTGTCGCTGCCGATCTTCGACTGGGGCCGGCGCTCCGCCAATGTCAGCGCCAACCAGGAGCGGCTGGCCGCCGCGATGGCCGGGTACGAATCCGCGGCGCAGGTGGCCTTTCGCGAGGTGGCTAACGCGCTGATCGCCGGCGACCACCTGCAGCCGCAGCTGGAGGCGCAGCAGGCGCGCATGCAGGTGCTCGAGAAGGTGGCCAGCATCTCGCGCACGCGTTATCGCAGCGGCATGGAAGACTACTTCTCGAGCCAGGATGCGCAGCGCGAGCTGTACACCGGGCAGCAGCAGCTCATCGAACTGCAGCTCAAGGCGGCGGTGAACACCGTGAACCTGTACAAGGCCTTGGGCGGGGGCTGGGGCAGCGCGTAAGGGGCAGGGGCCGCTGCGACGCTGACTTGCGGCCATTGGCGAACGAGGCCTACACCGCCGCCAGCGTCCCGGTGAAAGCTTCGGGGCATGGGTGAACGCCATGCGCAATCCAACGAAATCGATGTGTGCCGGATGCCTTGCGATCGCTGTGTTCAGCGTCGCGTCGCTCGTCGCCGGGCCAGCCGCCGCGCAGTCGGCCGACAAGCCGCCGCCACCACCGGTCAAATCGGAGGCGCAACCCGGCCCCGACCCCGAGTTCCTCGTGAAGCCGCCTCCCCATGGCAATCCGCGGCTGGTGAAACCCGCGCCGCCCGACCGGGACCCCGGCATGGTGAAAAAGCCACCGGCAGACGCCAAGCCGGTCGGCGAGAACAAGGACAGCAAGCCCCGCGTTGACGATCCCGGCGCGCCCTCGCGCCAGGACGACTGCCGGGGCACCGCCGAGGACTGCAAGCAGAACTCCCCGCGCTGACGCTGCGAACGGAAGGACGCGCTTCGACGCTTGAGGTGCTACTGATCGCGTCGCCGGGCTGCCTGCGCAAGACCTGCGACCGCGAGCGCGGCCTGGCGCTGATCGATATCGACGCCTGAGCAGGCGTCAGCTGTGCGCGGTGGGCTTGTTTACTGGCACTGGAACAGCACGCCCGATTCGGCGGGCGCCTTGCCAAGCCACTTGGGGTCCTGTCCCTTGGCGCTGCAGTAGTCCGAGGCCTGGGTGTAGGTCATGGCGCGCAGCACACCGTCGCGGAAGGGAACGATCTGGTTGGGCGGCGTCGAGCAGCCGGCAATGATCAAAGCCAGGGGAAACAGAGTGATGCGCCAGTTCATCGGGCCATTCTAAGGAGGTCGCACAGGCGCCGAAGTCCGCGCCGAGAGGGAGGGCGGGTCGACCCGCACCGGCTTCTTTTTGCGAGGGCACGGGGCTATAGTCTGCGAGCACTGCTGCAGCCCCTCCCGCTCCCCAAAGGACGTTCGTGCCGGACTCTCTGACTTCCACGCTCACCAGCTACTACGATGCGGTGCCCTACGACTCGCACCCGTTCCCCCAGTCCGCCGTGGAGCACCTGGAAGCCCTGGCTTTCCTGTTCGGCCTCGATGCGCCGCCGCCCCGGACCGCGCGCGTGCTGGAACTGGGCTGCGCCGCCGGCGGCAACCTGATTCCATTCGCGGTGCGCCACCCGGAGGCGCACGCGGTGGGCGTCGACCTGTCGCGCGTGCAGGTGGCCCAGGGCGCCGCCGCGCTCGATCAGGCGGGGCTGTCGAACATCGAGTTGAAGACCTTCAACATCGCCGACATCGACGCCTCGTTCGGCCTCTTCGACTACATCGTCTGCCACGGCGTCTACAGCTGGGTGCCGGGGCCGGTGCAGGACGCCATCCTGCGCATTTGCTCGGAGAACCTGGCGCCCAATGGCGTGGCCTACGTGAGCTACAACGTGTACCCGGGCTGGAAGGCGCGCGAGATCGTGCGCGACGCGATGATCTTGCGCGGCGGCCCGCGCGACACGCCCGAAGAAAAGCTCTCGTACGCGCGCGGCATGCTCGAATTTTTGGAGCAGTCGGCCCGGGCCGACAGCGTGCTCAAGAAGACGCTCGAAGAGACGATGCCGATCGTGCGCAACTCCGGCAATTACTACCTGCTGCACGAGTTCCTCGAGCCCTGCAACGAGCCCTGCTATTTCAAGGCGTTCGTCGCCCGTGCCGAGGCCCGTGGGCTGGCCTACCTGTGCGACGCCGAGCCCTCGACCATGTTCGTGCAGAACTACGGCGAGAAGGTGCGCGACCCGCTGTTGCGCGAATGCGGCGGCAGCCAGGTGATGATGGAGCAGTACCTCGACTTTCTGGTCAACCGCACCTTCCGCCAGACGCTGCTGGTGAAGCAGGGCAACGCCGCGAACATCCGCTACCGGCTCGAAGTCCCCCGCCTGCGCGCGCTGGAATTCGCCGGCATCTTCCGCGTCGATGGCGGTGATGCGCTCACCATCGACACTCGCGAGCAGCCCTGCACCGCGCTGCGCGACCTGAAGGTCACCTTGCGGCTGCCGGCGCACAAGGCGGTGGCGCAGGCGCTCGACGCGAGCTATCCGTGTTCGATGTCGACCGAAGCGCTGCTGGCCGCCGTGGTGACGCTCACCGACGAGCCGCGCGCGGCCGTCGAGCCGATCGTGCTCGCCATGCTCGAAGAGCTGTTGATTCTGGGCGCGCTGCGCATCCGGCGCACGCCGGTGCCGGCGGCTTCGTCGGTGTCCGCGTTGCCGCAGGTGCTGGCACCCGTGCGCCGCGCGCTGGCCGGCATGCCTGCATCGCAAGCGTCGGCCGTGCTCTGCAACCAGTGGCACGAGCCGGTGTCGCTCTCGGTGCTCGAGCGCAGCCTGGTGCCGCTGCTCGACGGGGCGCACACGCACGAGGCGCTGGCCGTTTTCCTGCTCGACGAGGTGCGCGCCGAACGCCTGCGCTTCCTCAAGGACGACCAGCCGCTGACCGACCCGTCGGCGCTCCACGCCTTCGCGCAGGAGCAGGTCGCGCAGGCGCTGCAGAGCCTGCGGCGCAAGGCGCTGCTCACGGCCTGACGGCCCGCACCATTCACCCCTCCCTCATTCTTCATCCAACGCACAGAGGAGACTTTTCCATGCAGCACTTCAAGTGGACCCCCACATTGCGCGCCGCCGTCGCGGCCGCGCTCACGTTGGCGGCGGCCGGGGCCTCGCAGGCCGCGTCGCAGGCGCCGGTCGCGGCCGAGCACGGCATGGTCGTGAGCGCGCAGCACCTGGCCAGCAAGGTCGGCGTCGATGTGCTCAAGCGCGGCGGCAACGCGGTCGATGCGGCCGTGGCCGTGGGCTATGCGCTGGCGGTGGTGTATCCGGCCGCCGGCAACCTGGGCGGCGGCGGCTTCATGACCGTGCAGCTGGCCGACGGCCGCAAGACTTTTCTCGACTTCCGCGAGAAGGCTCCGCTGGCCGCCACGGCCAACATGTACCTCGACAAGGACGGCAACGTCGTCAAGGGCCTGAGCACCAACGGCCACCTCGCCGTGGGCGTGCCGGGCTCGGTCTCGGGCATGGAATACGCGCGCGAGAAGTACGGCACGATGAAGCGCGTCGACCTCATCGCCCCGTCGGTCCAGCTGGCCGACAAGGGCTTCGCGCTGGAGCAGGGCGACATCGACATGCTGCTCACCGCCACCAACGACTTCAAGAAAGACCCGGTCTCCGGCGCCATCTTCCTGAACAAGGGCGAGCCCTTCGCGGTCGGCCAGAAGCTGGTGCAGAAAGACTTGGCCAAGACGCTGAAGGAAATCAGTGCCAAGGGCACCGACGGCTTCTACAAGGGCTGGGTCGGCAAGGCGATCGTGGCGTCGAGCCAGGCCGGCAAGGGCATCATCACGCAGGCCGACCTCGACCAGTACAAGACGCGCGAACTCGCGCCGGTCGAGTGCGACTACCGCGGCTACCGCGTGGTGTCGGCGCCGCCGCCGAGCTCGGGCGGCGTGATCATCTGCGAGATGCTCAACATCCTGGAGGGCTACCCGCTGAAAGACCTGGGCTACCGCTCGGCCGAGTCGGTGCACTACCAGATCGAAGCCATGCGCCATTCCTACGTGGACCGCAACAGCTACCTGGGCGACCCCGACTTCGTGAAGAACCCGCTCGATCGCCTGCTCGACAAGGGCTACGCCGCGAAGATCCGCGCTGCCATCGACCCGAAGAAGGCCGGCGTGTCCAAGGACATCAAGCCCGGCGTGGCGCCGCATGAAGGCAGCAACACCACCCACTACTCGATCACCGACAAGTGGGGCAATGCGGTGTCGGTCACCTACACGCTGAACGACTGGTTCGGCGCCAAGGTCACGGCCGACAAGACGGGCGTGCTGCTGAACAACGAGATGGACGACTTCACCTCGAAGGTCGGCGTGCCCAATCTCTACGGCCTGGTGCAGGGCGAGGCCAACAAGATCGAGCCGGGCAAGCGCCCGCTGAGCTCGATGAGCCCGACCATCGTGTCGAAAGACGGCAAGCCGGTGTTCGTGGTCGGCACGCCGGGCGGCAGCCGCATCATCACGGCCGTGCTGCACACCATCCTGAACGTGGTCGACTACGGCATGAACGTGCAAGAGGCCGTCGATGCGCCGCGCTTCCACCAGCAGTGGCTGCCCGACGTGACCAACGTCGAGACCTTCGCGATCAGCCCCGACACCCGCAAGATCCTGACCGACATGGGCCACAACCTGGGCGTGCCGCAGCCGGCCAACCACCTGGCGGCGATCATCGTCGGCGCGCCCTCGCTGGGCGGCAAGCCGGTGGGCGCGAATCGCTTCTACGGCGCCAACGATCCGCGCCGCAACACGGGCTTGGCCGCCGGGTACTGAACCTGCGGCACACTTGAAGGCGGTCGTGCCCCTGTCGGCACGGCCGCTTTTTTCATTTTTCATGCACCTGCAAGACATCCTCTATACCCAGGGCTTCGGCACCCGCCGCGTGTGCGCGGGCCTGGTCCAGCAAGGCCACGTGAGCATTGCCGGCGCGGCCGTGACCGATCCCTTTGCCGACCTCGACCCCGAAGGCCTGCTCTTCACCGTGCAGGGCACCGAGTGGGCCTGCCACGAGAAGGCCTACCTGATGCTGCACAAGCCGGCCGGCACCGAGTGCTCGCAGAAGCCCTCGACCTACCCGAGCATCTACACGCTGCTGCCGTCGCCGCTGCGGCTGCGGCCCAACAAGGGCGCGGTGCAGGGCGTGCAGGCCATCGGCCGGCTCGACCAGGACACGACCGGCCTGCTGCTGCTGACCGACGACGGCCAGTTCATCCACAAGATGGGCTCGCCCAAGCACCATGTGCCCAAGGTCTACGAGGTGACGGCCAAGCACCCGATCGACGAGGCGCAAATCGCCAAGCTGCTGGCCGGCGTGGTGCTCGACGACGACCCGAAGCCCGTGCGCGCGGCGGCCTGCGAATCGGACAGCCCGTTGCACCTGCGGCTCACGCTCACCGAAGGCAAGTACCACCAGGTCAAGCGCATGCTGGCCGCGGTCGGCAACCGGGTCGAGGGCCTGCATCGCTCGCGCATCGGCGGCCTGGCGCTGCCGGACGACCTGGCGCCGGGCCAATGGCGCTGGCTCACGGCCGAGCAGGTGGCTCAGCTGCGGGCGCCGGTGCCCCGGGCCGCGGCTTGACATAGGTCAAGGCGCGGGGCCCGACAGCGGGTGAGGGGGCACTGGCGGTCAGCTGTTTGTCGGGTTGGGCCGTTAAGATTGTTAACCCTCTCCCGGAACCTTCCCTTGCGACTCCCTGCCCGACCGAACGGCCGCATCGCGGCCTTCCTGCTGTCCTGCCTGACAGCCCTGGTGACCCTCCCCGCCGCGGCGGCGCCGCCGGCCCCCCCACCGGTCTTTGTGCTCAATTCGCTCGACGCCAGCGTGAGCGTGATCAACCCGGTCGACTGGACCGAAAAGCAGCGCATTCCGACCGGCAAGGAGCCGCACCACATCTACATGACGCCCGACGAGAAGTCGGTCATCGTGGCCAATTCGGCGGGCGACTCGCTCACGTTCCTGGACCCGCGCACGGCCGAAGTGCAGCGCGTGGTGTACGGCATCATCGACCCGTACCAGCTGCAGTTCTCGCGCGACATGAAGTGGTTCGTCACGGCGGCCAACCGCCTGAACCACGTCGACGTGTACCGCTGGGACGGCAAGGACCTGAAGCTGGCCAAGCGCATCGCCACCGGCAAGACGCCCAGCCACATCTGGATCGACAACACCAGCACCGTGGCCTACGTCACCATGCAGGACAGCGACGAGCTCATTGCCGTCGACCTGCCCACGCAGACCGTCCGCTGGCGCATGGCCACCGGCGCCATGCCGGCCGACATCTTCGGCGCCCACAACGACAAGACGCTGCTCGTGGGCCTCACCGGCAGCGACGGCGTGCAGGTGTTCGACGTGGCCGGCGCGCAGCCCAAGCTGGTCGGCAAGATCCCCACCGGCAAGGGCGCCCACGCCTTCCGCTCGGCCGGCGACGGCAAGACCGTGTTCGTGAGCAACCGGGTGGCCAACACCATCAGCCGCATCGACCTGAGCACGCTGAAGGTCGTCGCCACCTACAACGTGCCGGGCGGCCCCGACTGCATGGACGTGTCGGCCGACGGCAAGACGCTGTACGTGACCTCGCGCTGGGCCAAGAAGCTCACGGTGGTCGATCTGGCGAGCCAGAAGGTCGTGCGGCAGGTCAACGTCGGCCGTTCGCCGCACGGCGTCTGGACCCTCGACCATGCGAAGCGGACCTGAGCGGGTGCGCACCGCTGGTGTCGCCTTGGCCGTCGCGGCGCTCGCCTGCGTCACCGTGCCTGCGGCCGGCGCACAGGAAGCCGCCGCCTGCGACAAGCCCGTCTACCTGACGCTGGACACCGGCCACATGGGCGTCGCCCCGCTGGTGGCCGACGTGCTCAAGCGCCAGGACGTGCGCGTCACCTTCTTTGCCGCCGCCGAGCGGACCCAGACCGACGGCGACAGCCTGGACGACCACTGGGCGCCGTGGTGGAAGGCGAGGGCGGCCGAAGGCCACGAGTTCGGCTCGCACACCTATGACCACGCCTACTGGCGCGGCGACGTCAATGGCACGCCGCCGAGCTTTCGCATCAAGCCGTCGGCCGGCCCGCAGACCGGGAAAGAGTCGGTCTGGAGCGCAGCCCAGTACTGCGCCGACATCCGCAAGTCGTCCGACCGGCTGGCCGCCATCACCGGCAAGAAGCCGCTGCCGCTGTACCGCGCGCCGGGCGGCAAGACCTCGCCCGCGCTGCTGGCGGCTGCCAAGGATTGCGGCTATGCGCACGTGGGCTGGTCGCCCGCCGGCTTCCTGGGCGACGAGTTGCCGAGCGAGACGTTCAGCAACCCCAAGCTGCTGACGCAGGCGCTGGCGGGCATCCGCCCCGGCGACATCCTGCTGGCGCATCTGGGCATCTGGTCGCGCAAGGACCCGTGGGCGCCCGCCAACCTGGAGCCACTCATCGTCGGGCTGAAGGCCAAGGGCTTCTGCTTTCGCACGCTGCGCCAGCATCCGGACTACCGCGCCTGGATTGCCTCCCACCCTTGACTCCTGAGTTTTCGCCGTGATCGATTGGTTGACCGACGTTTTTTCTGCCATGCAGGGCTGGCTCTTCGAGACCGCCGTGCAGCCGCTGGTGTACGCCATCGGCCTGGGCGGCTGGGCCGAGGACGCTTTCGACGCCACCGGCTGGCTGCTGGTCGGCGTGGTCCAGATCCTGGTGTTGCTGGCCGTGATCGGCCCGCTGCAGCGCTGGCGCGCGGTCGAGCCCGTGACCGACCGCCGCGCCATCCGCACCGACGTGCTCTACACGCTGATCCACCGGCTGGGCCTGTTCCGGCTGGCGCTGTTCTTCGTGCTGCAGCCCGTGTTCGACGACCTGCTCGGCAGCCTGCGCATGGCGGGGTGGGGCACCTTCCACCTGGACGAGGTCTGGCCCGGCGTGACCGACGTGCCGTGGGTGGCCTTTGCCATCTACCTCGTGGTGCTCGACTTTGTCGGCTACTGGATTCACCGCGGCCAGCACCACTTCAACGCGTGGTGGAGCCTGCATTCGCTGCACCACTCGCAGCGCCAGATGACGATGTGGAGCGACGACCGCAACCACCTGCTCGACGACGTGATCCACGACACGCTCATCGTCATCGTGGCGCAGCTGATCGGCGTGGCGCCGGGCCAGTTCATCGCCGTCGTGGCCTTCACCCAGCTCAGCGAAAGCCTGCAGCACGCCAACCTGCGGCTGAGCTTCGGGGCCATCGGCGAGCGGCTGTGGGTCAGCCCGCGCTTTCACCGGCTGCACCACAGCATCGGGCTGGGCCACGAATCGCACGGCAAGAGCACGCTGGGCGGCCACAACTTCGGCGTGCTGCTGCCCTGGTGGGACATGCTCTTTCGCACCGCCAACTTCGAGAACCGCTACGACCCGACCGGCATCCGCGACCAGGTCGAGCCCGGCGCCGACGGCCGCCTGCGCGACTACGGCCAGGGCTTCTGGTCGCAGCAGTGGCTGGGGTTGAAGCGGCTGTTCGGCCGCGCCTGATTCCGTCGCCGAGGCACGGCGGGATCGTCGGGGCCTTGCGCTATCCTCGAACCTCATGCGCCTGCTCCTCGACTCCTTCTGGCGCGCGGTGGCCTATTGCATGCTCCCGCGCGTGATCGTGCTGTCGCTCCTGCCGCTGGCACTCATGGTGCTGCTGGCCGCGGGGCTCGGTTACTTCTACTGGGACGCGGCCGTCGCCTGGACGCGCGAAGCCCTCGACGCCTGGCCGCTGCTGTCCAGCTTCTGGGCCTGGATCGGGCGCCTGTTCTCGAGCGACGTCACGGCTGCGCTGGCGCCGCTGGTGGTGGTGTTCGGCGTCACGCCGCTGATCGTGGTGCTGTCGCTGCTGATCGTGGCCGGCTTCATGGCGCCGGCGCTCACCAAGCTCGCGGCCGAACGGCGCTTTCCGACGCTGGAACAGAAAAAGGGTGCCTCTTTCTTCGGCAGCGTGCTGCGTTCGCTCGGCGCCACCTTGCTGGCGCTGATTGCCCTCGTGGTGTCGATGCCGCTGTGGCTCATTCCGCCGCTGGTGCTGATCCTGCCGCCGCTGATCTGGGGTTGGCTCACCTACCGCGTGATGAGCTTCGATGCGCTGGCCGAGCACGCCAGCCCCGAAGAACGCGCCACGCTGCTGCGCACCCACCGGCTGCCGCTGCTGTGCATCGGCGTGCTGTGCGGCTACCTGGGCGCCGCGCCGAGCATCGTCTGGGCCTCGGGCCTGCTGTTCGCCGCCGCCTTCTTCGTGCTGGTGCCGATCGCCATCTGGATCTACACGCTGGTCTTTGCTTTCTCTGCGCTCTGGTTTGCCCACTACTGCCTGGACGCGCTGGCCCAGCTGCGCGCCCAGCGCGCGGCGCTGCAGCCCGCGGCCGGCAGTGGGCTGCAGCAGACGCTCGAGGCGGCCGAAGCCACCGAGGCCAACAAGGCCGCTCTCTCTCAATGGGGTTCACCATGACACGCGCATTCGGTCTCATCGTCGTCGGCGACGAGATCCTTTCCGGCAAGCGGGCCGACAAGCACATGGCCAAGGTCATCGAGTTGCTGGCCGCGCGCGGCCTGCAGCTGGGCTGGGCCGAGTACGTGGGCGACGAGCCCACGCGGATCACCGCGGCCCTCATGCGCGCCTTCGCCTCGGGCGACATCGTGTTCTCGACCGGCGGCATCGGCGCCACGCCCGACGACCACACCCGCCAGTGCGCCGCCCAGGCCCTGCGCGTGCCGCTGGCGCTGCACCCCGAGGCCGAAGTGCTGATCCGCGAGCGCATGCAGGACACGGCCAAGGAGCAGGGCGTGCCGTACGAGCCCGACCGGTCCGACAACATCCACCGCCTGAACATGGGCGTGTTTCCGCAGGGCGCGTCGATCATCCGCAACCCGTACAACAAGATTCCGGGGTTCAGCGTCGAGCACGTCCATTTCGTGCCGGGCTTTCCGGTCATGGCCTGGCCGATGATCGAGTCGGTGCTCGACAGCCGGTATGCCGACCTTTTCACCCGCAACGCCATCGCCGAGAAGTCCGTGATCGTTTTCGGTGCGATGGAAGCCACCCTCACGCCGTTGATGCAGGCCATCGAGCAGGCCCACGCCGGCATCAAGGTGTTCAGTCTCCCCAACGTGGATCACCCGCAGTACGGGCGCCACATCGAGCTGGGCGTCAAGGGCGACCCCGGGCTGCTCGATGCCGCCTATGGCCAGCTCATCGAAGGCCTGCACACCTTTGATGCGAAGCTTGGCCCTGAATTGGTGCGTTAATTCGTATCGCACCATTTTGGTGATTAATTCCTTTTCCGGCAGCCCCTGGGCCGTCACCCGGGCCTCATCCGGCGGGGTGACAATGGCACAGAAACTGCATCCTTCCGTTCCCGTATTCCTAACCACCATCCAACTCAGGAGAAACTGATGGCAAAGACCGTCGCCGATGTACTCAAGCTCGTCAAGGAAAACGAGGTCAAGTTCGTCGACTTGCGCTTCACCGACACCCGCGGCAAAGAGCAGCACGTCACCGTGCCTGTGTCGCATTTCGATGAAGACAAATTCACCTCGGGCCACGCGTTCGACGGTTCGTCCATCGCCGGTTGGAAGGGCATCGAAGCCTCGGACATGCAGCTCATGCCCGACCCGAACACCGCCAACATCGACCCGTTCTTCGAAGAAACGACGCTGATCCTGACCTGCGACGTGATCGACCCGGCCGACGGCAAGGCCTACGAGCGCGACCCGCGTTCGCTCGCCAAGCGCGCCGAGGCGTACATGAAGGCTTCCGGCCTGGGCGACACCGCCTACTTCGGACCGGAACCCGAATTCTTCGTGTTCGACGGCGTGCGCTGGAAGAACGACATGTCGGGCTGCTTCGTGAAGATCGAGTCCGAAGAAGCCTCGTGGAACACCGACAAGGAGTTCGAGCACGGCAACAGCGGCCACCGTCCCGCAGTCAAGGGCGGCTACTTCCCCGTGCCCCCGGTCGACAGCTTCCAGGACATGCGCTCGGAAATGAGCCTGGTGCTCGAATCGCTGGGCATCCCGGTCGAAGTGCATCACCATGAAGTGGCCAACGCCGGCCAGCTCGAAATCGGCACCCGCTTCAGCACGCTGGTTCAGCGCGCCGACTGGGTCCAGCTGCAGAAGTACGTGATCCACAACGTGGCCCACGCCTACGGCAAGACCGCCACCTTCATGCCCAAGCCCATCGTTGGCGACAACGGCTCCGGCATGCACGTGCACCAGTCGGTCTGGAAAGACGGCAAGAACCTGTTCGCCGGCGACGGCTATGCAGGCCTGTCGGACTTCGCGCTGCACTACATCGGCGGCATCATCAAGCACGCCCGTGCCCTGAACGCCATCACGAACCCCGGCACCAACAGCTACAAGCGCCTGGTGCCCGGCTTCGAAGCCCCGGTGAAGCTGGCCTACTCGGCCAAGAACCGCTCGGCCTCGATCCGCATTCCGTTCGTGGCCAACCCGAAGGGCCGCCGCGTCGAAGCGCGCTTCCCCGATCCGCTGATGAACCCGTACCTGGGCTTTGCCGCGCTGCTGATGGCCGGCCTGGACGGCGTGGAAAACAAGATCCATCCGGGCGAAGCCGCCAGCAAGGACCTGTACCACCTGCCGCCGGAAGAAGACGCGCTGATCCCGACCGTCTGCCACAGCCTGGACCAGGCCCTGGAGCACCTGGACAAGGACCGTGCGTTCCTGACCAAGGGCGGCGTGTTCACCGACTCGTACATCGACGCGTACATCGACCTCAAGATGCAGGAAGTCACGCGCTTCCGCATGGCGACGCATCCGGTCGAATTCGACATGTACTACTCGCTGTAAAAAGCGTGGTACCCGGCCCGCCTCGGCGGGCAGGTAAGACAAAAGGACGGCCCCGGCCGTCCTTTTTCCTTGGTGCGGAACATCCCATCGTGAGAGGGCCCGAATTGCATCAAAATGCGCGTTTGTCGCGCCCTCTCCGGAATCAAATGAAGACTGTCTCCCTGATTTTCCTGGCCGCCGCCTCGTTCGCCACCGCCACGGCGGCGCTCGCGCAAGAGCGCGTCTGGCGTTGCGGCAACGAGTACACCAACAACGCGACCGTGGCCCAGCAAAAGGGCTGCAAGATCATGGAAGGCGGCAACGTCACCGTCGTGCAGGGCACGAAGCCCTCGGGCGGTGGTGGTGGCGGCAGCGCGTCGTCGTCGGGCGGCTCATCCGCCGCGCGCGCTCCGGCGGGCAGTCCGCGCGTCGAAGGCGTCGACCAGCGCGCCCGCGACGGCGAGGCGCGCTCTGTGCTCGAAACCGAGCTGCGCAAGGCCGAGGCGCGCCAGACCGAGCTCAAGAAGGAATTCAACAACGGCGAGCCCGAGAAGCAGGGCAGCGAAGGCCGCAACTACCAGAAGTACCTCGACCGCGTGGCTGAAATGAAGGCCGAACTCGCGCGCAACGAGAGCGACATCGCCGGCATCCGCCGCGAAATCGGCCGCCTGCCCGGCAAGCCGCAAGCGCAGTAAGCGGCGTCACCATGGTGTTCGGGAAGAAGGCGACTGGCGCCAATCCGCGCTTTCGTGCCTTCGACCTGCTGTCCACGCTGATCGCGGTGGTCAACAGCGACGGCTCGGTGCTGTTCGCCAACGCAGGCCTCGAAGACGCGCTGGGTACCTCGCGGCGCACGCTAGAGGGCTCGCAGTTCGGCGCCTGTTTTCATGAGCCGCAGGTGCTGCGCACCGCGCTCGACGGCGCCAGCAGCAACGACTTCGCCACGCTGCGCTACGAGGCTTTTTTGCGGCGCGTGAACCACGAGCTGATGCCCGTGCAGGTCACGCTCGCACACGGCGACAAGAAGGGCGAGCTCATCATCGAGATGTCGCCGCTGGAGCAGCAGGTGCGCCAGGACCGCGAAGAGCGCCTCATCGACCAGGCGCAGGCGAACAAGGAACTCATCCGCAACCTTGCGCACGAGATCAAGAACCCGCTGGGCGGCATCCGCGGCGCGGCGCAGCTGCTGCAGATGGAGGTCGAGTCGCGCGACCTCATCGAATACACCCAGGTCATCATCCATGAGGCCGACCGGCTGCAGACGCTGGTCGACCGGCTGCTGGCGCCGCACCGGCGTCCGCACGTGGTGGGCGACGTGAACATCCATGAGGTGTGCGAGCGTGTGCGCTCGGTCATCCTGGCGGAGTTCTCGCGCGACCTGCACATCGAGCGCGACTTCGACGTCTCCATTCCCGAGTTCCGCGGCGACCGCGAGCAGCTCATCCAGGCCACCCTCAACATCGCGCACAACGCGGCGCAGGCCCTGGCCGAGCGCCGCGCGGCGGGCGATGCGCAGATCACTTTCAAGACCCGCGTGGCCCGACAAGTGATCTTCAACAAGCAGTGGTATCGATTGGCACTGGAATTGCATGTCATCGACAATGGACCGGGTGTGCCGGACACGATCAAGGACCGCATCTTCTATCCGCTCGTTTCGGGCAGGGAAGGCGGAACCGGGCTGGGACTGACGCTTGCGCAGACTTTTGTGCAGCAGCATCACGGCGTGATCGAGTGCGACAGCGTCCCGGGCCGAACCGATTTCAAGATATTGATTCCGCTGCCCTAGGGCAGCCCCGGCAACAGAGGAGATGCATGAAGCCGATCTGGATAGTTGATGACGACCAATCGATACGCTTCGTGCTCGAGAAGGCACTGCTGCGCGAAGACATGCCCACGCGCAGCTTCACGAACACACGCGAAGTGCTGGCCGCACTCGAACAGGCCGAGGGTGACGAGCAGCAGGGCCCGCAGGTCCTGGTGAGCGACATCCGCATGCCGGGCGGCTCGGGGCTCGACCTGCTCGACAAGATCAAGGCCAAGCACCCCGGCCTGCCGGTCATCATCATGACCGCCTTCTCCGACCTCGACAGCGCGGTCTCGGCCTTCCAGGGCGGCGCCTTCGAGTACCTGCCCAAACCCTTCGACCTGCCGCGCGCCGTGGAGCTGATCCGCCGCGCCGTCGACGAAAGCCAGCGCGAAGAGGTGTCCGAAGAGCGCATGGTCGCCGCCCCCGAGATGCTCGGCCAGGCGCCCGCGATGCAGGACGTGTTCCGCGCCATCGGCCGGCTGTCGCAGAGCAACGTCACAGTGCTCATCACCGGTGAATCGGGCTCGGGCAAAGAGCTGGTGGCACGCGCGCTGCACAAGCACTCGCCGCGCGCCAACGGCCCCTTCGTGGCGATCAACACCGCCGCCATTCCTAAGGACCTGCTCGAGAGCGAACTCTTCGGCCACGAGCGCGGCGCCTTCACCGGCGCGCAGACCATGCGCCGCGGCCGCTTCGAACAGGCCGAGGGCGGCACGTTGTTCCTCGACGAAATCGGCGACATGCCTTTCGACCTGCAGACGCGCCTGCTGCGCGTGCTCAGCGACGGCCACTTCTACCGCGTGGGCGGCCACAACTCGGTCAAGGCCAACGTGCGCGTCATCGCCGCCACCCACCAGGACTTGGAGCAGCGCGTGAAGCTCGGCGGCTTCCGCGAAGACCTGTTCCACCGCCTCAACGTGATCCGCCTGCGTCTGCCCGCGCTGCGCGAACGCGGTGAAGACGTGCCCGCGCTCACGCGGCACTTCTTGCAGCAGAGCGCGCGCCAGCTGGGCGTCGAGCCCAAGCGCATTTCCGACGCCGCACTTGCCAAGCTCGCGACCTTCGGCTTCCCCGGCAACGTGCGTCAGCTCGAGAACATCTGCCACTGGCTGACCGTGATGGCGCCGGCGCAACTGATCGAGTCGAAAGACCTGCCGCCTGAAGTGATGGCGGTCAGCGGGGCGGACGTGCATGCGGCAGTGGCCGAGGTTGCGGCGCCCGTGCAGGCTGCAGCGCCATTGGCAGTCGAGCGCGACGCTTCGGCACCAGTTGCCGCCGCCCCCGAGGCGGTGTCAGGCGCACCGACCGGCCCCAGCGCCTGGGAAAGCGGCCTCGAAGCTGAAGCCCAGGCCCTGCTCGCCGCAGGCCGCACCGACGTGTGGGACGTGCTCACGCGCCGCTTCGAATCGCGGCTGATCCTCACCGCGCTGGCCAACACGCGCGGTCGGCGCATCGAGGCGGCCCAGAAGCTGGGCATCGGGCGCAACACGATCACCCGGAAAATCCAGGAACTCGGTATCGAATGAAAAGGCCCTCTCAGGGCCTTTTTTTATTACCGGCTGCGTTGGCCTAGCGTGAGCGAGTCGAGCTGGAACTTGCCGCTCTTGTCCCAGAGCCAGGTGTCGACGTACGTGTGGCCGCCGAGCTTGCCGGGGCTCGGCAAGGGCGAGGTCGCCTTGATCAGGTCCGCGATCATCGGCGGCACTTCGGGCGCATGGCTGGGCACGCGGCTGAAGGTCACGTTGGTGATCTTGCCGTTCGCGTCGATCTCGGTCTCGACCACCACCACGGCGTACACCAGCGGCGGGATCTTGCCCTTGTAGATGCGGCTGGCGTAGGCCTTGTAGATGTGGCGCGCGCCGGTCTTGCGGTAGGTGCGGATCGCGGGCGTCTGCGCGGTGATGAGCCGCACCGTCGGCACGTCGCGACTGCCTTCCGTGGCGGTTTCGCCGCTGGGCGATGTGCTGCCCGTGCCGCTTTCCGAGCCGCCGCCCGGCTTGAGGACCGAGCAGGCGGCCAGCGCGAGCGCCGCCGCGGCGATCGCGGCAGAACGGGCCAGGCGTGCGGCGATCGGCGTCGTCATGGCCGTCAGGCGCCTGGGCCGAGTTCGAGCACCACCGGGGTGTGGTCGCTCGGCTTTTCCCACTTGCGCGGCACGCGGTCGATGACGCAGCCCTTCACGCGCGGCAGCAGCGGCTCGCTCACGAGGATGTGGTCGATGCGCAGGCCGCGGTTCTTCTGGTAGCCCAGCATGCGGTAGTCCCACCACGAGAAGCTCTTTTCGGGCTGTTCGAACATGCGGAAGCTGTCCGTCAGGCCCAGGCCGAGCAGCGCCTTGAAGTGGTCGCGCTCTTCGGTCGTGTGGTGGATCGTTTCCTTCAGGCCCACCGGGTCGAAGCTGTCGCGGTCTTCGGGCGTGACGTTGAAGTCGCCCAGCAGCACGAGGTTCGGGTGCGCCGCGAGCTCACGGGCCACGTAGGCGTGCAGTGCGTCGAGCCACTTCATCTTGTAGGCGAACTTCTCGCTGCCCGGCTCCTGGCCGTTCACGAAGTAGCCGTTCAGCACGCGCAGCGGGCCCGAGGGCGTGTCGACGGTGGCCGCGATCACGCGCGACTGCTCGTCGGCGAAGTTCTCGATGTTCTTCACCACGTCGCGCAGCGGCGAGCGGCTGAGGATGGCGACGCCGTTGTAGGTCTTCTGTCCGAACACCGCCGCCTCGTAGCCGGCCGACTTCAGCACCTCGAGCGGAAACTTGTCGTCGGTCATCTTGAGCTCTTGCAGGCAAAGCACATCGACCGGGTTGGCGATGAGCCAGTCGAGCACGTGCTGCAGACGCGCGGTGAGGGAGTTGACGTTCCACGTGGCGATTTTCATGGCGGCGCTGAGTGATTGATTTCGAAAATTCTGTTGCGGGTGCGTGGGGTGCCGTGGGCGTGTGTGCCCGGCCCTGTACGCGGCGGGGGCGCTGCACCGTGGCCGGGCGCGCCTCGCCAGCTTAGCAAAAGCTTCGTGGGGCCCGGGCAGGGTATGGGTAAGCGGGCGCAACAGCAACACCCGCAGGGCGGGTGTGCGGCGCATGGGCCGGGCGGGGGGGCGAGTCGCACCGGGGCCGGGCGACGGGTCTCAGTGGCGGATGGACGCCGGAATCAGGGCGCCGCGCCCACCGCGTTGGCGGCCCGGCAGGTGTCGACCTCCAGGCGCGTGGGCAGCGCAAAGCAGCGGGCGTCCGCCTCGCGCGCCACGGCTTCGCGCAGTTGCCGTTCCTGCGCCGTCTCCACCTGCAGCTCGACGAGCCACTTCATGAGCAGCGCCATCACGATCAGCAGCACCACGGAGGCCGCGAGCAAGGTCGTGCGCCAGCTCTGGACGCGGAAGACGGAAGCGTTGGACGTGCTCATGTGTTGATCCTCAGCGCGACAGCTGCGGAAAGATCCAGATGCTCATGCCGAGCACCACGCCCGCGCCCAGCGACATCGCCGCCGCGGTCGCGAACAGGCAGGCCACGACCAGGCTCGGCACGACCACCGACATGCTCAGGAATGCGATGGCGACGAGCACATAGGCCAGCACGGGCAGCAAGGCGATGTAGGCCGGCCGCGGGGTGCCGGCAGGCAGCTCGTCGGGACTCATGTCACGCAGAAACGGGTTCAGCATGGCGAGTCGGTGGCGAGGTCCGAAGGCGCAGGCGCGCGCATCGCGCTGGCGATCGTGGATGTGTTCATGGGGCTCCCTGCGGTCACTGTTTTTTTCTCGCACGCCGCGCCGGCCCTCGCCGAACGCACGCGGTGCAACGAACGGGACGATAGTTGCGTCATTAACAATTGCACAGGGAAATGCGCACATTTGTGAGTGATTTGCGTGCGACACGGCCAATCTCCGCGCCGGTTTGCGCAGTACGTCACACGCATGCGGCGCCGGACCCTGCAGACCCCGCCAGGCGCGCCCCGTCCGCAGAACCGCTACATTGCATGCCCCATGGACCGCCTCGAGAACATAGAGACCTTCGTGCGGGTCGCACAGACCCAGAGCTTTGCCGAGGCCGCGCGCCAGCTGCGGGTGTCGAAGTCGGTGGTGACCAGCCGCGTGAAGCAGCTCGAAGACCATGTCGGCGCGCCGCTGTTCCACCGCAGCACGCGCGTGGTCCGGCTCAGCGACGTGGGGCAGGCCTTCCTGCGCGACTGCGTCGAGCTGGTCGGCCGGGCCAACAACATCATGGACCAGATGCGCGACGCCAAGGACGGGCCCACCGGCACGCTGCGCGTGCATGCGCTCACCGGTTTCGTGCTGGGGCATTTCGCCACATTGCTGCGGGCCTTCCAGGTGAGCTTTCCGGACATCCACCTCGAACTCATCGTGAGCGATGCGGTGGTCGACCCGGTGAAGGCGGGTGTCGACTGCGCGCTGCAGATCTTTCCGGCGGCGTCGACCGATCTGGTGTCGCGCCCGCTGTTTCCGGTGCGCCGCGTGTTCTGCGCCACGCCCGAGTACCTGGGCGCGCACGGCCGGCCCGCGAGCCCGCGCGAGCTGCACAAGCACACGCTCGGCCTGTACTCGGGCTACCCCACGCGCGACCGCTGGACCTTCCACCACGCGGGTGAACAGGTCACGATGTACATGAGCGCCGCGTTGCTCACCAACAGCGTCCACCTGCTGCGCGAATACGCCATGGAGCACGCCGGCATCGTCTGCCTGCCGACGCTGGTGGCCGGCGAGGCGATCCTGCGCGGCGACCTGGAAGTGGTGCTGCCGGCGCACCAGCTGTCGTCGTTCTCGCTGAACGCGGTGTACGCGGGCACCTCGCGCAATGCCTTCAAGCTGCGGCTGTTCATCGAGCACCTGACCCAGGCCTTCTCGAAGGTGCCGCCGTGGGACGCGGCCATGATCGAACGGGGCCTGCTGCCGCCGGGCCTGATCTCGGACGCCTGACGCGAACGTCGTCCGTTCCGGGGTAAACCCTGTGCATTGACCGGATTTGCCGAACAATGCGGCCCGCGTTTCGGGCCTACCGCTCCGGCCCCCCGTTTCCTACAGTGCAGACATCGCAGCCGCCACGCTGCATCGTCCGGCACCTCAGGAGACACCCATGACCGTCGCATACCAGACCCGCTTCGGGTCCCTCAAGCATTTCGAGAAAGGCCACGTCGAACCGATCGACGACGACGTGCGCCACTACGCGTTCTCCAACTGCTTCGAGATCGCCAGCATCAGCGCACCGTACGAGAAGGTCGTGTTCGGCCAGAACCAGATCTACGTGCTGGAAACGCTTCGCGCCGAAGGCACCTCGCCCTGGTACACGAGTGCGCACGACGAGTTCGCGCTGGTGATGGACGGCGAGGTCGAAGTGCACCTCGTGCAGCTCGATGCGGCCCAGACCGTGGCCGACACCGAGAAGAACGGCGCCGTGTGCGTGAAGGGCGAACCCCAGGGCAAGAAGATGGGCTGGATGAAGCTCTCGCGCGGCCACCAGGGCCTGCTGCCGAAGAACACGGCCTACCAGTTTCGCGTGACCGGCGACCCCGGCGTGATCGTGCTGCAGACCTGCAAGGGCGATTTGTCGGTCGAGAAATGGGCCGACATCTGCCAGACGCACTGAACGCACCCGCCATCCAGGAGCCACACCATGAACGCACCCGCAGAACTCGCCAAGGTCCTCGCATCACAGCCCCACGCCACGCTCGGCTACAAGGATTTTTCGCTCGGCAGCTTCGGCTTCCGCCGCGACGAGTACTTTGCCCACATCACCTGGAAGACCCGTGACGGCCGTCCCATGAGCCACACCATGGACGCCGGCAGCTACCTGCGCGCGCTGATGCGCGACGTGGCCTGGGGCTTTTTCTACGGCTGGGTCAACTTCGACAACGTGTTCGGCACCGTCAACCACTACGAGTCGGTCGACCTCTATGCCGGCAGCTTCAACGGCACCATGAAGGACGCGGGCATCGACCTGCTCGAGAACTTCCCCACCGCGCAGATCCGCGCCACCTTCGAGGCCATGCTCGACGACTGGACCAACGAGAGCTTCGACCCTTTTGCCGCGCCGCAGGAAACCGGCTCTCCCTACGGCCGCAAGAGCGGCAACAACACCGCCAAGATCACCCGGGCGCGCGAGCTGGCCAAGCGCTGCGTGGGCCTGAAGGGCGATCTCGACCTGCGCAGCGACGCGCGCGGCGCGCCCATCAACCGCGCTTTTGCCGACGTGCCGCAGGGCCAGCCCGAGCTGCACCCCGAGCCCGGCTTCGAGAACGAGGTGCACGCCTTCAACCTCTTCGGCTTCCTGAGCCGTTCGCAGGTGACGTGGAACCCGAGCTTCACCTCGGTGGTGAAGCACAGCTACATGTGCCCGACGACCGAGGAGCACATCCTGCCGATCATCCACGGCAACGACCGCGTCGAGTGGTTCTTCCAGATGACCGACGAGATCCACTGGGACTGCGGCGACAAGAACACCGGCAAGCCCATGGCCCGCGTGATCATGAAGGCCGGCGACATGGCCGCCATGCCCGCCTACTGCCGCCACCAGGGCTTCAGCCCCAAGCGCTCGATGCTGCTGGTGTGGGAGAACGGCTCGCCGAGCCTGGTCTTCGAGATCCAGAAGGGCGAAAGCCCGGAGATTCCGGTCGAGTTCTGAATGGCTCCCTCTCCCGCGAGCGGGAGAGGGCTGGGGTGAGGGTGGTGTTCGAGCCACCGCCGCCCCCTCACCCCAACCCTCTCCCCAAGGGGCGAGGGAGGAATGCAAAAACATGAAGCCCAATGACATTGCCACCGCGGCAGGCCTTCGCACGCCCATCCGCCACCAACTCTTCATCGACGGCCGCTTCGTCGACGCCGAATCCGGCGAGACCCTGGCCACACTGAACCCGCACGACAACACGCCCATCGTCCAGGTCGCGCTGGCCGGCAAGGCCGACGTCGACAAGGCCGTGGCCGCCGCGAAACGTGCGTTCCCGAAGTGGAGCCGCATGGCCGCCGCCGACCGTGGCCGCATCCTGCTGAAGCTGGCCGACCTCATCGAGGCCAACGGCGAAGAGCTCGCACGGCTCGAATCGCTGGACACCGGTCACCCGATCCGCGACTCGCGCCGGCTCGACGTGCCGCGCACCGCCGCGTGCTTTCGCTACTTCGGCGGCATGGCCGACAAGTTCCAGGGCGAGACCATTCCGGTGGAAGAGGGCTTTCTCAACTACACGCTGCGCGAGCCCGTCGGCATCGTCGGGCAGGTGGTGCCGTGGAACTTCCCGCTCATGTTCACGAGCTGGAAGATGGCGCCCGCGCTCGCGGCCGGCAACTGCATCGTGATGAAGCCGGCCGAGATCACGCCGCTCACCTCGCTGCGCATCGCCGAGCTGATGGCCGAGGCGGGCGTGCCACCCGGCGTGGTCAACATGCTGCCGGGCCTGGGCAGCGTGGCGGGCCAGTACATCGCCGAGCACCCCGAGATCGCCAAGATCGCCTTCACCGGCAGCACCGCCACCGGCCGGCGCATCGTGCAGGCCAGCGCGGGCAACCTGAAGAAGGTGCAGCTCGAGCTCGGCGGCAAGGGCCCCAACATCGTGTTCGAGGACGCGAACCTGCGGGCCGCCGTGAACGGCAGCGCCTGGGCCATCTTCCACAATCAGGGGCAGGCCTGCATCGCGGGCTCGCGGCTGATGCTGCACGAGAAGATCGCCGATGCGTTTCTCGAGCAGTTCATTCCGCTGGCCCAATCCATCCGCCTGGGCAACCCGCTCGACGAGAACACCGAGATGGGCCCGCTCACGAGTGCCCAGCATCGCGACCGCGTGCTGAGCTATGTCGAGGTCGCGAAGGCGCAGGGCGGCGAGGTGCTGGCGGGCGGAACCTCGCCCGGCGGCGATCTGGCACAGGGCTGCTACGTGGCGCCGACCGTGGTGCGCGCCAAGTCGTACCGGGACCGCGTGGCGCAGGAAGAAGTGTTCGGCCCCTTCGTCACCGTGCTCACCTTCAAGACCGACGAAGAGGCGATGCAGATCGCCAACGGCACCGACTACGGTCTGGGCAGCGGCCTGTGGACCAACAACCTGCAGCGCGCCCACAAGGTGGCGCGCGACCTGCACGCCGGCATGGTCTGGATCAACAGCTACAAGCGCGTGAACCCCGGCTCGCCCTTCGGCGGCGTGGGCCAGAGCGGCTACGGCCGCGAGATGGGCTTCGACGCGATGCGCGAGTACACGCAGGTCAAGAGCGTGTGGGTCAACGTCGATGCGCAGATTCCGCCGCATTTCGTGCGCTGACGCTTTCCTTTTTTCTCAACCCAACGGGCGCACACGATGTCCTTTTCGATCCTTTCCCGGGCCTTGGTCGCCTGCACGTTGCTGTGGGGAATGGCCGTGCAGGCCCAGACGCCGGCCTGGCCCGCCAAGCCCGTGCGGCTGGTCGTCGGTTTTCCGCCGGGCGGCATCGTCGACACCGTCGCGCGCCAGTTGCAGCCGCGCCTGCAGGCCGCGCTCGGCCAGACCGTGATCGTGGACAACCGCAGCGGCGCTGGCGGCACGCTGGCCGGCGCCGAGGTGGCCCGCGCGGCGCCTGACGGCCACACGCTGCTGATGGTGTTCGACAGCTACGCGACCTACCCGCTGGTCTATCCCAAGCTGAGCTTCGACATCGTGAAAGACCTGCAGCCCGTGACACAGGTGGCGAGCAACCCGCTGGTGCTGGTGGTCAATCCGAAGGTCGAGGCCAAGGATTTCGTGCGCTTCGTCGGCCTGCTCAAGGCGCAGCCGGGGCGCCTCAACTACGCCAGTGTCGGACCGGGCTCGAGCAACCACCTCACGGCCGAGTACTTCAAGGCCGTGAGCGGCACGTTCGTCACGCACATCCCTTACCGCGGCGGTGGGCCGGCCCAGCAGGACCTGCTGGGCGGACAGGTCGAGATGATGTTCCTCTCGGCCGTGCTGGCCCAGCCGCATGTCAACGCGGGCCGGCTGCGCGCCCTGGCCCAGACCGGCGCACAGCGCGTGGCCGCCTATGCCGAGGTGCCGACCGTGGCCGAGAGCGGCTACCCCGGCTTCGAAGTGAATTCCTGGGTCGGCCTGCTGGCCCCGGCCGGCACGCCGCGCGCCGTGGTCGACCGGCTGCAGGCCGAGGTGCGAAAGATCGTGACCGAGCCCGCGTTCCAGCAGCGGCTGCGCGAACAGGGCCTGACGGGCATCGCCAACACGCCCGAGCAGTTCGCCGCCGTGTTGCGCACCGAGCAGGACAAGTGGACCCGGCTGGTGCGCGAGCGCGGCCTGAGCCTCGAATAGCCAGAAAGAAAGAGCACGCCATGCACGACTTCATCCACACCACCCATCCGCAGCGCGTGGTGTTCGGCGCCGGTTCGCTGCGCCACCTGGCGCGCGAGATCGATGCGCTGGGCGCGAAGCGGGCGCTGGTGCTCTGCACGCCCGAGCAGCGCCCGCAGGCCGAGCGCGTGGCGGCGTCGCTCGGTGCGCAGGCGGCCGGCCTGTTCGACCGCGCCGTGATGCACGTGCCCGTCGAGACGGCGCGCGAGGCGCGTGACCTGGCACGCCAGCTCGGCGCCGACTGCGCCGTGGCGCTCGGTGGCGGCTCCACCACGGGGCTGGGCAAGGCCATCGCACTGGAATCCGGGCTGCCGATCGTCGCCATTCCCACCACCTACGCGGGCAGCGAGATGACGCCGATCTACGGCCTCACCGAGAACGGCCTGAAGCGGACCGGCAAGGACCCGCGCGTGCTGCCGCGCACCGTGATCTACGACCCCGAGCTGTCGCGCACGCTGCCCGTGGGCCTGAGCGTGACGAGCGGCATCAACGCCATCGCGCACGCAGCCGAGGGCCTGTACGCGCAGGACAGCAACCCGGTGATGGACCTGATGGCCGAGGAGGGCATCGCCGCGCTCGCACGCGCACTGCCGGCGATCCGCGTCCAGCCCGACGACCTGGCCGCGCGCTCCGACGCGCTCTACGGCGCCTGGCTCTGCGGCGGCGTGCTCGGCGCGGTGGGCATGGCCTTGCACCACAAGCTGTGCCACACGCTGGGCGGCAGCTTCAACCTGCCGCACGCCGAGGTGCACACGGTGGTGCTGCCGCATGCGCTCGCGTTCAATGCGCAGGCCGCGCCACGTGCCATGGCGCGCATCGCGCGCGCGCTCGACGGCGTGTCGGCGCCGGCGGCGGTCTATGCACTGGCACGCGACAACGGCGCGCCGGTGGCGCTGAAGGACATCGGCATGCGCGCCGCCGACCTCGACCGCGCGGCCGACATCGCCGTCGCCAACCCCTACTGGAACCCGCGGCCTTTCGGCCCGGCCGAGCGCGACGCGATCCGCGCGCTGCTGCAACGCGCCTTCGACGGCGAGCCGCCGGGTTAGCCCACGGCGCGGGCGCAGACACACACACGAACAACGAAGGAGACAGCCATGACATTCAACCGCAGACAGTTCACGCAGGCCACCGCCGCACTCGTGGCCTCGGGCGCCACACCGCTGGTGTTCGCGGCCGACACGCTGAAGATCGGCTACGTGTCGCCGCAGACCGGGCCGCTCGCGCCCTTCGGCGAGGCCGACAAATGGGTGATCGAGCAGATGAAGGTCGCCTTCAAGGACGGCATCTCCGTCGGCGGAAAGAAGTACGCCGTGCAGATCGTGCTGAAGGACAGCCAGTCGAACCCCAACCGCGCGGGCGAGGTGGCGAACGACCTGATCCTGAAGGACAAGGTCGCGCTGGTGCTCACGGCCGGCACGCCCGAGACCGCCAACCCGGTGAGCGACGCCTGCGAACTCAACGAGGTGCCATGCATCTCCAGCGTGGTGCCGTGGCAGCCGTGGTTCTTCGGCCGCAAGGGCGACCCGGCCAAGGGCTTCAACTGGACCTACCACGTGTTCTGGGGGCTCGAGGACGTCATCGCCACCTTCACCGCCGGCTGGAAGACCGTGGCCACCAACAAGAAGGTCGGCGGGCTGTTCCCGAACGACGGCGACGGCAATGCCTGGGGCGACAAGGAGCTGGGCTTTCCGAAGCCGCTCGCGCAGATGGGCTTCACGCTCACCGACCCCGGCCGCTTCCAGAACGGCACGCAGGACTTCAGCGCGCAGATCGCGGCCTTCAAGCGCGACAACGTCGAGATCGTCACCGGCGTGGTGATTCCACCCGACGCCAAGACCTTTCTCACGCAGGCGCGCCAGCAGGGCTTCAAGCCCAAGGTGATCACGCTCGGCAAGGCGCTGCTGTTCCCGGGCGCCATCGAGGCACTGGGCGAGCTGGGCGACGGTCTCTCGACCGAGGTGTGGTGGAGCCCGTCGCATCCGTTCAGCTCCAGCCTCACGCAGCAAAGCGCCAAGGCGCTGGCCGAGGCCTACGAGGCCGGCACGAAGAAGCAGTGGACCCAGCCCATCGGCTTTGCGCATGCCTTGTTCGAGGTGGCGGCGAACGCGCTGTCGCGATCGAAGTCGCTGAAGGCCGGCGACGTGCGCGACGCGGTGGCTGCGACCTCGATCAACTCCGTGGTCGGCCCCGTGAAGTGGGGCGGGCAGGGCCCGTTCAAGAACGTCAGCAAGACGCCGCTGGTGCTCGGCCAGTGGGGCAAGGGCAAGCAGCGCAAGGTGGAGCTGACGCTGGTGAACAACGAGGCCGCGAAAGCGATCCCCACCAGCGGCGCGCTGCGCCTGCTCTGAGTGGCCGCTGCCATGACGCTGCTGGCATTGCATGGGGTGAGCAAGTCCTTCGGAGCGCTCAAGGTCACCGACGGCATCACGCTGTCGGTGACCGAGGGCGAGACGCTGGGCATCCTCGGGCCCAACGGCGCGGGCAAGACCACGCTGTTCAACCTGATCTCGGGCGACGCGCGCGTCGATGCCGGCCGCGTGGAGTACGCGGGCCGCGACGTGACGCGGCTGCGCCCGCACCAGCGCTGCCGCGCCGGCATCGGCCGCAGCTACCAGGTGCCGCAGCCCTTCGGCCACATGAGCGTGTTCGAGAACCTCGTCACCGCCGCCTGCTTCGGCGGCCAGCAGGCCGAGCGTGAGGCGTGGGAGACGGCGCACGAGGTGCTGGGCCAGACCGGCCTGGTGGCACATGCCAACAAGCCGGCCGGCGGCCTCACGCTGCTCGACCGCAAGCGGCTCGAGCTGGCACGCGCGCTCGCGACCAAGCCGCGCCTGCTGCTGCTCGACGAAATCGCGGGCGGGCTCACCGAGCCCGAGGCGGCGGTGCTGGTGGCGGAACTCCAGCGCATCAAGGCGCGCGGCGTGACCATGATCTGGATCGAGCACGTGGTGCATGCGCTGCTGTCGCTGGCCGACCGGCTGTTCGTCATCAACTTCGGGCAGCGGCTCGCGGAAGGCGCGCCGCGCGCGGTGATGAACGACCCGGAGGTGCGGCGCGTGTACATGGGGATCGAGGCATGAACCACGTTGCGTCCCCGTGTTGTCCCCTCTCCCTCTGGGAGAGGGCCAGGATGAGGGCATCGGCCTTTGAATCGCCGTGTCCCTTGCCATCGCCGTCTGCCCTCACCCCAACCCTCTCCCAGAGGGAGAGGGAGCAAGAGGGGAGGGAGCACAGACCATGACCGCACTGCTCGACACCCACGGCCTGCAGGCCTTCTACGGCGATGCACAGGCGCTGTTCGGCATCGACTTCACGCTGTCGGCGGGCGAGCTGGTGGCGATCATCGGCGCCAACGGCGCGGGCAAGTCGACCTTTCTCAAGAGCCTCACGGGGCTGCTGCGCGCGCCATCGGAAGCGATCCGCTTCAAGGGCGCGCCCATCGGCGGCCTGCCGCCCGGCGAGATCGTGCGGCGCGGCCTGGCGATGGTGCCGGAGGGGCGGCGCCTGTTCCCAAGCCTGAGCGTGGAAGAGAACCTGCTGATGGGCGCCACGCCGCGCCGCGCGGGGCCGTGGAACCTGCAGCGCCTGTACGGCCTGTTCCCTATCCTGGCCGAGAAGCGGCGCCAGCCTGCCACCTCGCTGTCGGGCGGGCAGCAGCAGATGGTGGCGCTGGGCCGCGCGCTCATGAGCAACCCCGAGGTGCTGCTGTGCGACGAGCTGTCGCTCGGCCTCGCACCGGTCGTCATCCGCGAAATCTATGCGGCCATGCCGGCCATCACGGGGGAGGGCATGACAGTCGTGATCGTGGAGCAGGACGTGCGCATGGCGCGGCAGGTGTCGCAGCGCGTCTACTGCTTCCAGGACGGGCGCGTGTCGCTGACGGGGCGCTCCGACGAACTCACGGCCGAGCAGATCTCGCAAGCCTATTTCGGCAGCGTCGGCATCGAGGACTCCCATGCTTGAAACCCTGCTCCAGGGCGTGCTGCTCGGCGGCCTCTACACGCTGTTCGCGCTCGGCCAGTCGCTGATGTTCGGTGTCATGCGGCTGACCAACACCGCGCAGGGCGACTTCATCATCCTGGGCGCCTTCGCGGTGATCGCCGGCGTCTCGATGACCGGTGCGTCCGTGCCGTGGCTGGTGGTGCTCGCGGTGCTGCCGCTGGCCTTCGGCTTCGGCTATCTGCTGCAGCGCCATGTGCTCAACGGCACGCTGGGCAAGGACCCGCTGCCCTCGCTGGTCGTGACCTTCGGCCTGTCGATCGTGATCCAGAACCTGCTGCTGGAGCTGTTCTCGGCCGACCCGCGCGCCATCGAGGTCGGCGCGCTGGCCACCGCCTCGGTGCCGCTGGGCGACACGCTGGCGCTGGGGGCGCTGCCGCTGGTGATCCTGGCGGTCGCGGTGGCGGCCACGGCCGTGATGCAGTGGTTGTTCGCGTGCACGCCGCTGGGCCGCACCTTCCGCGCGGTGTCCGACGACCGCGAGATCGCCGAGCTGATGGGCCTGAAGGCCAAGCAGGTCTACGCGCTGGCCACGGGCATCGCCTTCGTGCTGATCGCCATCGCCGGTGCGCTGCAGGGCATGCGCACCACGGTGTCGCCGTCGGACGGCCCGCTGCTGCTGCTGTTCGCCTTCGAGGCCGTGATCATCGGCGGCATGGGCTCGTTCTGGGGCACGCTGGCCGGCGCCATGATCCTGGGCATCGCGCAGCAGATCGGTTTTCGCATCGACTCGGGCTGGGGCATCTGGTTCGGCCATCTCGTGTTCCTCGCGGTGCTGGTGCTGCGGCCGCAGGGACTGTTCCCCAAGACCCGCTGACGACAGCGCCTGACATGACCGACAAGACCTCTCCCGCGCCGCTCAAGCACGTGCTGTTCATCATGTGCGACCAGCTGCGCGCCGACCATCTCTCGTGCTACGGCCACCCGCGGCTGCAGACCCCGCACATCGATGCGCTCGCCGCGCGCGGTGTGCGCTTCAGCCACGCCTATGCGCAGGGCGCGGTCTGCGGCGCCTCGCGCATGTCGACCTACACCGGCCGCTATGTCAGCAGCCACGGGACCATGTGGAACTTCGTGCCGCTGTCGGTGGGGCAGAAGACGCTGGGCGACCACTTGCGTCCGCACGGCGTGCGCTGCGCGCTGGTCGGCAAGACGCACGTCGAGGCCGACACCGAGGGCGCCCATCGCCTGGGCATCGACCCGACGCAGGGCGCGGGCCAGCTCGCGATGGAAGGCGGCTTCGAGCCCTATGCGCGCGACGACGGCATCTGGCCGCCGGGCTTCAAGGTCACGGGCAATGCGTACTGCGACTGGCTGCGCGCACAGGGCTACGCGTCCGACAACCCCTGGCACGACTTCGCGAATTCGGGCCGTGGCCCCGACGGCGAGATCCTCAGCGGCTGGCAGATGCGCTGGGCCGACCGGCCCGCGCACATTGCCGGCGCGCACAGTGAGACGCCCTACACGACCGACCGGGCGATCGACTTCATGCGCGAGGCCGGCGATGCGCCCTGGGTGCTGCACCTGTCGTACATCAAGCCGCACTGGCCCTACGTGGCGCCTGCGCCGTACCACGCGATGTATGGGCCCGACGACATGCTGCCCGTGGTGCGCAGCGAGGCCGAGCGCGTCGATGCGCACCCGGTGGTCGAGGGCTTCCGCCGCGAGACCGTGAGCCGCAACTTCAGCCGCGACGAGGTGCGCAACACCGTGGTGCCGACCTACATGGGGCTCGTGAAGCAGGTCGACGACGAGCTCGGCCGGCTCTTCGCCTTCATGGCCGAACAGGGGCTGGACCGCGACACGCTGGTCGTCTTCACCAGCGACCACGGCGACTACCTGGGCGACCACTGGCTGGGCGAGAAGGAGCTGTTCCACGACCCGATCGTGAAGGTGCCGCTGATCGTGGTCGACCCGCGCGCCGAGGCCGATGCACGCCGCGGCACGGTGAGCGACGCGCTGGTCGAGTGCATCGACCTCGTGCCGACCATGCTCGATGCGCTGGGCCTGCCGCAGCCGGCCGAATGGCTCGAAGGCCAGTCGCTGCGCCCGCTGCTGCACGGCCATGCCGGCGCGGCCGGCAAGGACCTGGTGGTGTGCGAGAACAGCTTCGCCTTCCGCGACGAGGTGCGCCTGCCGCTGGCCCAGCCCGTCGAGCGCTGCCACATGACGATGCTGCGCACGCGCCGCTGGAAGTTCGTGCACTTCGAAGACCTGCCGCCGCAGCTGTTCGACATGCAGGCCGACCCCGACGAGCTGGTCGACCTGGGCCGCGACCCGGCCTTGGCCGCAGTGCGCGAGCAGATGCTGGGCCTGCTGTTCGACTGGCTGCGCCAGCGGCGGCGCTTTCCCACGGTGGCGCCCGAGGACATCGCGCGCTGGAACGAGCGCGAGCTGGCGGCCGGCATCCTCATCGGCGCCTGGTAGGCCACGCCGGCCGATCCGCGCACCCCATTTCAAAAAAAGGAGACATCCCATGAACGCTTTCCGCCGACCTCTCGCGGCCTGCCTGGCGGCAGCCGCCGCATTCGCCTCCCTCGCAGCCAGCCACGCTGCCGACACCTGGCCCACCAAGCCCGTGCGGCTGGTGGTGGCCTTCCCGGCCGGTGCGCCGGGCGACATCGTCTCGCGGCTGATGCAGCCGGCCCTGCAGAAGGCGCTGGGCCAGCCCGTGGTGGTCGACAACAAGCCGGGGGCGGGCGGCAACATCGGCATGCAGGAAGTGGCGCGCGCCACCGACGGCCACACGGTGCTGGTCGGGCCCGACACCATGCTGACCATCAACCCGCACCTGTACCGCAAGCTCGCGATCCGCCCGATGGAAGACCTGGTGCCCGTGACCCAGCTGGCCGCGTTCAGCCAGGAGCTGGTGTGCTTTCCCGGCGCCGGCATCAAGACCCTGCCCGAGCTGCTGGCCGCGGCCAAGGCCAAGCCCATGAGCTACGCCTCGGGCGGCCCCGGCGTGCCCGGCCACATGGCCATGGAAATGCTGCTGGCCGACGCCGGCGTGCAGATGCAGCACGTGCCCTACCGCGGCCCGAGTCCGGCCATGCAGGACGTGATGGGCGGCATGGTGCCCTGCGGCTTCCTGGCCTCGCCGACGGTCGGCCCGATCATCCGCGACGGCAAGCTGGTGGCCATCGCCGTGTCGGGCAGCAAGCGCCTGGGCAGCCAGCCCACGGTGCCGACCGTGGCGCAGGCGGGCATCCAGGGCTACGACGCCAGCTTCGCCGAGATGATGGCCATGCCGCGCGCCACGCCGCCGGCCGTGGTGGCGCGGCTGCAGGCCGAGGTGGCGAAGGCGCTGGCCGCGCCCGAGCTGCGCGAGCGGCTGGCCACCATGGACCTCGAGGTGGTGGCCAACACGCCCGAAGAAGCGGCGCGTCGCCTGCGCGCCGAGCACCAGCGCTGGGGCCAGGTGGCCGCGCGCGTGCAGCTGCAGCTGGACTGAGCGCGATGGCCCCCGTCGTCGTCACCATCGACACCGGCAGCAGCCGCCGCGCGGGCTGGACCGCCGCCGCGCTGGTGGCGGTGGCCGCCACGCTGCCCTTCTGGGGCGAGCCCAGCTGGATGCGCGAGTTCGTCGAGATCGCCTGCTACTTCATCTTCGCGATGATGTGGAACCTGCTGGCCGGCTACGGCGGCATGGTCAGCATCGGGCAGCAGGCCTTCTTCGGCTTCGGCGGCTACGTGATGCTGATGCTGGGCAACTTCGCGGGCGTGAATCCGTTCGTGGCGATTCCGCTCGGGGCACTGGCCGCGGCGTTGATCGCGGTGCCGGTGTCCTTCGTGGCGTTCCGGCTGTCGGGCGGCTACTTCGCCATCGGCACCTGGGTGATCGCCGAGGTGTTCCGGCTCAGCTTCGCCAACGTGTCGGCGGTGGGCGGCGGCTCGGGCACCACGCTCACGGCACTGCGCGGCATCGAGCGCGCCACGCGCGAGAGCGTCACCTACTGGATGGCGCTGGGCTGCGTGGTGGCGGCGGTGTCGCTGGTCTACCTGTTTTTGCGCAGCCGCTTCGGGCTGGCGCTGCTGGCGATCCGCGACAACGAGATGGCCGCCGAGTCGCAGGGCATTCCAGTGGCGCGCATGAAGCTCGCGGTGTACGTGGTGGCGGCCTTCGGCGCCGGGCTGGCGGGGGCGCTGTACTTCGTGGGCAACCTGCGCATCAGCCCCGACGCGGCCTTTGCGCCGAACTGGACCGCCTTCGCGATCTTCATGGTCGTGATCGGCGGCATCGGCCGCATCGAAGGGCCGCTGGTGGGCGCGCTCGTGTTCTGGGCGCTGAACAAGTTCTTCAGCGACTACGGCACCTGGTACCTGCTCGGGCTCGGGCTGCTGGCCATCGTGGTCACACTCTTCTTCAAGCAGGGGCTGTGGGGCTGGGCGCAGCAGCGCTGGGCCTGGTCCCTGTTCCCGACGCAACGGCGCCTGATGATGCCGCCGCACGCGCTTTCTTCTTCCGACCTGGAGCCCGACGCCCATGCGCAACATCGATGAACACACCATCACCGCCGCCGTGCTCGACCGCATGGCGGGGTGCGAGGACGCGCGGCTGAAAGAAGTGCTGTCGGCGCTCGTGCGCCACCTGCACGACTTCGCGCGCGAGGTGAAGCTGACCGAGGCCGAGTGGGCCGCCGGCATCGACTTCCTCACCGCCACAGGCCAGAAGTGCGATGCGCAACGCCAGGAGTTCATCCTGCTGTCGGACACCCTGGGCCTGTCGATGCTCGCCGTGGCGATGAACCACGCCAAGAGCCCGCAGGCCACCGAGGCCACGGTGTTCGGCCCCTTCCACGTGGCCGATGCACCGCGGCTGCCGCTGGGCAGCGACATCGCGGCCGGCGCGGTGGGCGAGCCGCTGTTCGTGGAAGCCACCGTGCGCGGGCGCGACGGCGAGCCCGTTGCCGATGCGGTGGTCGATGTGTGGGAGGCCGATGCCGAAGGCTTCTACGACGTGCAGCGGTCCGTAGATCACGCGCAGGGGCGGGCGGTCTTCCGTACGAACGCCGAGGGCCGGCTGTGGTTTCGCGGCGTGGCGCCAGTGGCCTATCCGATTCCCACCGACGGGCCCGTGGGCGCGATGCTGCGCGCGACCCGGCGGCATCCGTGGCGGCCTGCGCATGTGCACTTCATGGTGCAGGCGCCGGGCTACGAGACGCTGATCACGCACGTCTTCCGCGAGGGCGACCCGTACCTCGACAGCGATGCGGTGTTCGGCGTGCGCAGTTCGCTGATCGGCGACTTCGCGGCGCATGCCCCGGGCCGCGCGCCCGACGGCAGCGTGCAGGACGGGCCGTTCCACACGCTGGACTTCGCGTTCGTGCTCGAGACGGCCGAGGGCTGAGGGCCCGCGAACCGTTTTGGCGTTTCGGCGCCTCTATGGCAGGTGTCCATCCTTGAGGAGCCCTGCACCATGTGTCCTGTTTCCATCACCTGGCATCTGCTTCGTGGCGCGGGAGCCTTGGCGCTCATTGCGTTGGCCGTGCTGCTGTCGTCCGCGCATCCCTGGATCGCGCCGCCCGCCGTCGTTGGCGCCTTGCTGCTGCTGCGCGGCTGCCCGATGTGCTGGCTCGTCGGGCTGCTCGAAAGGCTGTCTGCGCGCAAGGCGGCAAAGGCGTCCGAGGCCACTTCCCAGAGGGCTTCGTGAGCGTTCGGCCCTCCTGAAATGGAAGGTTGATCCGGGATTCCATTGACCCGTTTCGACGGGGTGATGCCCCATTAGTGTGAGTTTGTTTGCACACGATGACAAAAGAACAGGCCTACCTGTTTCCGTTGGTCAATATCGGCACTTTTCCCTATCGACTGTTCATAAACGTTAATACATTCCACTCCATTGTGAGAGGCATGTGGGGAGCGATGAAAAGGGAACCGATGGTGGACAGGGTGGAAACAAAAAACGGCCGTGTGGTGGTGCTGACGGACTCCGGCGAAGAGATCGACTGGCTGCGAAGCCGGTTGAAGGACGCTGGCTTCAGCCCGTTGTGTGTCGTCAACGAGGAAGACCTGCTCGAGGCTGCGTCGATGCCGGGCGTCGGGCTGTTCCTGCTGATGGGCGAGGCGATGGAGTGCGCGCTGCCGGAGATCCTGTTCGGCATCGGTGCCAGCCGTTCGGCCACGGCGCCGGTGGTCGTGCTGACCCGGTCGCGCGGCGTGATGGAAACGGCCCGCGTGTCGGTGTTCGACGTCGACGATTTCCTGGTGAACCCCTGGAATGCGGAAGAGGTTGTGGCGCGCGTGTCATCGCTGTGCGGCACGAAGTCGCTGCGCAGGAACGCGAAGCCGCACGGCCTCTACGGTTTCCAGCTCGTGCGCAGCCGCCTCGCGGTCGAGTACGCGAGCCGCGAAGCCATCATGACGCCGAGCGAATTCGAGATCGCCCGTGTGCTGGTGCGCCACCTCGACACGCCCGTGTCGCGGCAGCAACTGCCCCAGGGACCCCGCAGGAATGAAGAGCACGGGGCCAGCCGTTCGCTGGACGCGCTGGTGTCCCGGGTGCGCAAGAAGCTGGAGTCGATCGTGGGCGATGAATTCCGGGTGCGCTCGCTCTACGGGGTGGGTTACACGCTGGAGCGCGCGCACAACCGACGCGGCGGGTGAGGAGGGCGGGCAACGCCCCGCGATAGCCGAGGCCCGAAGGGCGGCGCAACGCCGTCCTGAATAACGAGGCCTGTCGATTCGATTTCGAATTGAAATCGGGTTTCAAAAGAACAACGAGTGAATTCCGGTGAGGTGAGCCGGTCGCCATTGGCTTGAATTGAATTCGAGCCAATGGCGCAGCCGTGCCTGTCGAAATGGAATTGAATTTCGAATATTCAGTGCATGAAATTTCATGTGAATTACCCGAGGGGCATCGGCGGGTGAGATTTGGTGGCTCGTCTGCCAGATGTCATGGCGCCTGCTTACAGGGCCTGTGAATTTGTAAATTCGGTTGCAAAGATGCCGAAAAAAGCCGTCTGCAGGCCGTCGGGCGTTGCGCCGAATTGACCTCGGGGCTCTGCAAGCTGCCCGGGAGTGATCGCTGGCGGCATGAAATTATTCAAACGTATCAACCACTTGTTCGAAGTCTGCATGTGAAATTGATCACGAACGAATTGCGCCATTATTCACAATCCATGCAATCGTCCAAATTGCATCCGTATTCACAGTTGTTAACTTTGGAGGGCTCGTCGTGACATTTTCACGGAACCCATGGCGATTGGAAGAGGCGGATCACTGAGGCGCGATTGATTTTGTAAACATCTAGAAAATAATATGAACGTGGTAAATGGCTCATCGATGCGGCTGAAAAAGTGCTCGCGCATGAGGTCTCGAACGGGCGTCGGAGGCGGTCGAAGTGTCGTCGCCGGTGCGATGTGTCAGTGGTGTGCTGCAAGTGGCTGGGAAATGGCTTTGACGCCAATTCGCGAGGCCACAGGTCAAGTCGGTTGATCTTTGTGCTGCCTCGGTCTGGCTTTGAAGTTGTTTTTAGGAGTTGTCTATGTCTATCGGAAGTTCATCTCAATTGAATTCGTTCATGTCGCCGGTCGTCCGGCTGACCGTTCGCCTGGGCCTGGGGCTCGGCGTGGCCATGACCCTGGGGCTGGGCGGCGTGGCCGCTGCACAGGGCACGCAAGCCGCGCCCGCACCCACCGAGGCCGCGCAGAAGAAGACCGTCGCGGTCGTGCTCACGCAGGCCAAGGTGGTCAAGGACGCGCAGGGCAAGGAGCAGCTGGTGTCGGCCGATTCGGTCAAGCCGGGCGACGTGCTCGAGTACACGGCCACCTACACCAACCACACCGGCAAGAACGTCAGCGGCCTCGTGGCCAACCTGCCGATTCCCGAAGGCCTGGAGTACCTGCCGAAGACCGCCAAGCCGGGCGCAACGCTGGTCAAGGTCGCGACCAAGGACGGTGCCTTTGCGGCCGAGCCGCTGGCGCGCACCGTCAACGGCAAGTCGGAGCCGGTTCCGTACAACGAGTACCGCTCGCTGCGCTGGACGCTGGGCCAACTGCCCGCCAACGGCTCGGCTGCCGTGACCGCGCGCGCCAAGGTCGAGGTGGTCGTGCCGCCCGCGCCCGTGGCTGCTGGCGAACCGCAAAAGGTTGCGCGCATCGCGCCCTGAGTTCCCCGCGCTGACGACGACCGTCGGCGGCACTGAGCCGCGCTGACGGCCGGTTCTCTTTCTTTCCCAAAACCCCGCTGGTTTTTCCATTGCCGGTTTCCGTTCGCGGAAATCCCCGGCCGGGGTGAGTTCGTCCTTTTTTTGACCTTTTTGACCCCAACCCGAGGAGAAACCCAAGTGACCCCAACCTTGTCTGCCCGTCGCACCGGCCCCGCGCCGCGCGCGCTCTGGGCGGGCGCAGCAGCCTTGACGCTGAGCTTCCTGTTCGGAAGCTCCGGTGCCTTCGCTGCGGCTCCACCCGCCAACACCATCATCGGTAACCAGGCTTCGGCCACTTACCTGGACCCCAACGGCGCCAGCCAACTGGCCACCTCCAACCTCGTGCAGACGACGGTGCAACAGGTCGGCTCGTTCAACCTGGACACCTACACCTCCGTGACGACCAACGTGGTCAACACGAAGACCGGCGCTGCAGGCACGACCGTGTACGCACCGCACGTGCTGACCAACACCGGCAACGGCAGCGACACCTTCACGTTCACCGTGACCGCACCGGCCAGCCCGAACGGCTTCACCAAGGTCGAAGTGTTCGCCGACGCGAATGCCGACGGCGTGCCTGACAGCACGACCGCGCTGTGTTCGGTCGTTCCGGGTGCCGTGTGTAACGTCCCGGCCCAGACCGTGGCGGGCAACAACGGCACCTTCCCGTTCGTCGTCGCGTACTCGATCCCGAGCACCGCTTCGTCGGGCACGTTCACCTCGCCGGTGGCCGCGACCATCACGGCCACGGCAGGCACGCCGGCGCTGTATGCCGCCGGCAACCTCACGGCAGCCGACGTCGACAACGTGAACCTCACGGACAAGGCGGCCTTCAATGCCACCAAGAGCCTGAGCGTTCCGTCGGTCGCCTGGTCCGCCAATGGCGGCGCCTGGCCCGCGGCTTCGACGAGCGGTCCGCGCTCGGTCGCCGGTTGCGCCGCCACCGTGGCAGGCGCGACCGCGCCGGCCGCAGGCTGCGTCTACACCACCTACACGTTGAAGTTCAACAACACGGGTGGTGCGGCTGGCCGGTTCGCCTTGACGGACACGCTGCCTGCTGGCTTCACGTACGTCCCCGGTTCAGCGGTCTGGAGCAACGCCCCCGGCGTCGCGCTCACGGACGCGGCAGCGGGCGACACGGCCGGGATCGATTTCAGCGCCGCTGGAAACGACCTGACCGTCGTCGTGAACACGCTGCAGCCGAACGTCACGCAGACGGTGAGCTTCGTGGTGATGGTCAATGACACGGCGGCCATCGGCACGTCGACCACGACCAACACGGCCAAGTACAACCCTGTCGACGCACCGGGTGCGACCTCCACGACCCCGGGCACGACGGGTTCGCCGACCAACCCGGCGAGCTACAACGTCATCGGCACCTTCGGCATCATCCTGGGTTCGGCTGACGCCACCGCCAGCCCGACGGCCTCGAAGGACACCGGCGCAGGCAACCCCAACACGAGCGTGGCCGACACCACGACCGTCGCCAGTGCAGGGGCAGGCACCACGGTGAAGTTCACGCAGACCGCGTTCAACACCGGCAATGCCACGGACGTCGTGAACCTCGCAGTGGCTGCGGGCAACACGTTCCCGGCGGGCACGACCTTCAGGTTCTTTGCCGCCGACGGCCTCACGCCGTTGATCGACAACAACAGCGACGGCGTTCCCGACACCGGTCCGATCGCAGCCAACGGCAGCGTGAAGTTCGTGCTGGCGGCCACGCTGCCGGCCTCGGCAGCGCCGGGCACGGGCGGCACGGCGATCGTCACCGGTACCTCGACGGGCGACAGCACGAAGACGGAATCGACGCGCGACACGCTGACCAACGTGACGGGTGTGCTGGTCGACCTGACCAACACCACCGGCGGTAGCAACGACGCGCTCAAGGGTGACCTGGGCACCGGTCCGAGCGCACAGCCGACGACCGTGAACTCGACGCCTGCGGGCACGGGCACGATCTTCACGCTGTTCGTGAAGAACAACGACTCGACGGCCAACACCTACAGCCTGGCGGCCAGCCAGAGCAACAGCTTCCCGGGCAGCCTGCCCGCGGGCTGGACCGTCAAGTTCGTGGCGGCAGGTTCGACCTGCACGGGCGCAGCGGTCACCACCCTGGCTGTCGGCGGCAATGCGCAAGCGCCGGTCGATGCCTGCGTGACGCCGCCTGCTTCGCAGACGCCGGTCACCGGCCAGGCGATCTACTTCCAGGTGCGTTCCACCATCGCGACCTCGACGGGCGTGGTGGCCATCGACACGAAGCTGGACGCAGTGACCGTGACCACGGCCAACACCTTCGGCGCGACCCTCACGCCGAACAACAACGGCCAGGTCGCTCCCGGCGGTTCGGTGGTGTATGCCCACACGGTGACCATCACCGGCGCGCAAAGCTGCGGCACCAAGTACAACGTCACGGCCACGCTGCCCGCAGCCGACGTGACGGCGGGTTGGACCACGGCGCTGTACGTTGACGTGAACGGCGACGGCCAGATCGACGGTGGCGACACGCTGGTGACGAACGGCACGGTCACCCCGACCGCACCGCCCACCGGCACCGCGCTGGACAGCGGCAAGACGCACAAGCTGCTCGTCAAGGTGTTCGCACCAGGCGGTGCCACGGCAGGCGCCACCGACACCGCCACGGTGACGGTGACCTTCCCTGACGTCGCAGCTTGCGGCTCGCCGACGGCCACCGACATCACCACGGTCATCACGGGCCAGATGCGCCTCGTGAAGACGCAGGCGCTGGACGTGAACTGCGACGGCACCGAGGTCCCGACCTCGTCGGCTCCGCTGGTCGCCAAGCCGGGTCAATGCCTCGTGTACCGCGTCGTCGCGACCAATGAAGGTTCCGCTCCGGTGACCAACATGTCGATCAATGACGCCGTGCCGGCCTACACCACCTTCACGGGTGCCACGCAGCCTCCGGCGCCCACGCGGTGCACGTCGACCGGTGTGACGCCCGCCTTCGCGGCAGCGAACTACACCTCGACCGCCACCACGGTCGCTTGCGGCAGCGCAGCCAACACGGTCGCACCTGGCGGCACCGCCACGCTGCTGTTCTCCGTGATGGTCAACAACTGAGCTTCACCCGAGTGAAGCGGAACCGATGGGCGTCCGCCCATCGGTTCCCTCGCACAGGGCCTGCGAAAGCCTGTGCGTTTTTCCTTTGCGCCTTCCCTCTCTTTCTCTTTCGAGAAGAGGGCGCAAACGAAAAAGTTCTTTCGTTTCTTCTGATCCCCCAGCGGTGATCGATCAAGGGTTCGCGGCATGCTGTTCACTTTCAATCCCAGAAGCACACACCGGCCATCGTGGCGCGGATGGGCTGCTGCGCTCGCCGCTGGCGCCGCGCTGCTGGTGGGTGGTGTCGCCCAAGTGAACGCCGCTCCGGCCCCCGCCGGCATCGTGATCCGCAGCATTGCCACGGGCACGTATGTTCCGAACGGCCTGGCGCAGACCGAGACCATCTCGTCCAACGAAGTGATCGCCACGGTGCTGCCCGTGGAAGCCCTGGTGCTCACGCAGGACCAGTCGCTGTCGCGCCCGCCGGCAAGCATCGTCACGCTGAGCCACCTGCTCACCAACACCGGCAACGTTGCCTCGACCTACACGCTGGCGCTGGCCAACAACGCGGGCGGCTGCGCGGCCGACACGCTCGATCTGTCGGCACTGCGCGTGGTGCGCGACACCAACAACAACGGCGTGGTCGATCCGGCCGATCCGGTGGTGCAGCTCAACGCAGCAGGCGCGATCTCCCTCAAGCCCGGCGAGACTGCTGCACTGCTGGTGCAGGGCACGATCCCCACGGCTGCGACCGGCGTGGCCTGCGTCGGTTTGACCGCCACCACCGCACTGCAAGGCCTCGTGGCGACGAACCGCGACATCGTCACCGTCGGCAACGCCGCCGCACTGCAGCTCGTCAAGTCCGCCAGCTACCCCGGCAACGTCATCCCCGGCCAGACGCGCATCGACTTCTCGGTCTCGGGCACCAACATCGGCGCGCAGGATGCGCAGCCGTCCAACGTCATCGCCCCCACCAACACGCCTTTGCTCGTGAACGGCGCGCCGTCCGCACTGGTCCTCGTGCGCGACCCCGTGCCCGCCGGCACCCAGTACGTGCCCGGCACGCTGCGCACCACGGCCGCCAACGCCGTCAAGCTGTACCGCCTGGCTGCAGACCCTGCCTTCAGCTACCGCACCGCAGAAGACGCCTCCGCCGTCGAAGTCGCCATCGGCATCTCCGCGCCTGTCGCACGCAACGTGTCCGTGGCGATGCAGTTCGCCGTCAAGGTCAACGCCGACCAGGCCGGCGAGATCCGCAACACCGCGCACAGCGCCTACAACGATGGCACCGGCCCGGCCACCGTGCCTTCGAACACCATCGTCATCAGCTCCAGCCAGGCCCGCATCGGCGTGGCCAAGTCGGCGTCGACCCCGCGCGTCAACAGATCCGCTGACGGCAAGACCGACGGCACGGCCACCGTGCGCTTCAGCGTCAACGTGCGCAACTACGGCACGTCATGGCTGTACGGCGTGCAGGCCGCCGACGTGATGGAAGGCGCAGGCGCCACGCAGTTCGGCGCCTACAGCACGGGCGATGCACGCAGCCCCAACCAGTACACCATCGTGCCCGGCTCGATCGTGATTGCTCCGGCGCCCAGCGGCGGCACCATCGCCGCTGCGAACCCCGGCTTCAAGGGCACCGCCGCCGCCTCGAACCTGCTGGCCGACGGCGCCGTGCTGCCCGCGGGCGCACAGCTCACGATTCAGTTCGATGCCCGCATCAACTTCACCGGCCGCACCGGCACCTTGTTCAACACCGTCAAGGCCTCGGGTGCATTGAATGCCGGCGGCCCCGCCGTGGCCCTGGACGATTCGGTCAACGGCGACAACCCCGACGCCGACGGCGACGGCAACCCCAACAACGACACCTCGCCCACACCGGTGTCCACGCAGTTGCCCACGCTCACGCTGACCAAGCAGGCCTCCATCGCCCGGCGCGTGTCGCCCGGCGTCTACGAGCTGGACTACACCTTCAAGGTCACCAACACCGGCGCCGTCGCCGCACCCAACGTGCGCGTGATCGACAACCTGAACTGCACCTTCGACATGGACAAGTCGAGCGGTCAGGTCGCCGCCTGGGAACTGCTGGGGCCGCCCAAGAGCGCCAACGGCAACCTCAACGCCGCCACCGGCTTCACCGGCCGCGCGACTTGCAACCGCTCCACGCAAGACAGCGCCGACCCGTTCCAGCTGCCCACCGAAGTGGCGCTGAGCCTGACCGATGGAAGTCGTGCATTGGCCCCCGGCCAGAGCGAGCAGATCCGCCTGAGCGTGCGCATCACCGAGAAGCCTGCCGCCATCGGCGGCCGCGTCTCGCTCACCAACAAGGCCTGGGCCGCCGCCTTCGAGCAGAACACCGTCAACGTCACACCGCAGATGCTGCTGGCCGCCACGGCCACCTCGGTGCAGTCGCTGCTGGTCGATCCGCAAGGCACGGTCTACAACGCCTTGACCCGTCAACCCGTGGCCGGTGCCCTGGTCACCTACACGCGCCAGTCGTGCAGCAGCGGCACGGCCGGCCCCATCACCGCCGCAGAGATCTACGGCGCGGATTCGGGCAGCTACACGCTCAACCCCAACGGCAGCATCTCCATGACCACGGGCGCCGACGGCGCCTACCAGTTCTACCTGCAGACGCCGCCGGTGACGGGCCTGTGCACCTACGGCATCTCGGTCACGCCCCCCGCAGGCAGCGGCTACGTCTACCCCTCGCAGTTGATCCCCGTCACTGGTGGCTCCTTCACCAGCTGCGGCGCCGTCGTGCCCAGCGCCGTGCCCCCGAAGGACGCCGACCCGACCAGCTACTACTTCCAGGTGCAGGCCGGTGCCAAGCCCGATGGCACGCCCTGCGACGCCGTGCACAACCACATCCCGCTCGATCCGGGCAACATCCTGGGCCTGGTGCTGCGCAAGGACGGCAGCAAGCGGCAAGTCGAGTTCGGCGACTTCATCGACTACGCACTGACGGTCACCAACAAGACCGGCTTCCCGGTCACCGGTGTGACCTTCAACGACACGCTGCCCCCGGGCTTCGCCTACGTGGCCAACAGCGTGCGCCTCAATGGGCAAGTGGTGCCCAACCCCGCTGGCGGCGCTGGCCCCGGATTGATCTTCAACTACCCCTCGCTGGTCGTTGCGCCGGATCAGTCGGCGATGGTGCGCTACCGCGTGCGCATCGGCGTGGGTGCGCCCACCAATGGCGATGCCATCAACCGCGCCCGCGCCACCTCGGGGCCCATCCAGTCGAACCTGGCGAACTGGACCGTGCGCGTGACGGGTGGCGTGTTCTCCGACGACGCCTTCGCCTTCGGCAAGGTATTCCTGGACTGCAAGCGCGATGGCAAGCAAGAGGGCGCCGACGAGATCGGCGTCCCAGGTGTGCGCCTGTACATGGAAGACGGCACCCACGTCGTCACCGACATCGAAGGCAAGTGGAGCCTGTACGGCTTGAAGCCCGTCACCCACGTGCTGCGCCTGGACCAGACCACGCTGCCGCTGGGCGCCAAGCTCGAAGTGCTGGACAACCGCAACTCGGGCACCCCCGAGAGCCGCTTCGTCGATCTGAAGAAGGGCGAGTTCCACAAGGCCAACTTCATCATCACGAACTGCGATGAGAAGAGCGTCATCGCCGAAGTGGCCGCGCGCCGCGCCGCCATCGCCGCACGCCCCGACACCGAGGCCGAAGCCCAAGTGCGTCTGCGCCTGGACCCCGAAGGCAAGGTGATTCCCGTGGGCGACGTGCGCGGCCTGCCGGCCACCGGCCAGGCATTGATCAGCGGCAGCACCGGTGCAGTGCAGACGACCTCGGCACCACTGATCGCACTGCCCGTGGCCCCGGCCAACGCCAGCAGCTTTGTGAGCGGTGGTGGCGGCAGCATGGGTGGCACCCTCGGTGTGCAACCTGCAGCGCCGCTGGATGGAACCGTCCCTGCGATCCCGACGGGCAGCCTGTTCTCGCCGCTGGGCGGCCTGCCCACCTCAGGCCTGCCGTCGTCTGCTACCAGCGGATCGGCCACTGGCGTCGGCTCGCAAGCCATGCGCCCCATCGGCATGGGTGGTTCCATGTTGGAACCCCGCACCAACCCGCTGCTGCCCCAAGCAGCGCCGAGTCCCATCGAACTCGAGACCCTGCTGCCCCAACTCGAGAACAACACCCTGGCCTTCATCGGCCTGAAGGACCGCGACACCGTCGCCGGCCAGTCGATCAACGTGCGCGTCAAGGGAACGGCCGGTACCTCCCTGCGCCTGAGCGTGAACGGCACCGCGCTGGAAGAACGCCGCGTCGGCAAGAAGACCCAGCTGGCCTCCAAGAACATTGCGGCCTGGGAATACATCGGCGTCGCCCTGCGCCCCGGCGCCAACACCCTCAAGCTCGAAGCCGTCGACGGCTTCGGCAACGTGCGCAGCAGCGCCGACGAGATCACCGTCATCGCCCCCGACAAGCTCGGCGCCATCGAGGTCGACCTGCCCGAGGTGGCCCGCGCCGACCTGCGCACGCCCGTCGTCGTCAAGGTGCGCCTGATCGACGCGGCCGGCGTGCCCGTCACCGCCCGCACCCAGCTCACGCTGGAGAGCGACCGCGGCCGCTGGATGGCCGAAGACCTGAACCCCACCGAACCGGGCACGCAGGTCTTCATGGACGGCGGCGTGGCCGAGTTCCAGCTGATGCCCCCGGGCGAGCCCGGCGATGCCCGCCTGCGCGTGAGTGCCGGCACCTTCGTCAAGGAAGTGCGCCTGGCGCTGCTGCCCGAGATGCGCCCCATGATCGGCGTGGGCATCGTCGAAGGCGTGCTGGACTTCACCAAGCGCGGCAAGCTGCCCCTGGGCGCCATGCCCGCAGGCGCTGCCTTCGAAGCCGAACTCTCGGGCCTCAAGGACGAAGGCACCCACAGCCGTGCCAGCGGGCGCGCTGCCTTCTTCTTCAAGGGCACCGTCAAGGGCGAGTACCTGCTCACCGCCGCCTACGACTCCGACAAGACGCGCAAGGACCGCCTGTTCCGCGACATCCGCCCCGACGAGTTCTATCCCATCTACGGCGACTCCGCCGTCAAGGGCTTCGACGCTCAGAGCACGCAAAAGCTCTACGTGCGCATCGACAAGAACCGCTCCTACCTGCTGTACGGCGACTTCACCACCGCCAGCAGCACCGAGGTGCGCAACCTCAGCCAGAGCAACCGCTCGCTCACGGGCCTGAAGCACGTGTACGAAGACGAGAACGTGCGTGCCACCAGCTACGTCTCGCGCACCGCCCAGACGCAGCAGGTGGAAGAGTTCCGCGCGCTGGGCACCTCGGGCCCGTACTACCTGAGCGCCAGCAACGGCGAGTTCGTGGACAACAGCGAACAGATCGAGATCGTGGTGCGCGACCGCAACCAGCCCAACATCGTGCTGCAGCGCACGGCCGTGGCGCGCTTCGTGGACTACACGGTGGAGCCGCTGACGCGCCGGATTCTCTTCACGCACGCCATCGCCTCGATCGATGCGAACCTGAACCCGCAGTCGATCCGCGTGACCTACGAAGTGGATTCGGGTGGTCCCAAGTTCACCGTGGCCGGCACCGACGTGCAAGTGAAGATCGACGACCGTCTGCAGCTGGGCGTGGTGGCCTCTACCGACGAGAACCCGCAGAACAAGCGCAGGCTGATGGCGCTCACGGGCGTGGCGCGCATCGGTGAAAACACCAGCGTCGCCGGCGAGATGGTCAAGACCGAATCCGACGAGAAGGGCAACGGCCACGGTGTGCGTGCGGAAGCGCGCTACCAGGACGAGAAGCTCGCCGTGGTGGCCCTGGCGGCCAAGACCAGCACCCGCTTCGACAACCCCGGCGCGAGCTTCTCGGCCGGGCACGCCGAGGTCTCGGCGCGTGCCGAGTACCGCGTCGCCCCGACCCTGGCTGTGCGCGGCGAGGCGCTGTACAGCAAGGATGCGGCACAAGTCGACGAGCGCAAGGGCGCCACCGTGAGCGTGCAGAAGAAGCTCAGCGACAAGACCGTCGCCGAGGTGGGCCTGCGCCACGGCCAGAGCAACAACGCATTGGGTTCGAGCTCGGGCTTCGACTACGGCCAGATCTCCACCTACAACGGCCAGATGGGCAGCAGCATCGGCGCCAACAGCGTGACCACGCTGGGTGCAGCCGCAGCAGCGGGAAGCATCGACACCCAGAGCCAGACCACCGTGCGCGCACGCCTGTCCACTGAAGTGCCCGGCGTGGCCGGTGCGCAGGTGTTCGTCGAAGGCGAGCAGGACATCAAGGACGGCAAGCGCCACGTGCTGGCCATCGGCGGCAACTACGCCATCACCGACAAGACCCGTGTCTATGGCCGCTACGAACTGATCTCGACGCTGAACGGCCCCTACGAGCTGGACAGCACGCAGCGCAACAACACGGGCATCGTCGGCATCGAGAGCAACTACATGGAGGGCGGGCGCGTCTACAACGAGTACCGCATCGCCGACGGCGCCGAGGGGCGCGGGGTGCAGGCGGCCATCGGGGTGCGCAACACCTTCAAGATCAACGAGCAGATCCGCGTGACCGGGGGCGTGGAGCACACGCGCGACATGAGCGGCTACAGCAACAGCAAGAACACCGGCACGGGCTATGCCGGCGGGCTGGGCGAGTCGACCGCGATCACCAGCGGCATCGAGTACATCACCGACACGATCAAGGCCAGCGGCGTGTACGAGGCGCGCTGGGGCGACGACGCGAACACGCGCCTGTTCAGTGCCGGCTTCGGCTTCAAGCTCGATGCGTCCTGGAGCCTGCTGGCGCGCAGCATCGTGAGCGACAGCGAAGGCCAGGGCACGAATGCGGGCAACGAGCGTCACCTGCAGCGCCACCAGATCGGCATCGCCTACCGGCCGGTGGACGACGACACGTGGAATGCACTGGCGCGCTACGAGCGCCGTTCGGAGAACGTGGTGGGCGCGGGCAATGCCGCAGGGTCGCTGCAGGGCAGCAGTGTCTTCGGCGCCGACAACGGTGCGAGCCTGCCGGGAAAGACCAGTGCAGACATCGTCTCGGCGCACCTGAACTACAACCCCGAGCCGGGCAAGGCGGTGATGGCGCGCTACGCCTTCAAGCTCAGCCGCGCGGATGACGGCATGCTCGCCAGCAAGTACTGGGCGCACCTGGTGCAGGCGCGCTACACGCAGGACATCAACCAGGACTGGGACTTCGGGGTGCAGGCCGGCTTGCTGTATGGCAAGGGCGGCGCGCTGCAGAAGACCTTCGGGGTCGAGGTGGGCTACCAGGTGCAGAAGAACATGTGGGTGTCGGCGGGCTACAACTTCGTGGGGTTGAGCGACCGGGACCTCACCGCCAACGAGTACACGAGCAAGGGTGCCTATGTGCGCCTGCGCTTCAAGTTCGATGAGACGCATGTGGGGTTTGCTTCGGCGGGGGAGACGAACACGGCCAAGGCTGCGAAGGCAGAGAAGCTGGCTGCGGATGCGCCTGAAGTGGCACCGCTGCCGGCACGCACCGTGCTGCAGGCCGAGGCGCTCTTCGAGCCCACGAAGTCCCTCATCAAGCCGCAGGCGCACGACACGCTGAACACGCTGGCCGCGCAGATCAAGGCGACCGAGGCCGAGGTGGTGATCCACATCAGCCACGCCGATGCGCAAGGCAGCGCCGACGACCGCCTGCAGCTGATCGCGCAGCGGACCAACGCGGTGCGCAGCTACCTCATCGGGCACGGCGTCGATGTGCTGCGCCTGCGCACCGACACCAAAGAAGACACACCGCCCGTGGCAAGCGATGACAACGGCCCTCAGAGCCGCTGGGTCGTGATCGCCGCAGCCGCGCAAGAAACCCGCTGAACGAGACCATGATGCAAAGCAGAACGAGAAACGAAGCGGGCGGGATGGCGGTGCTCGGCGGGGTGCTGAAGGGCATGCTCGCCGCGACGGCCCTGTGGCTCTTTGCCATGCCGGGCGCGCAGGCCGCGACCGCGCCGTGCACGCCGCAGGCGGGCTTCAACACCTGCGTGGCCTTCACCTATTCGGGCTCGGCGCAGACCTTCACGGTGCCTGCGGGCGTGTCGTCGGCGCGCGTGACGATGTGGGGGGGCGGCGGCGGCGGCTCGCTGACGGCAGGTGGAAATTCGGCCAACGGCGGCGCCGGTGGCTTCGCCGACGGGACCGTGTCGCTCACACCGGGCACCGCCATGGCGGTGACGGTGGGGCAGGGCGGACAGAACGGAGGCACCGGCTCGACCTACGGCCGCGGTGGTGGCGGCGGCGGTGGTGCGAACGCGGGCGTTGCCGGTTCTTCCGGCGGCGGCATGAGTGCGCTGTGGAACGGCAGCACGGAGTTTTCGACAGCCGCCGCACGACTGGTCGCAGGCGGTGGCGGCGGCAGCGCCTTCTGGACTGACGTCGGCAGCCCGGTGCCGGGCGGCGGCGGTGGCACGCTCGGCGGGTCTTCCTCAGGCACGGGCGGGCGGGGCGGTACACAGTCCGCCGGCGGTGCGATCGGAACCCCGACGACTGCGGGGACGGCGTGCCCAGGCGGTTCCGCCGGCAGTGCCTTGCAGGGCGGCACCGGGTGTTCGGCTTCGGGGGGGACCTTCGCCCAGTACGAAGGCGGCGGCGGTGGCGGCGGCGGCTGGTTCGGCGGCGGCGGGGGCCTGGCCCAGTGCAGCAACACGCCCAATCCTGTCACGGCCGGGTGTTCCTACAACGGCCCCGGTGGCGGCGGCTCGGGCTTCATCGGCACGGGGGTCACCGGTGGCGTGCTCACTGCAGGGGCCAACGGGAGCTACTCGGCGACTTCCAATCCGGGGAACACGAGTGCGCCTTACCAGTCGGGTGTCGGCGTGGGCGGGTCGCGCAGCTCGTTGACCGGGGACACCGGCGGCAACGGCCTCGTCGTCATCCAGTTCAACGTGGTCACGCTGCAGCTCGCGAAGGCCTGGTCTGCCGGTAGCAACACCAATGACGTCGCGCGCATCGTGGCCACCACGGGCGGCTCCAACTTCTTCGGCGCCAGCAACACCGCGACCTTCACCGCGACGGCACCCGCAGCCGGCAACAGCGGCACGCCCGTGGGCGTGAACATCGGCAACGTCATCACGCTGCCCGCTGAAACACTGACCACCGGCACGCTCGCGAACTACAACACCGTGCTGTCGTGCACCGTGAACAGCGGCACGATGGCCAGCACGCTCAGTGGCACCAACGGGCAGGTGTCGAACACGCTGACGGTCGCCCTCGGCGACATCGGCAAGGACATCGTCTGTACCTACACCAACACGCGCAAGACGGCGACCTTGCAGCTGGCCAAGTCCTGGAACCCCACCAGCGTGACGGGCAATGTGGCAAACATCGGCGCCACCACGGGCGGGGCTGCAAACACCACGGCGTTCGCATCGACGGCACCGACGGCGAACACCAGCACGACCGTGACCGTCGCTGCCGGCAACACGATCACGTTCCCGGCGGAAACCATGAGCTCGGGCGCACTGGCGAACTACACGACCGTGTTGTCTTGTACCGCCGGTGGCGGGACGACGGCCAACACGCTGAGCGGCACCAACGGGCAAGCGACCAACACGCTGGTGATCGGTGCGGCCGACGAGGGCAAGGCCATCGTCTGTACCTACAGGAACACGCCGAAAACCTCCACGCTGCAACTGGCCAAGGCGTGGGGAGCGAACAGCCTCACGGGCAACGTGGCGAGCATCGGCGTGTCGTCGGGCGGCACGAACAACACCGCGGCGTTCACGGCGACGGCACCCACGGCGGCCACCAGCGGCACGGCCGTGACCGTGGCCACGGGCAACACGATCACGCTGCCGGCCGAGACCCTGACCACAGGCACGCTGGCCAACTACAACACCGTGCTGGCGTGTACCGCGGATGGCGGCACCACGGCCAACACGCTGAGCGGCACCAACGGGCAGAACACGAACACGCTGGTGGTCGGTGCGGCCGACGCCGGCAAGGCGATCGTCTGTACCTACACCAACACGCCGAAGCAGGCGACCTTGCAGATCGCCAAGGCGTGGGGTGCGAACAGCATCACCGGCAACGTGGCGAGCCTCGGCGCGAGCACGGGCGGTGCGAACAACACCACCGCCTTCACGGCGACGGCGCCCACCGCCGCCAACAGCGGCACGGCCGTGACCGTGGTCGCCGGCAACACCATCACCTTCCCCGCGGAAACGATGACGACGGGGACGCTGGCCAACTACAACACGGTGCTGGCCTGTACGGCCGGTGGCGGCGCCACGGCCAACGCGCTGAGCGGCACCAACGGACAGGTCACCAACACTTTGCTGATCGGCCCGGCCGATGCGGGCAAGGCCATCGTCTGCACATACACGAATACAGGTCGTCCTCCACCTACCGTATTGCTGGGCAAGGCTCCCGGTGCGGGACCCGTTGCCAATACGACGTTCGATTTTGTGTTGACAGGGCTTTCAAGAACGACGGCTTCCATCACCACCACGCGCTTGCAATCAGTCAATGACCCGCTAGGCAGCTCGACCGGATCGATTGGCGTGCCAGTAACGATCACCGAAGTCGGAATCCCATCCGCCTGGTCCAACTACATCACCAGTCTCGGCTGCACAGACAGCAATTCGGCCGTCAGTGGCAATCCAGCTTCGTTTGCCGGGACAGTGAGCGGCAACGTTGCAACCATTCCCGCCGCCAACATGAGGGCCAATGCCATCCTCACCTGCACGGTGCAAAATCGCCGGCCCTCCGTACAGATCGGAAAGGTCGTCGTGGGCACCGCCCCCGACGGTGGCAAGTTCAACCTGACCGTGTCAGGCGGGCGTCCGCAGACTGAGTTTCTCACCAATCCCGTGATCGATGTGTCGAGTGGCGGTTTCGGCGATCGCGTTGGTGTCGATGCGGGCAGCACGATAACGATATCTGAAACGGCTGGCACGCTGACTTCCTTGAGCAACTACACCGCGACCGCGAGTTGCAGTTCGGGTGTCGCAGTCACACCGGTGTCGGGCACGCCGGGTGCTTTCACGCTCACTGCCCCGTCAGCGTCCGCGACGCCCGCTGCGCGAGACATTACCTGCACTATCACCAACACGCCTATCCCGCACAAGCTCCAGCTGAGAAAGACTTGGAGCGCCGGATCCTTGGCCGGCGACGCAATCAGCGTGACCACCATGGGCGGCAGTGCGAACGCAGCGATCACGTCTGTGGCGACTGCCGCGGGTAACACGACCAACGGCACGGCCGTTGATGTAGCTGTTGGCGACAACATCACGCTGCCAGTGGAGAACTTCACCAGTGGAAGCGCTGTCAACTACACCTCGACGGTCAGCTGCAACAACAGTGTGTCGCCGCTGAGCAATGCGACTTTGCCCGCGAGCTTCACAGTAGTCGCGGCCGACACGGCAGTGTTGTGTACCTACACGAACACGCAGAAAACGGTCACCCTGCAGGTGCACAAGGCCTGGGGCACGAACAGCGAGGTGGGTAACGTCGCCAGCATCGGCGCCACCACGGGCGGGACCAACAACACGGCTCTGTTCACCGCGACCGCACCCACGGCCGCCAACAGCGGCACGGCGGTGGTGGCGGCGGTCGGCAACACCATCACCTTCCCGGCGGAAACGATGACCACCGGCACGCTGGCCAACTACACGACCGTGCTGTCGTGTACCGCCGATGGCGGCGCCACGGCCAACGCATTGAGCGGCACCAACGGCCAGGCCAGCAACACGCTGGTGATCGGCGCGGGCGACACTGGCAAGACCATCGTCTGTACCTACACCAACACGCGCAAGACCGCGGCGGTGACGTTGTCCAAGACCTGGACCGGCGCCATCGCCGGCGACAAGGTCAACCTGACGGTCAGCGGCAGCGCCGCCGAGGTGACAGGCGCGACCGCCGGCACGTCGACCGCGCCGGCCACCACCACCAACGCCACGGCCACCGCGGCCAGCGGTGCCACGGTGACGCTGGCCGAAGCCTTCACGGTTGGCAGCGCGGCCAACTACACGACGACGCTGGCCTGTACCAAGGTGTCGGACGGCAGCACGGTGACGCTGGCTGGCAGCGGCCTGAGCCGCACCTTCACCATGCCGTCGGACAGCGCGGTGAACTGCGCCTACACCAACACGCGCAAGACCGGGACGCTTCAGCTGTTCAAGGCCTGGAGCGCGGGCAGCACCACGGGCCACGTGGCGAGCATCGGCGCGACCACGGGCGGCGCGAGCAACACCACCGCGTTCACGGCGACGGCGCCGACGGCCGGCAACAGCGGCACCGCAGTGTCGGTGGCCGCGGGCGACCTGCTCACGTTCCCGGCCGAGACGATGACCACGGGCACGCTGGCGAACTACACCACCGTGCTGTCGTGTACGGCCGATGGCGGCGCCACGGCGAACACGCTCAGTGGCACCAACGGGCAGGTCAGCAACACGCTGCTGGTCGGCGCGGGCGATGCGGGCAAGGCTATCGCCTGTACCTACACGAACACGCCGAAGACTGCCACGCTCCAACTGGCGAAGGCCTGGAACCCCAACAGCATCGCCGGCAATGTGGCGAACATCGGCGCGAGCACCGGCGGATCGAACAACACCACGGCGTTCACCGCGACGGCACCCACGGGCGCCAACAGCGGCACGGCGGTGACCGTGCAGGCAGGCAATACGATCACGCTGCCGGCCGAATCGATGGCGCCGGGCACGCTCGCCAACTACACCTCCGTGCTCGCATGTACGGCCGGCGGCGGCGCCACGGCCAACGCGCTGAGCGGCACCAACGGCCAGGTGAGCAACACGCTGCTGGTCGGCGCGGGCGACGCGGGCAAGGCCATCGTCTGTACCTACACCAACACGCCCAAGACCGTCACCGTGCAGCTGCGCAAGGCCTGGAGCGCGGACAGCACGAGCGGCGATGTGGCCAGTATCGGCGCCACCTCGGGCGGCAGCAGCAACACGGTGTTGTTCACCGCGACCGCACCTACCGCCGGCAACAGCGGCACGGCGGTGTCGATGGTCGTCGGCGGCACGCTCACGCTGCCCGCGGAGACGATGACCACGGGCTCGCTCGCCAACTACGGCACCGTGCTCGCGTGTACCGCCGACGGCGGCGCGACGACCAACCCGCTGAGCGGCACCAACGGCCAGGTGAGCAACACGCTGGCGATCGCCGCCGCTGACGCCGGCAAGGCCATCGTGTGTACCTACACGAACGCGAAGAAGACCGTCACCCTGCAGGTGCGCAAGGCCTGGGGCGCGAACAGCGAGACGGGCAACGTTGCCAGCATCGGCGCGACCACGGGCGGTGCCAACAACACGGCCCTGTTCACCGCGACCGCGCCCACGGCCGGCAACAGCGGCACGGCGGTGATTGCAGCGGTCGGCAACACCATCACCTTCCCCGCGGAAACGATGCCCACGGGCACGCTGGCGAACTACACGACCGTGCTGTCGTGTACCGCCGACGGCGGCGCCACGGCCAACGCACTCAGCGGCACCAACGGACAGGCCGGCAACACGCTGGTGATCGGCGCGGGCGATGCCGGCAAGGCCATCGCCTGTACCTACAGCAACAACCGCCTGCCGACGGTGCAGATCCGCAAGCAGGCGCTGGGCGGCACGGGAACCTTCGCGTTCAGCGGCACCAACGGCTTCGGCGCGGACAGCATCAATGTCTCGGTGTCGGGCTCGACGGTGGTCGGCACCATCAAGACGCTGACCACGGCGAACACGCAGACGGTGCTGACCGAAGTCGCGGCCTCGATGCCCGGCGGCTTCGCGTTCTCGGGCGCGACCTGCACGGGCCTGGCGGGCGGGGCGAGCGCTGCGGTCGATCTGGTGGCGGGCACCGTCACGCTGCCTGCAGCCGGGCTGACGAACGGCACCGCCGTGGTCTGTACCTTCACCAACACGCTCGCGGCCATCGTGAGCGGTCGCGTGTTCCTGGACAACGGCATCGGCAGTGGCACGGCCAACGACGGCATCGTCAACGGTGGTGAAGGCCCGCTGTCGGGCGTGAGCGTGCGGCTGACCAACTGCGGCGCGACCGTGTACGCGAGCGCGCTCACTGACGCATCGGGCGGCTACAGCCTGAGCGTGCCGGCCGGCACGGCCACGGGCTCGGCGATGTGCGTGGAAGAGACCAACCCGGGCACGCGCGTGTCGACGGGCGCATCGGTGGGCAATGTTGCGTTGCCGTCAGGCTCGGCAGTCGCTGCAGCGGGTGGCACCTACACGTACACGCGCACCGGCACGCCCGACCGCATCGCCTTCAGCTGGAACGGCACGGGCCACAGCAACCTGAACTTCGGCGACGTCGACAACAGCGCCTTTGCCACCGACGGCGCCAAGACCGGCCTGCCGGGCAGCACCGTGACCTACGCCCACACCTTCACGGCCGGCACGGGAGGGCAGGTGCGCTTCAACGTCGCGAGCGAGACGGCCACGCCGCCGATCACCGGTTGGACGACGAAGGTCTTCGCGGACGTGGGGTGCACGGGCAGCCTGCAGCCCGGCGCCGCGCAGCTGTTCCCGCCGAGTGCGGCAGCCACGCCCGTGGTGTTCGCGGGCAAGGTCTGCGTGATCGTGCAGGAGTTCATTCCCGCCACGGCACCGCTGGGCTCGAGCAACAAGGCGACGATCCGCGCCGACTTCAGCTACACCAATGCGGCCCCGTCGCTCAGCGGCAGCTTCACGCTCGACGACCTCACGACGGTGTCGGGCGTGGCACTGGAGCTGAAGAAGGAAGTGCGCAACATCACGCAAAGCGGCACCTTCGGTGTGAACAACCAGGCCAAGTCGGGCGAGACGCTGGAGTACCGCATCACCTACACGAACAACGGTGACGCACCGATCCGCAGCATGGTCGTGAACGACATGACGCCGGGCTACACCACCTTCGTGAGCGCGACCACGGGCACCACGCCCGCGTCGCTCACGGGCTGCGTGAAGAACACGCCGGCGAATGCACCGCCGGCCGGCGCGGTGGCCTGCACCACGGTTCAGCCCGCAGGCGGCACGGGCGCGATCGACTGGCGCTTCACCGGCACGGTCGAGCCGGGCGGCACGGGCTTCGTGCTGTTCCAGGTGAAGGTCGACTGACGACCCGGCGGGGCGCTCAGGCCCTGCGCTTGAACAGCGCGGACGCGCCGCTGGCCCGCGCCACGTCGTCCGCCGCGGCCAGCAGCTGCGGGCCCAGTGCGAGCATGCGTTCTTCCGTGAGCCGCACCAGCGGCCCCGCGATGGTGATGACGCCGATCACGCCGCCGTGCGCACCGCGCACCGGCGCGGCCATGGCGGTCATGGCGGGGGAGAACACTTCGTTGATCATCGAGAAGCCGCGCTTGCGCGTGGCGCGCAGGAACACGAGCAGCGCCTTCATGGTGGTCGGCGCCTTGGGGCCGAAATCTTCCGGCTGGCCGAAGCCTTGCTTCGCGACGAGTTGCAGCGCCTGTTCGTCCGTCATGGTCGACAGCCACGCGTGGCCCGCGGAGCTGCACGAGAGGTTCACCGACAGGCCCATGTCCGGGTCGTAGCGCAGCCCGCGCGTGGCGCCTTGCGCCTTCGCGACGAAGGTGAGTTCGTCGCCGTCGACCACCGCCAGCCGCACCAGCTCGCCCGATGCGACCGCGAGCCGATCGAGCAGCGGCTGCGCCACATCGACGATGCCGCTGTTGCTCAAGAAGCTCAGGCCCAGCGACACCAGCTTGATGGTCAGCATGTAGTCGCCATGGCTCTGGTCTTGCCGCACATAGCCGCAACGCACCAGTTCACTCAGCAGGCGATGGGTGGCGCTCAAGGGCATTTCCAGCTCGGCAGACAGCGCGGAAAGCGCGCGGCCCTCGGGGTGGCCGGAGAGGTGTTCAAGCACCTTGAAGCTGCGTTCGAGTATGGCTGTCATGAGACGACTCTAGCATTTTGCCAAGTGTTTTCACTAGTAGAAAGATTTTCCACTAAATCGATAAGATCGCGCCGTCTGGGGTCGGAGGCGCTTCTTGGCGCCCCGGCATGGATCGCTCACATCGCAAGCTGGAGAACAACTTTGAGAACGCTTTACCGCTCGCTGGCCACCGCCGGCCTCGCCCTCGCCCTGGTCGTTCCTGCTGTTGCGCAAGCGCAGCAGGAGCGCGTGATCCGCTTCGGCCATCTGAACAACGCCGACCATCCCGTGAGCTTCGGCGTCAAGCGCTTTGCCGAGCTGCTCTCGGCCAAGAGCGGCGGCAAGATGAAGGTGCAGGAGTTCCCCGCTTCGCAACTGGGCAATGAGATGCAGCAGCAGTCGGCCCTGCAGGGCGGCGTGCAGCAGATGTCGGCGCCGGCCACCACGTCACTGGCAGGCATCGTCAAGGAGTTCGGCCTCGTCGACTTCCCCTTCTCGGTGAACAACTTCGCGCAGGCCGATGCACTGCTCGACGGCCCGCTCGGTCAGGCGCTGATCGCCAGGCTCCCGGAGAAGGGCCTCGTCGCCTTGGGCTACTGGGATCTGGGCTTTCGCAACGTCACCAACAGCAAGCGCCCCATCGCCAAGCCTGAAGACCTCGAAGGTTTGAAGATCCGCGTGATCCCCAACCCCGTGTTCCTGGAGACCTTCAAGGCCTTCAAGGCCAACCCGGTGCCGATGCCGTTCGCCGAGCTGTACGGTGCGCTCGAAGCCAAGGCAGTGGACGGTCAGGAGAACCCGTACGCGGTGATCCTGTCGAACAAGTTCTACGAAGTGCAGAAGTTCGTGAGTGCCACGAACCACGTGTACGCCGCCAACATCGTGCTGGTGAGCAAGAAGTTCTGGGACTCGCTCACGCCCGCCGAACAGAAGATGATGAACGACGCGGCCAACGAGGCACGCGGCTACCAGCGGCAAGTCAGCCGTGCGGCTGCGCAGAAGGCCGTGGGCGAACTGCAGGCCAAGGGCGCGCAGTTCAACGAACTCTCTGCTGCTGAGCAGAAGCGCATGCGCGACATCGCCAAGCCCGTCATCGACAAGTTCGCCGCCCAGTACGACCCCGCCATCGTCAAGCTCTACAACGACGAGCTCGTGCGCATCCGCAAGTAGCGCGCCCCCACGGCTGACGAGGAATTCCTTCTTCGTTCTCGCCGGCAATTTCCGTCACTCCCACGTCTGCGCCTGCCGCCACCCGCGGCGCAGCGACACGTGCTGGGCGCGTGCGCCCGTTCGATTCCGCCATTGACCACAAAGAGGAGACTCCGTTGACACATTCCAGATCCTTTCCCTTCGGACTTGCATCGGCCGCCGCGCTCGCGCTGGCATTGACTGCCTGCGGCGGAGGCGACGGCGGCGGAGGCGCGGCCTTGCCGTTCCTGCCCGTGGCGCCCGCGCCCGCTGCCTCGGCACCGCCGCCCGCACCGACCGACGAAGTGCCGCCGCCCACCGACCCGGTGGCCGAGGTCGACGACAGCTTCGACACGTACTACAACGTGTGCCGCGGCACCAACCCCAAGTGCTACAACGACTGGGGCGCCTTTGCCACCACGCCCGACCGCGTGCTGATCTACTCGCGCACCGCGGGCCCGCGCCATGCCGTGCTCGGCACGCCGATGGCGGCCGGCCTGAACCCCGCGATGAACCCCGACAACGTGATGCAGGCCGGCCTCGTGCGCATGCTGTCGGCCGAGGGCATCACGGTCGACTGGACCGAAGACGTGGCCATCCTCAGCGGCCGTATCAACAACTACAAGGCGATCATCTTCGCGAGCTCGAACCGCGACACCTTGTGGAACGGCGCCGTGAGCACCAGCCAGGACGCCGCGCGCACCGCGCTGCGCAACTACATGCGCCGCGGCGGCGGCTTCGTGGGCCTGCACAACGCCTTCGGTGCCGAATACAACTGGCCGTACTACGAAGGCCTGCTGGGCAACGCGAACTTCTACAACCACGGGCCGAACCGCGGGGGCGATGTCGAGATCGTCTCGGACGACCCCTCGACGAAGGACGTGCCCAAGCGCTTCTCGTTCCAGGACGAGTGGTACAACCTGATGCCCTTCCCGACGAAGGTGAAGTTCCTGGCCAAGGTCGACACCTCGACGCTGAAGCCGCTCACCTCCGCGCCGCATCCCGGCCACGCCGACTTCCATCCGGTCGCGTGGTGCCAGTACTACGACGGCGGCCGTGCCTGGCTCTCGACCCTCGGGCACAACGCGCACTCGTTCACCGCCGACCTGTCGGGCGTGGGCGCCATCGAGTTCCAGAAGCTCGTCGTGCAAGGCGTGAAGTCGGCGATGGGCCTGACACCTTTCTGCACCACTGAATAACCGCGACTCCGCGGGGCCAGTGCCGCGCCGTGTGCGCGCCACCGGTCGTTTCGAACACCCCTGTTCCAACGTTCACCGAGTAGAGACATCCATGAAGAAAAAATCATTGGTCACGCTGCTGATCTCGTGCGGCGTGCTCGCATCGCCGTTGCTGATCACCGCCTGCGGCGGCTCCAGCAGCGGTGGCGGCACACCTGTGCTGCCCGTGGCGCCAGCGCCCGCGCCGCCGCCGTCGGCCGACGCACCGCCACCCGCATCGCCACCCGCAGCCGTCGCACCTGCGTCCGATCTGTCGGACTGCTGCACCGCCGGCGACAAGGACTTCCCGAAGGTCGGCGGCAACCTGGGCAACCAGAACTATTCGAGCCTGCGCAAGATCAACAAGGGCCTCGTCACGCAACTCGGTGGCGCCTGGGTCAACCAGATCGAAGGCGGCATGACCACCGGCAACAACCAGAGCACCACCGTCGTCGTCGACGGCGTGCTCTACATCGAGTCGGCGCCCGGCAACGTGGTCGCGGTGGACGGCAAGACCGGCGTGACGAAGTGGAAGTGGACCACGCCCTACGGCGGCATCACCCGCCGCGGCGTGGCCGTCGCGAAAGACCTGGGCCTGGTGTTCACCGTCGCCACCGGCAACCGCCTCGTCGCGCTACGCACCGACACCGGCGCCGTCGAGTGGATCAAGCAGTACCCGACCAGCAGCACCGACCCCGACTACAAGGGCGCGCTGCAGAAGGTCGCGTTGGTCTATCACGACAAGCGCCTCTACCTGGGCACCAACGACGGCAACCGCGGCGCCGCGTTCTCGGCCGACGCGCTCACCGGCAAGGTGCTGACCACGTTCTGGGGCGTGCCCCGCGCGGGCGAGCTGGGCTACGACACCTGGGGCGGCGCGCCCGACGCGGCACGCACCGGTGCCACGCCGTGGATCCATCCCGCGGTCGATCCCGAGCTGGGCCTGGTGTACTGGACCTTCGGCAACGTGCGCGGCGGTTCGTCGCAAGACGGTTCCTCGCGCCCGGGCCAGAACCTGTTCGCCAATTCCATCGTCGCGCTCGACCTCAAGAGCGGCGAGTACAAGTGGCACTTCCAGTCGGTGCACCACGACATCTGGGACATGGACAACGTGATGTCGCCCGTGCTCGCCGACGTGAAGATCGACGGCAAGGACCGCAAGGTCGTCATCTACGGCAGCAAGACGGGCATGTACTACATCCTCGATCGCAAGGACGGCACTGCGCCGCTGGGCATCGACGAAGTGCCCGTGAAGCAGGATGCCCGCCAGGCCAGCTGGCCCACGCAGCCGCTGCCGCGCCAGGGCGCCTGGACCGAGACCTGCATCGTCGACCAGCCGCTGGGCACGGCCATTCCGGGCGACCCGAACCGCGCGGTGCCCAACTACACCAAGGGCTGCCTGTACGACGCGCACTGGGACGTGCCGATCCTGTCCATTCCGGGCCACGGCGGCGGTGCCAACTGGAACCACCAGTCGTTCAGCCAGCGCACGGGCCTGGTCTACACGGGCATGGGCTACGTGTCGGCGGCACACTCGCTCAGCGAGTCGAGCAACGGCCTGCGCCCGCCGGGCACCTACATGACCGGCGCGGTCGTGGCGGTCGATCCGAGCACCAACCTTGTCAAGTGGAAGAAGCCGCTGCCGTACTCGGTGGCGCACGGCAACGGCATCCTGAGCACGGCCTCCGACCTGTTGTTCATCGGGCAGCCCGACGGCAACCTGCTGGCGCTCGATGCGCAGGACGGCACCGAGCTGTGGCGCTTCCAGACCGGCGCGGCGATCAGCGCGAGCCCGGTCTCCTACGAGATCGACGGCGAGCAGTACATCGCGGTGTTCTCGGGCGGCACCAGCATTCCGTACGGCGACTCGGCACCGCGCGGCGACCGGCTGTGGGCCTTCAAGGTCGGCGGCGCGGTGACCGCGGCTGCCACGCCGACACCGCCCGTGGTGCGGCGGCCCGTGTCGGGCGCGGCGGTGGAGGGCGCGGCACTGCCGACGCCGAACACCGTGTTCCTGGCGCGCGTGCAAACGCCGACGAACGAGCCCGGCGCGACCGAGTCGACGGCCGTGAATGCGATGACGCCGACCTTCATGCGCGTGCCGGTGAACACCGTCGTGACCTTCACGAACCCGGCCACCAATGCCAACACGCATTGCGCCACGCAGTTCTTCGAAGGCCGCTTCAATCTGAGGCTGACCCCGGGCCAGTCGCAGACCCACACCTTTGACACGCCGGGCGAATACTTTTACAACGACTGCCATAGCCCGCGTCCGACGGGAAAGATCGTCGTTTATTGATATGTCCCTCAACCCCAACCCTGAAGGAGCAATGCGATGAAGTGGTGCAAGCCTGAGTTTGAAGAAATGCGTTTCGGTTTCGAAATCACGATGTACATTTCCGCGCGCTGAGCGCGGCCCCCACACGGCACCGGCCTCGCGCCGGTGCCGTTTTTTTGTTGGGCCCCCATGAAGATTCTGGTGCTGGGTTCGGGAGCGGGCGGTGGCTTCCCTCAATGGAATTGCAATTGCCGTCTGTGCGCCGGCCAGCGAAGCGGGCAGGTGCGGGCCACGCCCCGCACGCAGAGTTCGATCGCGGTGTCGGCCGACGGCGAACGCTGGATCTTGCTGAACGCTTCCCCCGACCTCGGCGCGCAACTGCGCGCCTCGCCGGCCCTGTGGCCGCGTCACGGACTGCGCCATTCGCCGATCGAGGCAGTGGTGCTGATGGACTCTCAAATCGACCACGTCGCAGGCCTGCTGAGCCTGCGTGAAGGGCAGCGGTTGCAGCTGTACTGCACGCCCGAGGCGCATGACGACCTCAGCGGCAGCCTGCCGCTGCTGCGCACGCTCGAGAGCTACTGCGGCGTGACCTGGCACCCGTTGTCGCTCGAGCGTGGCGGTGGTGCCTGGCATGACATCGCCGGCCTGCGGCTGCAGGCACTGCCGGTGCCCGGCAAGGCACCACCGTATTCGCCGCGCCGCCAGACCGAGGCGCGCAGCGAGAACGCCGCGGTGCTCATCGAAGACCCCGCCACCGGCAAGCGCGTGCTCTATGCGCCGGGCCTGGCACAGGTCGGCGAGGCCGAGCGCCGCAGCCTCGATGCCTGCGACTGCGTGCTCGTCGACGGCACCTTCTGGACCGAAGACGAGATGGTCGCGGCCGGCCTCGGCAAGAAGCACGCGGCCGACATGGGCCACCTGCCGCAATGCGACGGGCCGCATGGCCCCGGCATGCTGCAGGCGCTCGACGCTTGCGCTGCACAACGCAAGGTGCTCATCCACATCAACAACAGCAACCCCATCCTGGACGAAGACGGGCCGGAGCGCGCACAGCTCGTGCGCCGCGGCATCGAGGTCGCATTCGACGGCATGGCCCTGGAGATCTGAAAACGTGACAGCAGACAAACAAGACCCGTGGTCCCCGGAAGAGTTCGAAGCGAGGCTGCGCGCCATGGAGTCGCGCTACCACAGCCACCACCCGTTCAACCGGCGGCTCAATGCGGGCGAGCTGCAGCCCTTCCAGGTGCGCGGCTGGGTGGCAAACCGCTTCTACTACCAGTGCCGCATTCCGGTGAAGGACGCCGCCGTGCTGTCGAACTGCGACGACCGCGCGACGCGCCGGCGCTGGGTGGTGCGCATGCTCGACCACGACGGGCATGGCGACCATGAAGGCGCCAACGCGGGCGGCATCGAGATATGGACCCGGCTCGGCATTGCCACCGGCCTGGCGCGCGAGGTGCTCGAGTCGCATGCGCTCGTGGTGCCCGGCGTGCGCTTCGCGGTCGATGCGTATGTCAACTTCGCGCGCACGGCGCCGTGGCAGGAGGCGGTGATTTCGTCGCTCACCGAGATGTTCGCGCCGCGCATCCACAAGGACCGGCTTGCGGGATGGCCCACGCACTACCCGTGGATCGACACCTCGAGCCTGGACTACTTTCGCAGCCGTATTCCGCTGGCCGACCGGGACGTCGAGCACGGCCTCGAAGTGGCGATGCAGTGGTGCACCACGCGCGAGCGGCAGCAGCGTGCGCTGCACATCCTGGGCTTCAAGCTCGACATCCTCTGGGCCCTGCTCGACGCGATCGAGAAGGCTTATCCCGACGACCTTCCGAAAGAACAGCAGCCATGACCGCATGGACCGACGATGCCCAGCCGGCGCTCACCTCGATGTACCGCATGCAGTGGGAAGAGGCGCAGCAGTGCCACGTGCTGCTGTTCCCCGAGGGCATGATCAAGCTCAACGGGCCGGCGGCCGAGATCCTTCAGCGCTGCGACGGCAAGACCTCGGTGGCCGCGCTCGTGGCCGACCTGGAGCACACCTTCGGCGAGAGCGACCTGCACGCCGACGTGCTCGAATTTCTGGAGCAGGCCCATGGACGCCACTGGGTCCGCTGAGCCGCAAACCGGCGCCACGGCCAAGCCGCCGCTGTGGCTGCTGGCCGAGCTGACCTACCGCTGCCCGCTGCACTGCGCCTTCTGCTCCAACCCGGTCGACTACACGCGCTACCGCGAAGAGCTGGACACGGCCGAATGGATTCGCGTGTTCCGCGAAGCACGCGCGATGGGCGCGGTGCAGCTGGGCTTCTCGGGCGGCGAACCGCTGCTGCGCGACGACCTGCCCGAACTGGTCGCGGCGGCGCACGAGCTCGGCTTCTATACCAACCTGATCACCTCGGGCGTGGGCCTCACGCCGCAGCGTGCCGAGACGTTGAAGCGCGCGGGGCTGGACCACATCCAGCTGTCGTTCCAGGACTCGAGCCGCGAGCTCAACGACTTCCTCAGCTCCACGAAGACCTTCGACCTCAAGCAGCGCGTGGCCCGCACCATCAAGGACCTCGGCTACCCGATGGTGCTGAACTGCGTGATGCACCGCTACAACCTGCCGCACGTGGGCCGCATCATCGAGATGGCCGAGGCGATGGAGGCCGACTTTCTCGAACTCGCCAACGTGCAGTACTACGGCTGGGCCTGGCGCAACCGCGAGATGCTGATGCCCTCGCGCGACATGCTGGCCACGGCCGAGGCGGTGGTGGAAACCCATCGCCCGCGCCTGGACGGCCGCATGAAGATCCTCTGGGTGGTGCCCGACTACGCCGAGGGCAAGCCCAAGCCCTGCATGGCGGGGTGGGGCAGCGTGTTCCTCGTGGTCGCGCCCGACGGCGTGGCGCTGCCGTGCCACAGCGCGCGCATGCTGCCCGGGCTCGACTTTCCCAATGTGCGCGAGCACAGCGTCCGCAGCATCTGGCAGGAGAGCCCGGCCTTCGGCGCCTACCGTGGCACGGGCTGGATGAGCAGCACCTGCCAGAGCTGCGACGAGAAGGAGAAGGACCACGGCGGCTGCCGCTGCCAGGCCTTCCTGCTGGCGGGCGATGCGGCGGCCACGGACCCGGTGTGCCCGAAGAGCCCGCGGCATGACGAGGTCGAGGCGATGGTCAAGGCGGCGGGTGATCCGCGCGACCTCGGCACGCCGATCCGTTTCGTGCCGGGCGCGCGGCGTGCAGGCGACCTCGTCTTTCGCACCGACGCGAATGCATTGGGTTGAGAAGGTGCCCCGATGACGATCACCCATCGCCTGCCTCTGGACGGCGGGCATGTGATGCACGTCGAGGAGCACGGCAACCCGGCGGGCCTGCCCGTGGTGGTGCTGCATGGCGGACCGGGCTCGGGCTGCTCGCCGCTGTTGCGTCGGGACTTCGATCCGGCGCACTACCGCATCGTCTGCCCCGACCAGCGCGGTTCGGGCCTCAGCACACCCACAGGATCGATCGAACACAACACGCTCGCCGATCTGCTGGCCGACTTGCGTTGCCTGCGCGCGCACCTGCGCATCGACCGATGGCTGGTGGTGGGCGGCTCGTGGGGCGCCACGCTGGCGCTGATGCATGCGCTCGATGCACCCGAGGCCGTCGCGGGCCTGCTGCTGCGCAACGTGTTCCTCGCGCGCCAAAGCGATATCGATGCGCTCTTCGCCGGAGCCCTGCGGCACGACAGTCCCGCATGGCAAGAACTGTGGGACGAGGCCGAGCGCAGGCAATGCCCGGTGACGGTGCCGATCGCCGAGGTCTTCGCGCACGGCACCTGGGCGCGGCAGTGCGAGCTGACACGCTGCTGGTTCGATTGGGAACAGCGCCTCGCCACCGGCGGCGCTGCGCCGCCGATCGACGAAGCGATGCTGCCGCGGCTCGTGGCGCGGTACCGCGTGCAGAGCCACTACCTGCGGCATGGCTGTTGGCTCGGCGCACCCACGCTGCTGCAGCGCTGCGCCGCAATGCCTGTTGTGCCCACGCTGATCGTGCATGGCACGCAGGACGCGCTGTGTCCGCCCGAGGGCGCCCAGGCACTGGCGCAGGTGCTGGGCGCGCCGCTGCAGTGGGCGCAGGGCGCGGGCCACGACCCGACGCATCCGGCCATCGCCGCGGCCATGCAGCAGGCGCTGCGCGACTACGCGGCCACGCAGGCCTTCGGCGTCAGCGCAGCCGCGCCTTGAGCGGATCGCCGATCAGTGTCACCTTGCCGTCCTTGCGATAGGACCACAGCCGGTCGTTGCCATGGCCGTCGTCGGCCACGAAGAGCACCGCATCGCCGAGCGCACGAAAGCCCAGCGGCATGGCGTGGCGTTCGTCCGCGGCAAGGTCGGCCACGGCGCGCGTGCCGGCCGGTGTGCCGTCGCTGGTCCAGGGCTCGACACCCCGGCCACCGCCGCCGTTCGCCGCGAACCACAGGCGCGAACCGATGACGGCGAAGCGCGCCGGCGAGCCGTTCTCTGCGCCCGGTGCGATGTCCTTCACGCGCACCGTGCCCGCTGCTGTGCCGTCGCTGCGCCACAGCTCCGCGCCCGACACGCCGTCGGTCGCGGCGAAGTAGAGCTTGCCGCTCATCACGGCGATCGCGCTCGACACGGAGCCGCTCGGTCCCGGCCGGATGTCCTTCACCAGCGCCGTGCCCTTCGCGGTGCCGTCGGTCTTCCACAGCTCGATGCCGTGCACGCCGTCGTCGGCCGAGAAGTACAGCGTGCGGCCCAGCACCGCCAGGTGCGCCGGCCGTGAGGGCGCGGCGCCGGGGCGCAGGTCTTTCACCAGCTGCGTGCCGTGTTCGGTGCCGTCGCTCTTCCACAGCTCGGCGCCGTGCTCGCCGTCGTGCGCGGTGAAGTAGACGTCGTTGCCCACGGCCGTGAGGTTCTGGATGCCCGCGTCCTCGAGGCCCGGGCGGATGTCCTTCACCAGGCGCGTGTGCTCGGGCGTGCCGTCGGTCACCCAGAGCTCGTGGCCCTGCGTGCGCGTGGTCGCGGTGAAAAACAGGCGCGGGCCGGCGACGGTGAGCTGGCGGGTGAGGGCGCGCGGCCCGGCGTCGACGGCGGACACGCGCGTGGTGCCCTTCGCATCGCCCGTGGTCTTCCACACCTGGAAGCCGGTCTGGCCGTCGTCGGCCACGAAGTAGAGCGCGTCGCGGAACACCGTCAGCTCGTTGGGCATCGACCCTTCCTCGCCGGGGCGCAGGTCGATCACCTGCGCCGTGCCGGCGGCGGTGCCGTCGGTGCGCCACAGTTCCAGCCCGCTCGCGCCGTCGGTGGCCGTGGTGTAGACGTGGCCCTTGAACGCAACCTGACCGGCAGGGAACGACCCCCGAAAGCCGGGCCTTATGTCTTTCAACAAGGTCGTGCCGGCGTTGCTGCCGTCGGTGACCCACAGCTCCTGGCCGGTCGCGACATGGAAGGCGCTGAACACCATCTTGCCGCTGCCCAGCGGCGCGAGGCCGGAGGGCGCGATGAAGGCCAGCCGCTGGCGCTGCTCGGGCAGCACCTCGCGCTCGGGGTCTTGCGCAAGGTCTTGTGCAGCGGCAGGCAGGGCCGCGAGCAGGGCGAGCACGGCGAGGCAAAGGGTGCGCACCGGCTCAGCCCCCGAACCACCGCGCCGGCACGATCACCAGCTGCGGAAACGCCACCATCACGAACAGGATCGCGAACTCGGCCAGCATGAACGGCACCACGCCGCGCGTGACGTCGTCCATCGAGATCTTGCCGACGCCGGCCACCACGTTGAGCACCGTGCCCACCGGCGGCGTGACGAGGCCGATCGAGTTGTTGATGATGAACAGCACGCCGAAGTACACGGGGTCGATGCCGGCCGCCTTCACCACCGGCATGAGCACCGGCGTGAGGATAAGGATGGTCGGCGTCATGTCCATCGCCGTGCCCACCACCATCACGAGCACCATGATCGCGATCATGAGCAGCATCTGGTTGCCCATGAACGGCTCCAGCATGCCCACGATCTTCGAGGGCAGGTCGGCCACCGTGATGAGCCAGGCGCTCACCATGGCCGCGGCGATCAGGAACATCACGATGGCGCTGGTCTTGGCCGCATTCACGAAGATGGCGTACAGGTCGCGCCAGGTGATCTCGCGGTACACCACCGTCGACACGAAGAGCGCGTACACGGCGGCCACCACCGCGGCCTCGGTGGGCGTGAACACGCCCATGCGCAGGCCCACGAGAATGATCACCGGCAGCATCAGCGCCCACAGCGCGTTGCGGAAGGCGGCGGCAATTTCGGCCGACGACTTGCGCGGCGGCGGCACGATTTTTTCGCGCCGCACCAGCCAGGCCCAGGTGATCCACAGCGCGCCGCCGATCAGCAGGCCCGGCACGATGGCCGCGAGAAACAGCTTGGAGATCGACACGTTGGCCGCCACGCCGAAGATCACCAAGCCGATGCTCGGCGGGATCACGGGGCCGATCACGCCGGTGGCCGCAATGAGGCCGGCCGCGCGCGGCTTGTCGTGGCCCGCGCGCACCATCATCGGCAGCAGCAGCGCGGTGAGCGCGGCGGCGTCGGCCACGGCCGAACCCGAGAGCGCCGACAGCAGGCAGCCCGCCATGATGGTCACGTAGCCCAGGCCGCCCTTCACATGGCCGACGAGCGCGAGCGCGAAGTCGACGATGCGCTTGGACAGCCCGCCCACGTTCATGATCTCGCCCGCGAGCATGAAGAAGGGCACGGCCAGCAGCGGAAAGCTGTCGGCGCCGCCGATCACGTTCTGCGTGAGGATCTGCGCGTCGAACAGGTCGAGGTGCCACATCAGTGCGACACCGCTGGCCAGCAGCGAGAAGGCGATGGGAATGCCCATCGCCATGGCAAGCAACAGCGAGCCGACGAAAACAACGATGGTCATGGCCGTGCCCCCGGTTCCTTGGCGTCCTGCGAACCCAGGATCTGCTGCAGCTGCACCGCTTCTTCCGACTCCTGCACCATCACCAGCTCATGGTCGGCGATGCGGCCCGTGAGCAGGCGCAGCAGGTCGAGCGCCAGGATGAGTCCGGCCAGCACCGAGAACACGATGCCCGAGGCGTAGACGATGGCCATCGACGCGCCGGTGACGGGCGCCGTCACGTCCCAGTTGATGCGCGCCTGCGCGATGCTGCCCTGCAGCAGCAGCCAGACGATGTAGAGCATGACCACATGGCCGACGGCCAGGCAGATCTTCTTGCCGATGGGGGGCAGCTTCTGCACCACCATGTCGACACCCAGGTGGCCGTGCTCCTTCAGCGCCACCACGGCGCCCAGGAAGGTCATCCAGATGAAGAGCCAGCGCGAGATTTCCTCGGACACCGTGATGCCCGAGTTGAAACCGTAGCGCAGCACCACGTTGCCGAACACGAGCACGACCATGACCGCGAGCGCGGTCGCGATCAGCGCCTCGATGCCGGTGCAGCACCGGTCGAGCCAGCGGGTCATGCCGCGGCCTGTGCTTGCGCCTGCGCCTGGCGCTGCATGTCGACCAGCGCGCGCAACGCGGCCAGGTACGACAGCGGGCCCAGGCCCTGGACCGTGCCCTTCACCGCCGGCGAGATGATCGAATGCGCGCGCCATGCCTCGCGCGCGGCGATGTTGGACATGTGGACCTCGATGGTCGGGAACGGCATGGCCTTGATCGCGTCGTGCAGCGGCACGCCGTGCTGCGTGAGGCCGGCGGGGTTCACCAGTGCGCCTTGCGCATCGTCGATATGGGTGTGCAGGAAGTCGATCAGGTCGCCTTCGTGGTTCGACTGGATGGTTTCGAGCGTCACGCCGAGTTCGACGGCGAGCGCCTGCAGCTGCGCGTTGATTTCGGCGAGCGTGGTCTTGCCGTAGATGTGGGGTTCGCGGCGACCGAACAGGTTGAGGTTGGGGCCGTGGAGAACGAGGATCTTCATGGGGAGCTTCGGTGAGGGACTGACTGGCTTGCTGACTTGTTTACTTGCGGATGCGTGCGAGCTCGTCGTTGTAGAGCTTGACGATGGCGGGGTCGTACTGGGCGGCGAACTTGTCGATGACGGGCTTGGCGATCTCGCGCATGCGCTTCTGCTCGGGCGCACTGAGTTCGTTGAACTGCGCGCCCTTGGCCTGCAGGTCGCCCACGGCCTTCTGTGCGGCGGCGCGGCTCACCTGCCGCTGGTAACCGCGTGCCTCGTTGGCCGCGTCGTTCATCATCTTCTGCTCGGCCGGCGTGAGCGAGTCCCAGAACTTCTTGCTCACCAGCACGATGTTGGCTGCGTACACGTGGTTTGTGGCGCTGACGAACTTCTGCACTTCGTAGAACTTGTTCGACAGGATCACCGCATACGGGTTCTCCTGGCCATCGACCGCCTTGGCTTCGAGGGCACCGTACAGCTCGGCGAAAGGCATCGGCACCGGGTTGGCCTTGAAGGCCTTGAAGGTCTCCAGGAACACGGGGTTGGGGATCACGCGGATCTTCAAGCCTTCGAGGTCTTCAGGCTTGGTGATCGGGCGCTTGCTGTTGGTGACGTTGCGAAAGCCCAGATCCCAGTAGCCCAAGGCGACGAGGCCCTTCTCCGGGAGCTTGGCGATCAGCGCCTGGCCGAGTGGTCCATCGAGCAGTGCATCGGCCTGCGCGAAGTTGTTCACCGAGAAGGGAAAGTCGACCAGGCCGAACTCCTTGACGATGCCGGCGAGCGATGTGGTGGCCGGTGCCGACATCTGCTGCACGCCGCCCTGCAGGGCCGACTGCTGCTGCATCTCGTTGCCCAGCTGCGAAGCAGGGAACTCCTGCACCTTCATCTTGCCGCCGCTCTTGGCCGAGAGCAGCTCGGCAAAGCGCTTGACGCCGAAGCTCACGGGATGGTCGGCGTTGTTCAGGTGGCCGAAGCGGATCACGCGCTCCTGCTGCGCCCACGACGGGGCGGTGAGACCGGCGCACAGGCCGGCCACGGCAAGCATACGAAGAAGTTTCACGAAGGGTCCTCAGGCGGGAAGGAAGAAAAAGGGGAAGAAGGAGGGAACAGAGGGGAAGAAAAAATGCAGGACGGAGGCGATCGTATTTTTGTTGGAAAGAATTTCCATAATGGAAATCCCTTCCCCGAGTTCTGATACGCTGGCGACCCACGAGCGGCGGGCCTCATCGCCCGCGTTGACGAGACGACACCCGGAGGACGAAATGAGCGGAATACTGGAACGCAGCTTCAAGGTGCTGGAACATCTGGCGGAGCATCCCGAGGGGTGCGCGCTGTCGGCGTTGGCCAGCGAATTGCAGATTCCATTGAGTGCATCGCACCGATTGCTTGCGGAGCTCATCCGCTGCGGCTACGTGCGGCAAGAGGCGCGCGACGGCCACTACGTGCTGACCATCAAGCTGGTGTCGATCAGCCTGTCGTTCCTCAGCCGCTCGGGCATCGTCGACATCGCGCAGCCGTTGCTCGACCAGCTGGCCTCGACCTCGGGCGAGCTCGTGCGCCTGGCGGTGGTCGACGGTGAAGACCTGACCTTCGTCGCCAAGGCGCAGGGCGCCACGCACGGCCTGCGCTACGACCCCGACATGGGCTTGTCGGTGGCGCTCTCGTGCAGCGCGGCCGGGCACGCGTGGCTGTCCACCATGGGCGAAGACGACGCGATGGCGCTCGTCGCCAAGAAGGGGCTGGGCAAGCCCGAGGACTTCGGCCCCAAGGCACCGACCTCGCTCAAGGCCGTGATGGCTTTCGTGAAGGCGGCGCGCCAGCGCGGCTTCAGCATGATCAACGAGGTGTTCGCTCCCGCGATGACCGCCATGGCCGCGCCCGTGTTCGGCGCCGACGGCACGGCAATCGGGGTCGTCACCATCGCGGGCCCGTCGGTGCGGCTCACGCCGCAACGCATGGAAGCGCTCGGGCCGGCGCTGTGCCAGGCCGCCGAAGAGGTGGCGCGCGCCAGCGGGGCCTCGGCGTTGTTCAAGAAGAGGGCGTAGGCCCTGCCGGTTTCACCACCCCCAAAAAGAGAAGGAGACATCGCCATGAAGACGAAGCATTCGAAGCGCACCCTGTTGATGGCCGCCGTGGCGGCGGCCGTTGCGTTCGCCGCCCCCGGCGCGTTCGCGCAGCTCAAGGAGCGCACCATCAAGTTCGCGTTCCAGAACCAGGCCGGCCATCCGCAGGCGCAGGGCGCGCAGAAGTTCGCCGACCTCGTGGCCGCGAAGTCGGGCGGCAAGATCACCGTGAAGCTGTTCCCCGGCGGCACGCTCGGCGGCGACCTGCAGACCGTGTCGGCGCTGCAGGGCGGCACGGTGGAGATGACCGTGCTCAACGCCGGCATCCTGTCGGCGCAGGTGAAGGAGTTCGCGGCCTACGACTTCCCGTTCCTCTTCAACAGCGGCAAGGAAGCCGACGTGGTCACCGACGGGCCCTTCGGCCAGAAGATGATGGCCAAGCTGGAAGACAAGGCGCTGCACGGCCTGGGCTACTGGGACCTGGGCTTTCGCAACCTGACGAACAGCAAGCGCCCGATCGTCAAGGCCGACGACATCGCGGGCCTGAAGATCCGCGTGATCCAGTCGCCGATCTACATCGACATGTTCAGCGCGCTGGGCGCCAACGCCACGCCGCTGCCGTTCCCCGAGCTGTACCCGGCGCTCGACCAGAAGGCGGTCGACGGCCAGGAGAACCCGAACACGACCATCCTGTCGTCCAAGTTTGCGGAAGTGCAGAAGTACATCACCCAGACCCGCCACATCTACAACCCGCAGGCGCTGCTGATCAGCCGCAAGACCTGGGACGGCATGAGCGCCGACGAAAAGAAGATCGTCAACGAGGCCGCCGCCGAAGCGACCGTGTTCCAGCGCCAGGCCTCGCGCGGCGCCGCCGACAGCGCACTCGACGCGCTCAAGAAGGCCGGCATGACCGTCTCCGAGCTGCCGCCCGAAGAGATGGCGAAGCTGCGCGCCAAGGTGAAGCCGGTGATCGACAAGTACACGGCCTCGGTCGGCGAGGCCACCGTCAAGGAGCTGATGGCGGAGATCGAGAAGGCGCGCAAGTAGGCGCCGGGCGCGCAACGATTTTTCGTTGCGCGCGATGCCTTTGAACCGCGTCAGTACAGAACGACGCCGCGGATCGACTCGCCGCGCTTCATGAGGTCGAAGCCCTTGTTGATGTCTTCCAGCGGCATGGTGTGCGTGATCAGGTCGTCGATGTTGATCTTGCCTTCCATGTACCAGTCGACGATCTTCGGCACGTCGGTGCGACCGCGCGCGCCGCCGAAGGCCGAGCCTTCCCACTTGCGGCCCGTGACCAGCTGGAACGGGCGCGTGTTGATTTCGGCGCCGGCCTCGGCCACGCCGATGATGATGCTGCGGCCCCAGCCCTTGTGCGTGCATTCCAACGCCTGGCGCATCACCTGCGTGTTGCCGATGCACTCGAAGCTGTAGTCGGCGCCGCCGTCGGTCAGCTGCACGATCGCGTCGACGACGTTCTCGGTGGTCTTGGGGTTGATGAAGTGCGTCATGCCGAATTGGCGGGCCATGGCTTCGCGCTCGGGGTTCAGGTCGACGCCAATGATCTTGTCGGCGCCCACCATCTTGGCGCCCTGGATCACGTTCAGGCCGATGCCGCCCAGGCCGAACACCACGACGTTCGCGCCGGCTTCGACCTTGGCCGTGAAGAGCACCGCACCGATGCCGGTGGTGACGCCGCAGCCGATGTAGCAGACCTTGTCGAAGGGCGCGTCTTCGCGGATCTTGGCCAGCGAGATTTCGGGCGCGACCGTGTAGTTGCTGAAGGTGCTGGTGCCCATGTAGTGAAAGATGGGCTTGCCGTCGAGGCTGAAGCGCGAGGTGGCGTCGGGCATGAGGCCCTTGCCCTGGGTGCCGCGGATCAGCTGGCACAGGTTGGTCTTGCGGCTCAGGCAGAACTTGCACTGGCGGCATTCGGGCGTGTACAGCGGAATGACGTGGTCGCCCTTTTTCAGCGTGGTGACGCCGGGGCCGACGTCGACCACGATGCCCGCGCCTTCATGGCCCAGGATGGCGGGGAAGATGCCTTCGGGGTCGGCGCCCGAGAGCGTGTAGTAGTCGGTGTGGCAGATGCCGGTGGCCTTGATCTCGACCAGCACTTCACCGAACTTCGGGCCCTGGAGGTCCACGGTTTCGATGGTGAGGGGTTGGCCTGCTTGCCAGGCGACGGCGGCTTTGGTTTTCATGGATGTCGGAGAAGTGGGTGTTTCGAACGGGGGATGGTCAAGCTGCGCATGGCTCGGCGGTTGCTGCCGTGGCCTGCCGGTCGCGTCGATCGCGTTGGTCGCGCAGTTGCGCTTCCGTATCGCGAATCCAGTGGGCCAGGGCAACGCTGTGCTCGAACAATGAATAGCGTGCGCCATCGCCATAGTCGGGCAGATCGATGATCTCGGTCGTGACGTAGCGAAGCCGGCTGTCGGGGTTGTCGAGGTGCGCCGCCAGAACCTTGCGCACCACTTCCTTCGTGGGTTCGAGCTTGTAGGCGAACCATTCAGAGTGCCACTCACCGGGACGGGGGCGCATGAACGGGTATTGGCAAGCTCGCCCCATGCGCCCGTCGGGATGGGACGCCCAGAGGTTCCGCGGCCCGCCAGGCGCGACCGGGCGCACCGCGTGCCACAGCGTCATGTTTTCGGCGATCCAGAGGTCGACGATGTTGTCCGGCTCGAACGGATCGAGGATCAGCCGACCGGACTCGACATCGGCGCGAAGGTCGCACACGTCCTGTTCCTGCGGGCTCTCGAGCTTGATGAGCACATGGCTGTGGTCGAGCAGGAAGTTGAAGGGCATGCCCGCCTCGCGCACCTTCCGGGCCACGGCCAACACGCGCCGCACATCCTCCGACCACATGTAGATGTGGACCTCGAAGGTAATGTCGATTCCCGTGCGCTGGCCCGCTTCGTAGGCCAACCGGTAGAACGCGACGACTTCATCGTCGCTCAGCGGATGGCCGTCCGCATGCTGGTTGAACAGCATGATGTTGTGGCATTCGCCGCCGGAGTTTCTTGTCAGCTGAATGTTCTTGAGCAGCAGTGCTTCGTCGCGTCCGGCGGTGTAGGTCCACAGGCCGGTGAGCATGGGCAGGTCGTGCTTTTCCGAGGCGCGCAGGTACTCGGCTTCCTGGCCCGGCTGTGGCAGGCGGTCGAAAAAGTCGAACACCCCCGAATGCTTGACCATGCGGAACTGTTCGTCGATCGACGGCGGCGAGCCGGGCGCGTGCTGAGCGCCGCGGCCGTTGCATCCCAATAGCAGTCGTTTCATATTTTTTCTCCTAGGCGCGCTGCAGCACGATGGGTTCGCCGGGCAGCGTGGCGGTCTCCTCTCGGGCAAGGCGTTCGAGCGCGCGGCGCACGCGCACCGAGGCGTTGTCGATGGCCAGGCGCAGCGAGCCGCTCTGCAGGTCGCCGCTGTTGCGCTGGATGGCGCCGAGCAGCACGCGGTCCTCGTCGAAGGTGTCGATGTAGGCGCGCCGCAGATTGGCGGACACCTCTTCGTCGCCGCGGGCAAAGGTGCGCAACACGAACCAGAAGTAGTGCGTGGCGTCGGCCGACTCCGGGGTGAGCATGGCGTACGACAGCGTCCGGTACTGGCGATCGCGCGAGGCATCGTCGCGCGCGCTGCCGGCGTCCACCGCGCCCATGTCGACCAGCGAAATGTTGGGCAGGAAGAGCGAATAGAACTGCCAGCGGTCGACCAGGCCTGCAAAGTCGCCGTACTGCTGCATCACCGCCACCGGTTGCGAGTTCTCGATCCAGCGGCCGACGACGACGGTGTCGCCGTCCTGCTCGACAGCGAGGGGAACGTCGGCGGCGTCCACGCCGCCGATCGTCTTCTTATGGACGAAGCTCGTGTGTGCCGGATCGACCAGGTTGTCCAGAATGTTCTCGATGCTGGCCGGAAAGCGCGTGTACGGGCCCTCGATGCAGTCCCAGCCCACAGCGCCATGGTTCCTGCATTCGAACAGGCTGTCCGCGTCGGCTTTCGCGGCGTCGCCCGGCCAGAACCACACCAGCCCGTAGCGTTCGACACACGGGTAGGAGCGCACCTTGGCGGTGGGCGGAATGTTGGCCTGGCTCGGAATGCGCACGCACGTTCCCGCGCAGTCGAACTCGAGGCCGTGGTAGGGGCAGGCCAGGACGTCACCCTTCAGCTCCCCGAGCGACAAGGGGGCGCCCTTGTGCGGACAGCGGTCGAGCAGCATGGCCGGTGTGCCGTCTTCCGTGCGGAACAATACGGCGCTCTCGCCGAAGAAGCTCCTGGCAAGCAGGGTCCGGCCCACTTCATTGCTCCAGGCGGCGGCATACCAGCGATTCTTGATCCATTGCATCTGTGGTTTCTCCTGTGGTGTCAGTGGTCAGATGTCCAGCACGAGCCGCGCGCTCCGGGCGCGCGAAACGCAGATGCACATCGTCTTGTTGCCGGCCTTCTGTTCCGGCGTCAGCGCGTAGTCCAGGTGCTCGGGCACGCCGTCGAGCACCGGCACGGCGCACGCCCCGCATTCGCCGCGACGGCAATCGAAGAGCGGGTCCAGGCCTGCGGCAATGAGGGTGTCGAGAATGCTGGTGGACTGCCCCACCTGCAGCCTGCGGTGCGACCGGGCCAGCTCGACTTCGAAGGGCGCATCGTCCGCCTTTACCGCCGGCGCGCTGAACAGTTCGAAGTGCAGCTGGCTGCGTGGCCAGCCGAGCGCCTCGCCCGTTGCCAGGACCGCATCGATCATGGGTTGCGGGCCGCAGACGTAGACATGCACACCGGGATGGGGCTGGGCAAGGAGGGTGCCCAGCGGCATGCCTTGCGACGGGTCGCCACCGTCGAAGTACAGGTGGGCCCGGTCGTCGTACGCCGTGTGCAGCCATTGCGCATAGGCCATGTTTTCAGGCGTGCGGGCGACGTAGTGCAATTCGAACGACTGGCCTGCGTCAGCGAGCACTTGCGCCATCGCGATGATCGGCGTGATGCCGATGCCGCCGGCCAGCAGCAGGTGCTGCGTGGCATCTGCTGCCAGCGCGAAATCGTTCTTCGGTGCGCAGGCGCGAAGCACCGTGCCGACGCGGACTTCCTCGCACATGTAGGCAGAACCGCCCGCGCTGGCCTGGGCGCGCTGCACGGCAATCCGGTAGAAGCCGGTCTGCTCGGTGGCGTTGATCAACGAGTAGCAGCGTTCGATGGCGCCTTGCGGACCAGGCAGAGTGAAACGCAGGTGTGCGCCGGCGTCGAAGCGCGGTAGCGGCGCGCCGTCACGGCTGCGCAATTCCAGCTCGCGGATGTGCGGGGTCAGCGTGCGCGCCGCCGTCACCTGCAGCATCAATGCATCGTTGTCCATCGTGTCTCCTGTGCAGCTCGTGGGTCGAGCGTTGTTGCAGGCAACTCTAGCCAGCGAGCAGGACAGAAGCACCGGGGAACCTTCGATTCCGGGAACCGAGAAATCCGATAGTGCCGTGGCCGTGGCCGTGGCCTTGGCGCTGTCGATTCCGGGAATCGCAAAATCCGATAGTTCCCGGAAAATGGCAAGGGAACGGGTGCGACCGCGGACAGGAAATGCCGCGGAAACCCGCATGGATGCTAGTTTCCACACGGATTCGATGGTGTCGCAGGAGCAGCTCGAGGACGTGAATGCGGCGGGAAAATAGGGCCCGCCCATGGATTGCAAACTGCGTTTCGAGGAACGACGATGGCGGCGCCGAAGCGACACCGTCGCGACGGCCGACCGGGGACGCAGACTTTCCCGCCCAGCACAAGAACCTACGAGACGCCGATCATGAATCACCCGACCCGCAATGCCGTGCATCCTGTCGACGCATGGCTTCCTCCCGGCAAGAACCTGCTGCTCGCCTTGCAGCATCTGCTGGTGATGTACGCCGCCGCGGTATCCATCCCCATCGTGGTGGGCAACGCCATCGGGCTCGCGCACGATCAGATCGTGATGCTGATCAGTGCGGACCTGTTCGCCTGCGGCATTGCCACGCTGATCCAGACGGTCGGGTTCTGGAAGTTCGGCGTGCGCCTGCCGCTGATCCAGGGCTGCAGCTTCGTGGCCGTGACGCCCATGATCCTCATCGGCCAGGCGCACGGCATGCCGGCCGTCTATGGCGCGACGATTGCCGCCGGCATTTTCTGCATGCTCATTGCGCCGCTGTTCGGGAAGATCAAGCGCTTTTTCCCGCCCGTGGTGATGGGCACGACCATCTTGCTGATCGGCTTGTCGCTGATGCCGGTCGGCGTGCGCTGGGCCGCGGGCGGGGTGCCCAAGGCGGCCGACTACGGCTCGGTGGAGAACCTCACGCTGGCGGCGATCTCGCTGGGATCGGTGTTGCTGATCTACGGCTTCGGCCGGGGCCTGCTTCGCAACACCGCAGTCCTGGTGGGGCTGCTGGTGGGCACCGCCGTCGCCGCGCTGATGGGCCGCACCGATTTCTCCAAGGTGGCAACCGAGGGCTGGTTCGGCGTCGTCACGCCGTTCGCCTTCGGCATGCCTGTCTTCGATCCGCTGTCGATCCTGCTGATGTGCGTCGCGATGATGGTGATCATCACCGAGGTGACGGCGGACTTCTTTGCCGTCGGGGAAATGGTCGGCAAGGAAATCGGCGACCAGGAGATTGCCAATGGCCTGCGCGCCGACGGCCTGTCCACCGTGCTCGGCGGCGTTCTCAACACCTTCCCGTACTGCGCCTACAACGCCAACGTCGGGCTCGTTGCGATGTCCGGAGTGCGCAGTCGATGGGTGGTCGCGACGACGGGTGTCCTGCTACTGGTGCTGGGCATGTTCCCGAAGCTGGCCGCCGTGTTCGCCTCGATGCCGCTGGCCGTGCTCGGCGGTGCGGCCATCGTGATGTTCGCGATGATCGCCACCACCGGCATCCGGATTCTCGGCAAGGTGGACCTCAAGAACGGCAACAACGCGCTGGTGATCGCTGCCAGCCTTGGTGTCGGCATGATCACGGTGGCGGTGCCGGGCTTCTACGAGAAGCTCGACGGCACGATCAAGCTCTTCCTGCACAGCGGAATCACGACGGGCTGCGTCACCGCCATCGTGCTCAACGCGCTGTTCAATGGCAAGGCAAGAGGAGCCGACACAGCGGCGCAGCCTGCGCCCGTGGTGTAGTCTTGGCGCCCGTTGGAGGCGTGGCCATGAAAGTTCTGAGCGACCAGTTGGATGGGTTTCTTCTGCGCCTTCTGGTCGCGGTGGTCGAGGAAAAGAGCGTGTCGCGCGCCGCCCACCGGCTCAATCTGCCGCAGTCGACGGTCAGCGCCGGGTTGACGCGGCTGCGTGCCATATTCAACGACCCCTTGCTTGTGCGTGGCCGCAATTCCATGGTGCCCACCGACCGCATGGTGACGCTCTATGACCGGCTGCGCGGCCTGTCCGAAGAGATGGAGGCGCTCTGCGCCACGCGGTCCGAAACCGAACCCACTGAAATCACGCGCGAGTTCCACATCGGGGCCATGGACTATGTGAGTTCCCGCTTCATCCCCGACATCATCGCGCGCCTCCTTCGGGAAATGCCGCACGCGTCGATCCATATCCACCCGCTCCCGCTCGATGTCGACTATCAGGAAGACCTGGAGAACGGCGTGCTCGACCTGGTGATCGGCAACTCCGCCATGCCTGCGGAGAATCTTCACCTGTACCCGCTTTTCGAGGACGAAATCGTCTGCCTCGTGCGCCAGGGCCATCCCTTACTGCGCACCGGTGTCACGCAGGCGGCCTACCTGGAAGCGGACCATCTCGGCCTGATTCCGGTCAACGCGAACCAGCTGGGCGTGATCGACGCCTACCTGGCCCAGGTCGGGCTGCGCCGCCGGGTGAAGGTGGTGCTGCCTTACTTCAACAATGTGCCCAACCTGCTGGCGCAATCCGACCTGGTCTTCACCACCTGTCGGCGCTTTGCGCAAGCACACGCCGAGGGCTCACCGCTTCAGATCGTGGCTGCGCCGATCGACTTTCCGGCGATGCGTTTTCACCTCCTGTGGCACGAGCGGACGCATCGGTCCGTCGCATGCCGCCAGATGCGCGAGCTGGTCGCCGGGGCCATCGGTCGATCGACCGCGTCGCCCCCCGCCGGCGACGGCCCGTCTTCGGCTTCGACGCCTTGAATCCAGCGTTTCCTGGCCCGCTGCGACCGCGTGCCGCCCGACCCCCGCAATGTTTCAAGTTGGGGCGTCACCACACCAGGCACCCCAAACGACGCACCTTCTGAGGGCTTTTCGCCTCAATCTGGTTCTCCAATCCGGCAAAATGCAGGATTCGCATAAGGTTATGCACCGTTTTGGAAAACAGAGGATTGGAATGAAGCACGCATCCGCCGGGGGGTTCCTCGCACACGTCGCACAACGCAACCCCGGACAGCCCGAGTACCTGCAGGCCGTGACCGAGGTCATGGAAAGCCTCTGGCCGTACATCGAAAAGCACCCCAAGTACACGAGCCACAGCCTGCTGGAGCGGCTGGTCGAGCCCGAGCGTGTGATCATGTTCCGCATCTCCTGGGTGGACGACCACGGCGAGGTGCAGGTCAACCGCGGTTTCCGCATCCAGCACAGCCTGGCCATCGGCCCCTACAAGGGCGGCATGCGCTTCCACCCCTCGGTGAACCTGTCGATCCTGAAGTTCCTGGCCTTCGAGCAGACCTTCAAGAACGCGCTGACCACGCTGCCCATGGGCGGCGGCAAGGGCGGCGCCGACTTCGACCCCAAGGGCAAGAGCCAGGGCGAGGTGATGCGCTTCTGCCAGGCACTCGTGACCGAGCTGTTCCGCCACGTGGGCTCCGACACCGACGTGCCGGCCGGCGACGTGGGCGTGGGCGGGCGCGAGGTCGGCTTCATGGCCGGCATGGTCAAGAAGCTCACCAACCGCGCCGACTGCGTGTTCACCGGCAAGGGCCTGAGCTTCGGCGGTTCGCTGATCCGCCCTGAAGCCACCGGCTACGGCAACGTCTACTTCGCGCAGGAAATGCTCAAGCGCAAGGGCCGCAGCTTCGACGGCCTGCGCGTGAGCGTCTCGGGCGCGGGCAACGTGGCGCAGTACACCATCGAGAAGGCCATGGCGCTGGGCGCCAAGGTGGTCACCGTGTCCGACTCGAGCGGCACCGTGGTCGACGAGGAGGGCTTCACGCCCGAAAAACTCGCCGTGCTGATGGACGTGAAGAACCACCTCTACGGCCGCGTGAGCGACTACGCCGAGCGCACCGGCACCCGCTTTGTGGCCGGTGCGACGCCGTGGCACGTGCCGGTCGACGTGGCACTGCCCAGCGCCACGCAGAACGAGCTCAACGAGGAAGACGCGCGCACGCTGGTGAAGAACGGCGTGGTGTGCGTGGCCGAAGGCGCCAACATGCCCTCGACCATCGAGGCCGTGAAGGTGCTCGAAGGCCACGGCGTGCTGTATGCGCCGGGCAAGGCGAGCAACGCGGGTGGCGTGGCCACATCGGGCCTGGAGATGAGCCAGAACGCGGCGCGCCTGGTATGGACGCGCGATGAGGTCGATGCGCGCCTGCTGCAGATCATGCAAGGCATCCACGAGTCGTGCCTGCACTACGGTTCGCGCGCCGACGGCAGCGTGAGCTACGTGGACGGCGCGAACATCGCTGGCTTCGTGCGCGTGGCCGATGCGATGCTGGCGCAGGGCGTGGTCTGACGCCGCACCCCTGAAAGCGACCTCTCTTTGCGCGTGCCGCGTCGCAAGCTGCATCTCGCCTGGGCCCTGCTGGCGGCAGCGTTCGGCTCCGGCGTTCATGCGGCGGGCGGCACGTCTGCGCTGCCCTGGCACACGCGCGGCGAAGTGCTCGAATACCAGGCCTGCGGCTGTGCCGATGCGTGCTGGGTGGCGCAGGTGCGCAGCGTGCGAACGAAGGCGCTGAAGGCCCGGCTGCGTTGCGATTGCGAGCGTCTGTTCTACAGACCCGGTCCGCGGGAACCCGAGCGCGTGGTGTCGCAGCGTTGCGAGCCGAACGACAGCAGCGACAAGCCGCAGGCGATCAGCCAGACGCTGGAGCGCTTGCTCGTCACAGCTCGATGAACGAAGAGGTCGCCTTGTTCAGGGCCAGGCGGCCCTTCGCGGTGATCGATTCCACCTGGGCCAGCTGACGGATCGCGCGTTCGTCGGGCGTGCGCTCCGACGGCGGAATGAACGCAGTCACGAGGTCGGCGGCACGCAGCACGCGCAGCCTGTCGATGTCTGCGGGCGTGTGGAGGACGTATGGCAATTTCTGCTCGGCGATGGTCCGAAGAAATTCCATGGACATGGGTCGTCTCCTTGGGTTGAGGGAGGGCGGTTCGGACATTGTGCGCACAAACAATTAGCGCTGTCTAAACCCTGCGCCGGGCATGCCTTTGGTGCGTGTACCGAAGTGTTCTTTTTGCAAGCGCAAACGACTCCGGTGTGCCGCTTTGTTTCTGCGGTGTCCGCTTAGCGCGGGGCCGCGTGCATAGGCCACGCAGTGGTGTCGGGCCGCAGCAGGTGCCAGACCACCGGATCGATGCCGTCGAAAGTCGCACGGTAGCGATCGGACAGCCGGTTCTCGTCGGTCACGTCGCGAATCACGATGCCGTCGATGCGCTGCGGATGCGCGCGGAACACCTGCGCATAAATCTCCGGATCGGCCTCGCCCGAATCGCCCACGAGCACGAAGCGGCGCTGCGGAAATTCGGCCAACAGTCGCTCGATCACGCCGAGCTTGTGCGCGCGCGATTCCTCGCCACTGGGGATCAGCGTGCGCCAGGTCGTGCTCTCGCGCAGGTGCATGCTGCCGGCGGGAAAGTCGGCGTCGCGAATGAAGTCGGTGAGCGCGGGGTACAGCTGGATCGGGCTGCCCGAGAGGTAATGAAAGCGCGTGCCGGGCGCCTGCGCCAGCGCGCGGTAGTGCGCCGCCATGCCCGGCGTGGCCTCGAAGCGGCGCGCGAAGGTGTTCAGCAGCATCTCGCGCCGGTCGCGCACCTGCGTGCGCTTGATGGTGTCGTCGATGTCCGAGATGACCGACACGCCCTGCGCCGGCACGATCTGCGCACGGCCGCGAAAGCGCGGCAGCAGCTCGCCCGGGCCGGTCACGCCATGGAAGGGCAGCCACTCCTGCGACGACGGGATGTGCGAGGCCTCGACGACCGCGCGCAGGTTGCTGCGGCCGTCGGCACCCGTGGGCGGCATCGTGAGGCGCGTGGCCGAGCCGTCGAAGACGACGTCGATCACCTTGTCTTCTTCCGACTCGGCATGGAACAGCGCGGTGCGCTGGCTGAAGCGCAGCCGCGCGGCCGGCGAGAGCTTCTTCAGGCTCATGCCGAGGTAGCGCGCGAGCGCGGCGTCCAGGCCCCAGCGGTGTTCGCGCTCGAACACCCAGGCGTGCACATCGACCTCGATTCGGCCGTCGGCGGTGGGGCGCGCGGTGCCGGGCATGAAGAGTGCCTCTTCGTCGGCCTCGAGCGGCCCGGCGGCATGCAGGGCCTGCAGCGGCGCGAGGCCGGCGAGCAGGGCGGCACCGGCCAGCACGGTGCGCCGCGACAGTTGCGGCGAGGTACCGGGCGCGCGGTGCTTGGTCGTCATGCAGTGATGCGTTCGTAGGTCACGAAGCTGAAGGGCAGGCCGTCCTTGGCCGAGACGTGCGACTCACGCTGCGTCTCGTGCCACACGGCGGCATCGAGCACGGGCGCGTGCGCGTCGCCTTCGTAGTCGCGTGCGATCTCGGTGACCACGGCGCGCTGGGCCAGCGGCTCGGCTTCGGCGTAGATCTGTGCGCCGCCGATCACCCAGATGTCGGGCGCGTCCGACGGCGTGCACAGTGACAGCGCATCGGGCAGGCTGCCGACCGCTTGCGCGCCTTCGGCCTGCCAGTCGGTTTGTCGCGTGACCACGATGTTCCGGCGACCCGGCAGCGGGCGAAAGCGCGGTGGCAGGGAGTCCCAGGTCTTGCGACCCATGATCACGGGCGCGCCCGCGGTCTGCTGCTTGAAGTGCGCCATGTCCTCCGGCAGGTGCCAGGGAATGGTGTTGTTCACGCCGATCACGCCATTGGCGGCGCGAGCGAAGATGAGGTTGATGCGGGGCGTGGCGGCGCTCATCGCGTTCACACCGCCACCGGCGCCTTGATCGGATCGCCGTGCTTGTAGTCGAGCACCTCGAAGTCTTCGTACTGGTAGTCGAAGATCGAATCGGGCTTGCGCTTGATGTGCAGCGTGGGGTAGGGGTACGGGTCGCGGCTGAGCTGCAGCTTCACCTGTTCGGCGTGGTTGCTGTAGATGTGGCAGTCGCCGCCGGTCCAGATGAAGTCGCCCACGTCGAGGTCGCACTGCTGCGCGACCATGTGCGTGAGCAGCGCGTAGCTGGCGATGTTGAAGGGCACGCCCAGGAAGATGTCGGCGCTGCGCTGGTAGAGCTGGCAGCTGAGCTTGCCGCGCTCGCCTTCGGCCTGCGGCGGCGCCACGTAGAACTGGAAGAAGGCATGGCAGGGCATGAGCGCCATCTTCGACAGCTCGGCCACGTTCCAGGCGCTCACAATGATGCGGCGCGAGTCGGGGTTGGTCTTCAGGGTTTTGATGACGTCGGAGATCTGGTCGATGTGGCCGCCGTCGGGCGTGGGCCAGCTGCGCCACTGCACGCCGTACACCGGGCCCAGGTCGCCGTCTTCGCGCGCCCATTCGTCCCAGATGCTGACGCCGCGTTCCTTGAGCCAGTTGTTGTTGCTCGAGCCGGTCAGGAACCACAGCAGTTCCTGGATGATGGACTTCAGGTGCACCTTCTTCGTGGTCACCAGCGGAAAGCCCTCGTTCAGGTCGAAGCGCATCTGGTGGCCGAACACGCTCTTGGTGCCCGTGCCAGTGCGGTCGCTCTTGAACACGCCGTGCGTATCGACATGGCGCATGAAGTCTTCGTACTGGGAGCGGATGGGGCGGGTGGACGAGGTCATTTTGGGAATTTTACGGGGCGGCGCTAGGATCGGCCGATGACCGGCCATGACCACTCCCACGACCATTCCCATGACCACAGCGAACTCGGCGAGATGGACCTGCGCGTGCGCGCCCTCGAAAGCGTGCTCACCCAAAAGGGCTACATCGACCCCGCCGCGCTCGACGCGCTGATCGACACCTACCAGACCCGCATCGGCCCGCGCAACGGCGCACGGGTGGTGGCGCGGGCGTGGGTCGACCAGACCTTCCATGAATGGCTGATGGCCGATGCCACCGCGGCGATCGCCTCGCTCGGCTACACGGGCCGCCAGGGCGAGCACATGGTGGCCGTGGCCAACACCGACGACCAGCACCACATGGTCGTCTGCACGCTGTGCAGCTGCTACCCCTGGCCGGTGCTCGGCCTGCCGCCCACCTGGTACAAGAGCGCGCCGTACCGCTCGCGCGCCGTGAAAGACCCGCGCGGCGTGCTGGCCGACTTCGGCACCACCTTGCCCCAGAACACCCGCATCCGCGTCTGGGACTCGACCGCCGAGGTGCGCTACCTCGTGATCCCGCAGCGCCCCGTCGGCACCGAGGGCTGGAGCGAGGAGGAACTCGCAGCGCTGGTCTCGCGCGATTCGATGATCGGTACGCGCGTGGTCGAGGCGCCTTCAGCAAGGAGTGCTGCATGACCTACACGACCCACGCCGACCTCGGCGGGCAACCCGGCTTCGGCCCGGTCACGCCCGAACCCGAAGGCGAGCTGTTCCATGGCGCGTGGGAGCCGCGCGCGCTGGCGCTCACGCTCGCGATGGGCGCGACCGGCTCCTGGAACATCGATGCGAGCCGTGCCGCGCGCGAGACGCTGCCGAACTACCGCGACCTGAGCTACTACCAGATCTGGCTCGGCGCGCTGGAGCAGCTGATGTTGCAGCGCGGCCAGGTCTTCGCGGACGAGATTGCATCCGGCGAGATGCGCCACCCGGCCGCACCGGTCGCCCGCGTGCTGCAGGCCGCGAACGTGCCTGCCGTGCTCGCCAAGGGCTCGGGCACCGAACGCCCCGCATCGGCGCCCGCGCGCTTCGCGGTCGGCCAGGCCGTGCGCATGCACCTCGGCCGCGTCGACCACCACACGCGCCTGCCGGGCTATGTGCAGGGCAAACGCGGCACGATCGAACACATCCACGGCGCGCACGTGTTCGCGGATGCGAATGCGCAGGGCCTGGGCGAGCAGCCGCAATGGCTCTACACCGTGGTCTTCGACGAGGCCGAGCTGTGGGGCGACGACGTGCCGCGCCAGAACCTCGCGGTGTCGGTCGATGCGTGGGAAAGCTACCTGGAGCCCGCGGCATGAAGGCGAACGACATGCCGCCACTCGCACTCGCCCCGGGCATGCCGCGCGACGCCGACGGGCCGGTGTTCAGGGAGCCGTGGGAGGCGCAGGCCTTCGCGATGACGCTGGCGCTGCACGAGCGCGGGCTGTTCAGCTGGGTCGAATGGGCCGAGGCGCTGGCCACCCAGATCACCGCCGCGCAAGCCGCGGGCGATCCGGACACGGGCGACACCTACTACCGCCACTGGCTCGCCGCGCTCGAAGGCCTCGTGGCAAGCAAGGGCGCAAGTTCCGGTGATGAGCTGGCCCGTTACCGCCACGCCTGGGACCACGCGGCGGAGCGCACGCCGCATGGGCAGCCGATCGAGTTGCGCGGTGAAGACTTTTCCGGCTGAGTGTCTTGTCTTGCTCCTTCCCCCGCTGGGGGAAGGTTGGGATGGGGGCTGCCCCCGCATTTGGCGTGGTGCCCCATCGAAGGCCGCGTGCCCCCACCCCGGCCCTCCCCGGGAGGGGAGGGAGAAATGCCCGGGGGCCTCAGACGCGGATCACGCGGCCCGGGTTGAGGATGTTCTTCGGATCAAGCCCGCGCTTGATCGCCCGCATCATTTCCAGCGCCACCGGCGACTTGTGCTTCTCGAGCTTGTCGACCTTGAGCGAACCCACGCCATGCTCGGCCGAGAACGAGCCACCGAACTGTTCGACTGCGTCGTAGACCAGCGTGTTGATGCGCTCTTCCTCGTTCTTCAAAAACGCCTTGGTGTCGATGTTCTCGGGCGCCTGCACGTTGTAGTGCAGGTTGCCGTCGCCCAGGTGGCCGAAGTTCACCAGCCGCACGCCGGCGATCTCGCGTTTCAGCAGCGCGTCGGTGGCTTCCACGAAGGCCGGGATGCGCGACACCGGGATCGAGATGTCGTGCTTGATGTTCAACCCTTCCTCGGCCTGCGCGAGCGGAATGTTCTCGCGGATGTGCCAGAGCTGGTGCGCCTGCGTGAGGTTTTCGGCCACCACCGCGTCGCTCACGCAGCCGTCTTCGAAGGCAGTTTCGAGCAGCGCTTCGAAGCGCGCGCGGGCGTGGTCTTCGGACTCGCTGTCGGAGTTCTCGAGCAGCACGCAGTAGGGCACGGCCTCGTCATGGATGAAGGGCACGCGCAGCTGCGGCATGTGCTTGTCGACCAGGCTCAGCGCAAACTTGCCCATCACCTCGAAGCCGGTCAGGCCCGAGCCCAGGTGCTTGTGCGCCAGGCCCAGCAGCGTGACCGCGTGGTCGAGCGAAGGCACGGCCGTCCAGGCCGTGAGTTGCGCGGCGGGCAGCGGGTACAGCTTCATGGTCGCGGCGGTGATGACGCCCAGCGTGCCTTCGCTTCCCACGATCAGGTCGCGCAGGTCGTAGCCCGTGTTGTCCTTGCGCAGGCCGCTCGTGCCTTCCCAGATCTCGCCCTGCGGCGTGACCACTTCGAGGCCCAGGCACAGGTCGCGCGTGTTGCCGTAGCGCACGACCTGCGTGCCGCCCGCGTTGGTGGCCAGGTTGCCGCCGATGGTGCAACTGCCCTCGGCCGCGAGGCTCAGCGGGAACAGGTAGCCGGCTTTCTCGGCCGTCTCTTGCAGCGTCTGCAGGATGCAGCCGGCCTCGACGGTCATCGTGAGGTTGGCGGCGTCGATGTTGCGGATCGCGTTCAGGCGTTGCAGGCTCAGCACCACCTGCGTGCCGCTGTCGTCGGGAATGGAACCGACCGCCAGGCCGGTGTTGCCACCCTGCGGAATGACGGCCGTGCCGGCCGCGGCGCAGGCCTTGACCACGTCGGCCACCTGCTGCGCATTGGCCGGGCGCACCACGGCGAGCGATTTGCCGCGCGCGCGCTTGCGCCAGTCCTGTTCGTAGGCGGTGAGGTCGCCCTCGTTCAGCACATGCGAGGCGCCGACGATGGCGCGCAGTTGGTCGATGAGAGAGGAAGTGGTCATTGGGCGGAAGCCTCCAGGGGACGGGCAGCGGCAGCAGCGGCCTTGGCGTGACGCAGGCGAAGGCGCACATGCCACGCGCAGGCTGCGAAGAGCACGAGGCACAGCAGCACCTCGATGAGCGCAAGGATTTGCCCCACGCCGTTGGTATCGCTCCAGGCGCGCACCACGCCTTCGGTGAAGTAGAGCCAGATCATCAGGCTGACCCAGCGGTAGGTGTACATGCGGTTCTTGTAGAGCCCTGCGAGCGGAATGACCAGCGGCAGCACCTTGAGCGCAAGCAGCGAGCCGCCCGGGCGCAGCGGCGCCAGCCACAGCTCCCAGGCCAGGCCCAGCACGATCAGGCCGACGAGGCTGCCCACGGCAAACCAACGGGTGGCGCGGACGGAAGAGGGAGGAAGCGGCTGATTGGCATTCATGAGCGGGATACCGCGGAACCGGCTTTGCCGGGCCGCTGGTATCGCCCCCGGTGAGGGGGTTGGCGCAGCGACACGAAGTGCGCGGAGGCTGGGGGAGAGTTCAACTCCTATGATACCGGCCATGAATCGTCGGCAGCTTTGGAGGGATCTTTCGCGCTTTCCTTGGCGCAACACCGCAGCAGTGCTGGGCGAGCGTTTCCGCGAAGACCGCCTCGGCCTCACAGCGAGCAGCCTGACCTTCACCACCACCATCGCCATGGTGCCGTTCTTCACCGTGGCGCTCGCGCTGTTCACCGTGTTCCCGATGTTCGCCACCATGCAGGGCCGCCTGCAGCGCTGGCTGATCGAGAGCCTGATTCCCGACAACATCGCGCGCCAGGTGCTGGGCTACCTGAACCAGTTCGCGAGCAAGGCCGGCGGCCTGGGCATCGCGGGCCTGGTGGTGCTGCTGATCACTGCCATTGCGCTGATCCTCACCGTCGACAAGACGCTCAACAACATCTGGCGCGTGCGCACGCCGCGGCCGTTGGCGCAGCGGGTGCTGATCTACTGGGCCACCATCACGCTGGGGCCGCTGATCCTTGCGGTGAGCCTGTCGACCACCTCGTATGTGTTCACCGCCTCGCGCGGCGTGGTGGGCGTGAGCATCGTGAAGCTGGTCTTCGACACCTTCGAATTCGTGCTGCTCGCGGCCGGCATGGCCGCGCTGTACCACTACGTGCCGAACACCACGGTGCGCTGGTCGCACGCCTGGGCCGGCGGCCTCTTCGTGGCGGCCGCCATCGAGATCGCCAAGCGCGTGCTCGGCTACTACCTGAGCCTGGTGCCGACCTACTCGGTGCTGTACGGCGCCTTTGCCACCTTTCCGATCCTGCTGGTGTGGATCTACGTGGCGTGGGTGATCGTGCTGCTGGGCGCCGTCATCGCGGCCTACCTGCCGAGCCTGCTGGTGGGCGTGGCGCGCCGGGGCGGTGCGGCGGGCTGGCCGATGCAGCTCGCGATGGAAGTGCTGCAGCATCTGGCGCGCGCGCAGGCCACGCCGGCCAAGGGCATGGGTGCGAGCGAGCTGCTGACGCGCATGCGGGTCGACGGGCTGCAGCTGGTGCCGGTGATCGACACGCTGGTGCGGCTCGACTGGATCGCGCCGCTGGCCGAGGAGCCCGCCAACCAGGACCCGCGCTACGTGCTGCTGGCCGACCCGTCGACGCCCATCGAGCCGCTGCTGCGCGAGCTGCTGATGCCGCGCGCCGAACCGTTGGAAGACCTGTGGCAGAAGGGCCCGCTGCACACGCTGCGGCTGGGCGACGTGCTATTGATCTAGGAGCATTCTGGCGTTCGGGCCGTCAGATCTTGACCCGGCCCGCCCAGATGTCGCGGTACATCGTCCAGTCACCCATGAAGGAATACAGCGGGCGCTTGAACGAGGCCGGCTTGTTCTTCTCGAAGCCGAAATGCCCGACCCAGGCGAAGCCGTAGCCCGCCACCAGCCCGGCCAGCAGCCACCATGGGTTCATCGTGACCACCAGGGCCACGAGGCAGAGCAGCGAAATCGTCGAGCCCGCGAAATGCAGCCGCCGGCAGGTGACGTTGGCGTGCTCGGTCAGATAGAAGGGATAGAACTGCGCAAAGCTCGTGAAGCGGCGCGGATCGACCGGAGCCGGGGTGGCCGACGCGGCAGGGGTGGAGGTGTTCATCGTGGGTCTCCTGCGCCCCGCAGGGGCTTTGTTGATAATAGCCACGAGCCTGCGGACGCACCACCCGGGTTCGCCATCCCACCTTCACCGTATCCACTTTGAGCGCTGTTCCCGCCGTCCCCGCCGCTTCTTCTGCCGATGCCAACGCGCCGTGGGTCGTCTGCCTGTGCGCCGAATGGTGCGGCACCTGCCGCGACTACCGGCCGCTGCTGGTCGGGCTGGCAAAGGCGCACCCGCAGTTCCGCTTCGCCTGGGTCGACATCGAAGACCACGCCGAGATCGCCGACGCCTTCGACGTCGAGACCTTTCCGACCTTGCTGGTGGCGGGCGCCGACGGCACGCGCTTTCTGGGTCCGCTGCTGCCGCACATCGAGACGCTGTCGCGCCTGCTCGGCGCGCTGCAGCCGCCGCAACCTTCCAGCCTCGACGTCGACCTGCTGCTGGCCGTGCTCGAGAAAAAGCCCGCGGTCTTCGCGGTCTGACTGACCCCTTCGGAGCCTCCCTCCCATGAACATCCTGATCTTTGGCGCCACCGGCATGGTGGGGCAGGGCGTGCTGCGCGAGTGCCTGCTGGCGCCCGATGTGGAACGTGTGGTGGCCGTGGGGCGCAGCGCCACCGGGCAGCAGCATCCCAAGCTGCAGGACCTGGTGCACAAAGACATGTACGACTACCGCGCCATCGAGTCGCAGCTGACGGGCTTCGATGCCTGCTTCTTCTGCCTGGGCGTGTCGTCGGTCGGCATGAAGGAGCCCGAGTACAAGCACATCACCTACGACCTGACGATCGCGGCGGCCACCGTGCTGGCGCGGCTCAATCCGGGCATGACCTTCACCTACGTGACGGGCGCGGGCACCGACAGCAGCGAGCGCGGTGAACGCATGTGGGCGCGTGTGAAGGGCGCGACCGAGAACGCGCTGATGCGCCTGCCGTTCCGCGCGTCCTACATGTTCCGGCCCGGCATGATCCAGCCGCTGCACGGCGTGCGCTCGAAGACGCCGCTGTACGACGCCGCGATCGTCGTGCTCAAGCCCGTGCTCGGGCTGGCCCACCGCTGGTGGCCCGACCGCGTGACCACCACCGAGAAGGTGGGCCGCGCGATGCTCACGGTGGCGCGCCAGGGCGCGCGCAAGGTGCTGCTCGACCCGGCGGACATCAACGCGCTGGGCAGTTAAGCCGCCCAGCGCTCTTCGCAGTTCTTCAGCCCGCGACGAAGTCGCGCAGCGCGAACAGCACCTCGTCCGGCGCCTCGCTCATCAGCGCATGGCCAGCGTGCACCGTCACTACCTTGGCATTGCGCGCCTTGCTCACCAACGCCTTGGTGGCGCGTGGTGGCGTCATCTGGTCGGCGTCGCCGAGCAGGAACAGCACGGGGCACTGCACCTTCTCCATCGCCGCTTCGCCGTTCGCGTAGTCGTTGCAGGCCTTGAAGCCGATGTGGAACACATTGGCCTCGCGGTTGCTCGCGAGCACGCGGCGCATGAGCGCGCGCGAGCTGCCGTACAGCCACGTGCCCGGGCCGAGCGACGACGGCGGCGGCGCCAGCAGCGAGTGCGAAAAGGTGTTGACCATCGCGATGGCGCGCTGCGGATCGCTCACCGAGCTTTCGAGCAGCGCGGGCGACACCACCATCGGGTAGGCCGTGCCGACCATCGCAAGCTGCGTGATGCGCTCGGGCGCGCGCGCTGCGGTTTCGAGCGCGATCAGCGAGCCGAAGCTGTGGCCGATGAGTGCGGCCTTCTGCACGCCCGCTGCGTCGAGCAGCGCAATGACGAACTGCGCCGCGTCTTCCACGCTGGCCGGCGGCGCGCCGGCGCTCTTGCAGTGGCCCGGCAGGTCGACCGCCAGCACGTTCCAGCCGTGGTTGGCGAACCAGCGGCTTTGCAGAATCCACACGCTGTGGTCGTTGAGCACGCCGTGGATGAACACCACCGTGGGCTTGGCCGCATCGAAGGGCTTGCCGGCGGTGTAGCAGTAGGTGCTGTGGCCGTTGACGGTGTAGTGCATGTCAGGCACCCGCCTTTTCCGCGGCCTTCAGCGCGCGCTTGAGGTCGTCGATCAGGTCGGCCGGGTCTTCCAGGCCGATCGACAGGCGGATCGTGCCCTGCGAAATGCCCGCGCCCGCCAGTGCCTCGTCGGTCATGCGGAAGTGCGTGGTGCTCGCCGGGTGAATCACCAGGCTGCGGCAGTCGCCCACGTTGGCCAGGTGGCTGAACAGCTTGAGCGCCTCGATGAAGGCCTTGCCCTGCGCGCGGCTGCCCTTGATGTCGAAGCTGAACACCGCGCCGGCGCCGCGCGCGCCGTGGCGCAGCAGCTTCTGCGCGAGCGCATGGCTCGGGTGCGACTCGATCAGCGGGTGGCCCACGCGCGACACGAACGGGTGCGTGGACAGGAACTCGACCACCTTCTGCGTGTTGTCGATGTGGCGCTCCATGCGCAGCGGCAGCGTCTCGATGCCCTGCAATATCAGCCACGCCGTGTGCGGGCTCATCGAGGCGCCGAAGTCGCGCAGGCCTTCGCGGCGCGCGCGCAGCAGGAAGGCGCCGACGGTGCTTTCCTCACTGAACACCATGTTGTGGAAGCCGTCGTAGGCCTGCGTGAGCTCGGCGAACTTGCCCGACTTTTCCCAATCGAAGCTGCCGCCGTCGACCACCACACCACCAATGACGGTGCCGTGGCCCGACAGGAACTTGGTGGCCGAGTGGTAGACCAAGTCGGCGCCCCAGTCGAAGGGCTTGATGAGGTAGGGCGAGGTGAGCGTGGAGTCGACCAGCAGCGGCACGCCGGCTTCGTGGGCGATGTCGCTCACGGCGGGAATGTCGAGCACATCGAGGCCCGGATTGCCCACGGTTTCCCCGAAGAAGAGCTTGGTCTCGGGCCGCACCGCGGCGCGCCAGCCGTCGAGGTCGCCGGGCTTCACGAAGGTGGTGTCGATGCCGAAGCGGCGCATCGTGTAATGCAGCAGGTTCTGCGAGCCACCGTACAGCGCCGTGCTCGCGACGATGTGCGAGCCCGCGCCCATCAGCGTGGCCACCGACAGGTGCAACGCCGCCTGGCCGCTGGCCGTGGCAATGGCGCCGATGCCGCCTTCGAGCGCCGACACGCGCTGCTCCAGCACCGCGTTGGTCGGGTTGCTGATGCGCGAATACACGTGGCCCGCGCGCTCCAGGTTGAAGAGCGCGGCGGCGTGGTCGCTGGATTCGAAGACGAAGGAGGTCGTCAGGTGGATGGGAACGGCCCGCGCACCGGTGGTGGGGTCGGGGGCGGCGCCGGCGTGCAGCGCGAGGGTGTCGAAACCGGGGTCGGAATAACCGGGCATGAAGGCCTTTCTGTTGTCTCTTCGCAATGCCCCGTGACGCGTGCAATGCATGCACAGGCGACAGGGGCGTTCGGGTCGGCGTCGATTGTGGGCTATATTCAAATTGGCACGACGCCGAGAACGACGAATCCCCGAGAGGAGCACCACCATGAAAGTCAGCGACATTCTTCGCGTCAAGGGCAACACGCTCTTCACCATCACGCCCGACGACCCGCTGGCGGAAGCCGCCCAGACCATGGCGGACAAGGACATCGGTTCGCTGGTGGTCATGGAGCACGGCGACCTGGTCGGCATGCTCACGTTCCGTGAAGTGATCATGGCCGTCGTCAAAAACGGCGGCCAGGTCGGGACCACGCTGGTGCGCAAGGCCATGGACGACGCGCCGGTCACCTGCACCCTCGAAACCGACCTCGACGAAATCCGCCGCATCATGCTGGAACGCCACGCGCGCTACATGCCCGTGATGGACAAGCGCATGCTCATGGGCGTGATCAGCTTCTACGACGTGGCCAAGGCCGTGGTCGACGCGCAGAACTTCGAGAACAAGATGCTCAAGGCGTACATCCGCGACTGGCCGGAAGACGAGAGCAACGAGAAGGCGGGCTGAGCCTTTCAGCCAGCCACCGGCCGACTGACCGCTACTCTCGGATGTTGGCGGTCTGCACGATCTTTTGATTGCGTGCGTACTCGGCATGCACAAATTTCCCGAACGCCTCCGGCGTTCCGCTGCCCGGCAATGCGCCTTGCTCCGCCAGCTTGGCGCGCACGCCTTCCTCCTGCAGCACCGCATTCAGTTCCTGGTTGAGCCGCGCCACCACGGCCGGCGGCGTTTTCGCGGGCGCGAAGATGCCGGTCCAGCTCACCATGTCGTAGCCCTTCAGGCCGGGCATCTCGTTGAAGGTGGGCACCTGCGACAGCGCCGGCAGACGCTGGCTGCCGGTGATGCCCAAAGCCTTCAGTCGCTTGCCGTTCACATGCGGAATGGCGCTGGTGCTCACCAGCATCGCAAGGTCGACCTGGTCGCCGATCACGTCGGTGGCGATCTGCGCACCGCCGCGGTAGGGCACGTGCGTCACGAAGATGCCGCTGCGCTCCTTGAGCAGTTCCATCGCCAGTTGCAGCACGGTGCCCACGCCCGAGGTGGCGTAGTTGTAGTGGCCGGGCTGGGCCTTCGCGAGCTTCACGAAGTCGGCGTAGCTGCGCACGTCGAGGCCGGGGCGCGCCACCAGCACCATCGGCGCGGTGTTGAGCAGGCCGACGGGCGCCAGGTCTTTGAGCGGATCGAAGCGGAAGGCCGAGGGGTTGACCAGCCGGCCGATGGCGATGGCGCTGTCGGGGCCGACCACCAGCGTGTAGCCGTCGGGCGCCGCGCTCACGGCCTTGGCCACGCCGATGGCGCCACCCGCGCCGCTCACGTTGTCGATCACGACCGACTGCTTGAGCCGCTCGCCCAGGCGCTGCGCGATGAGACGGGCGTTGACGTCCACGCTGCCGCCGGCGGTGAAGGGCACGATCAGCGTGACGGGCTTGGCGGCGGGCCAGGCCGGCTGGGCGAAGGCACCCGTGGGCAGGGCGGTACAGAGTGCAGCGGCAAGGATCAGGCGGCGGTTCGTGGTCATGGCGGGGTTCATCCGGGGAAGGGTGTGGCGGAAGGCGTGGGTTCGGAGGGCAGGCGGGCGCGCAGCGCGTCGAAGGCGGTGCTCCATTCGGTGCGCCACTGGCGGCGCTGCGTGTCGTCGATCCACGCGCCGTCCAGGCCGTTGTGCATGAAGCCGCGCAGGTCGTCCAGGCCGAAACCGAAGTCGCGCACCATCATCAGCCAGGCGCCCGTGGGCGTGACCTGGTGCAGCGTCGGGTCGTCGGTGTTCGGGTGGATGCGCAGGCCCAGGCCGGGCATGCGGCGGATGGGGTGGTCAATGGCCCAACGTTCGGGCGGCAGCGTGCGCAGGTAGTAGGAGTTGGTCGGCACGACCGTGAAGATCACCCCGCGGTCTGCACATTCACGCGCAAAGTCGGGCTGGTCGACCACCGTGTAGCCGTGGTCGATGCGGTCGACCTGCAGCAGCTCGAGCGCGGTGCGCACATGGGTCCAGGGCATGCCGAACTCGCCGGCGTGCGCGGTGGTCTTCAGGCCGGCTTTTTTCGCATCGGCATACGCCCGCGCGAACAGCTCGGGCGGCCGGTCGTTTTCGCGGTAGTCGATGCCGATGCCGATCACTTCGTCGCAGCGGTGGGCCTTGACCCACTCGACCATCTCCACGGCCGCCTCGGCGCTGGCCTCGCGGTCGATGGCGGCGATGAGCCGTCCGGTGATGCCGAACTCTTGCTGTGCATCCTGGATCGCGCGGACGATGGCGCCCTGCGCGAGCGGGTACGCAATGCCCGAGCCGTGCACCGTGCCGGTCGGGTTCCAGAAGAACTCCGCGTAGCGCACCTGGTGCGAGGCTGCGTCCTGCAGGTATTCGAGGGTGAGCTGGTACAGGTCGCCGGCGCTGCGCACCAGCTGGGCGTCGAGCGCGCGCAGCACGCGCAGCACGCCCACGGGCTTTTCGCCGCGCGTGTAGAAGCCGTCGATTTCCGCGTCGGCCAGCGGTGCGCCGGCGCGCTGGTTGAGCTGGCGGAAGGTGGCGTGGCGCACGGTGCCGAAGAGGTGGCAGTGCAGCTCCACCTTGGGAATCTCGCGCAGCATCGCTTCGAGCGCGAAAGGAGCTGGCGTGGACGTGGGCGCGGCAAGGGTCATGCGGCGCAGTCTAGGCAGTGCGTACTCATAAGGAAAATTTTGAATTTCTATAATTTGATTCATTGAATCGATAACCAGGACGCCCATGGCCGCCTTGCCCCTGCGTGCACTCACGCTGCGCCAGCTGCAGTGTTTCTCGGTGCTGGTCGAGGAAGGGCACTTCGGCCGCGCCGCGCGCCGGCTCGCCATCACGCAGCCCGCGCTGAGCAACGCGATCAAGCAGATGGAAAAGCTGCTCGGCGCCGAGCTGCTGACCCGCTCCACCCACCGGCTCGAACTCACGCCCGTCGGCGCCGAGGTGCTGGCGCGCACCGACTTTCTTGTCCACACCTTCGAGGTGGCGCTGCGCGACATCGAAAGCACGGTGCAGCGCGGCCGGGCTTATGTGCGCGTGGGCGTGATCCCCTCGGCCAGCGCGCGCGTCGCGGCGGCGGCGGCCGACTTCCTGCAGCAGCGCGGCGAGGTCGAACTGGCCTGGCGCGACGCGCCGTCCACGGTGCTGCTGGCCGAGCTGCGCAGCGGCCAGCTCGACATGGCCGTGGCCGCGATCACCGAGCCGCCGGGCGGGCTGGCATGCATCGACCTGTTCCGCGACCCGCTGGTGCTGGTGGTGCGGCGCGACCACGCGCTGGCGGCGGCCGGCGAAGCGCGCTGGGAGGCCATCGGCAGCGAGCGCCTCGTGCTGTTCGAAAGCGGCAGCATGCCGGCGCTGGGCGATCCGGCGCGCGCGCAGTTTGCGCAGGGCGCGCAGCCGTACCGCGTGAGCTATTCCGAAACGCTCTATGCGCTGGTGCGCAGCGGGCAGGCGCTGGGGCTGATGCCGCAGCTGTACACCTCGTCGCTGCGCGACCCCGAGCTGGCCGTGGTGCCACTGTCGGCGCCGCGCATCGAGCGGCGCGTGGTGCTGGCCTACCTGCCGGGGCCGATGCGCAATGTGGCGGCGCAGGAGCTCATCGGTTTTTTGCGCGAGCGGTTGCCGCAGGCTTAGGCGGGTTCCAACATCGCCATGCGCGTTTCGCTACTGAAACGCTCCAGCGTCCAGCCGTCGCCGAGCATGAACATGCGCGTGTGCAGCTGCGACAGCGTGTCGCCGTCCACCTCGTCGCCGAGATAACTCAGGCGTTTTTCGCGCAGGTCGACAAAGCCCGTCGTGTGGTCGCGCCCCAGGCGCAGCCACAGCGCATGCGCGCCCGGCGACTGGCGCGCGCCGCTCATCAGGCACATGCCGCTGCCGAGCGCCCAGCGGTACACGGCCGTGGCCAGCCCGCGCCGCTGGTAGGCGGGGTCGTACTGCGAATGCGGCGCGCGGAGGTGGCGGTCGGCGCGACGGTCGAGTTCGATGAGGCGGTTGAACACGGTGTAGCCGACCAGCCGCTGGTGGCGCACGTCCTCGATGTACACGTAGGTCTCGCCATCGGCCTCGCGAAAGCGCGCGCGCAGGTCGGGGTCGTCCAGGCGCAGCGCGGGCAGGTCCTGCACGCGGTCGCCCATGGCGCGCATGCGCTCGTACACGGGCGTCAGCGGCTCGCTCGGGCGACCCTTCTTCGGATCGACGTCGATGCGCAGTTCGGCCGGCCGCAGGAAGCGGCGGCGCAGCGCGTCGAACGACAGCCACGCGGGCCAGGGCGGCAGGGCAGGCGAAGGCGAAAACGGGACGGAAGGGGAGCAGGCAAGAGCCACCACGGGGAAATCCTCACAACGAACACGACGACGAAGCGGACGAGGCTCTTCCGCGCGGCACAGGGCCGAAGGCGGAAAGAAGGTCGGACGCTGGGGAAGTGGTGCGTTGCCCGGGCCGATCGATCAAGCGATCGGGGCCAGGGCGCGCGACCGCGCGGGGCAGGTGCCCGACGGTCGATGTGCGCTGAAGAAAAAAGGAGGCTGACCGCCGGGCTCAGGGATGTGCGAGGGTCTGCTGCGACCTCGCCGTCATTGCAGCGGGCGCGCGCACGCGCGCATCGCCCGGGGCCGCGCAGGCCGCCGTGCGATCGAAACCGGCAATGAAAACCATGACGTTCATAGGGTCGATTGTAGGAGGCCGGGGGCGTTCGGGCAACCAAAGCCCCCGCGGTCTCTGCCAGATTGGGTTGCGCGGCTGCCGCGTAGTGCTCAGTGAAGCTCGTCAGCCGCGTGGATCGTCTCGCGCACGCGCGGGTAGATCTGCGTGTTCCATTTGCTGCCGCTGAACACGCCGTAGTGCCCGACGCCGGCCTGCAGGTGGTGCGTCTTGAGGTACGGGCGGATGCCGCTGCACAGGTCTTGCGCGGCCACGGTCTGGCCGACCGCGCAGATGTCGTCGCGCTCGCCTTCCACCGTGAGCAGCGCGGTGCGGCGGATGGCTGCGGGGTTCACGGTGCGGCCGGCCACGGTGAGCACGCCGCGCGGCAGGTCGTAGGTCTGGAACACGCGCTCGACGGTCTCCAGGTAGAACTCGGCCGGCAGGTCGTTCACTGCCAGGTACTCGTCGTAGAAGTCGGCGATGGTGCGGGCCTTGTCGAGCTCGCCTTCGACGAGCAGGCGCTCCATGTCCTCGAACTGCTTCTTGTGGCGCTCGGGGTTCATGCTCATGAAGGCCGTGAGCTGCAGAAAGCCCGGGTACACGCGCCGCATCGCGCCCGCATGCGGCCACGGCACATGGCTGATGAGGTTGCGGCGAAACCACTCGATGGGCTTGCTGGTCGCGAGCACGTTCACGCCGGTTGGGTTGATGCGGCAATCGACCGGGCCCGCCATCAGCGTGAGGCTGCGCGGCGTGGCCGGATGGTCGTCTTCCGCCATGAGCGCGGTCGCGGCCAGTGCGGCCACGCAGGGCTGGCACACGGCGACCATGTGCGCGCCCGGGCCCATGGCTTCGACGAAGCGGACCAGCTGCAGCGTGTAGTCGTCGAGTCCGAAGCCGCCGTGCCACAGCGGCACGTCGCGCGCGTTGTGCCAGTCGGTCAGGTACACGTCGTGGTCGCGCAGCAGGGTGCGCACGGTTTCGCGCAGGAGCGTCGCGAAATGGCCCGACAGTGGTGCGACCAGCAGCACGCGCGGGTGCACCGCTTCGGTGTGCGCCTTGCGAAAGTGCAGCAAGGTGCCGAAAGGCGAGACCAGTGCGACCTCTTCGTGCACGGGCACGTCGGTGCCGTCGACCATGACCGAGTCGATGCCGTAGTCGGGCCGCGTGTGGGTGAGCCGCATGCGCGAGAAGACCTCGCAGCGCGCGGCCATGCGCCGCAGCGCGGTGCGATCCGTGCCGTCCTGCCAGAGTGCGCGGCCCAGGTACTGCGCGGTGAGTCGCCATGGCGAGAGCAGGTCGGCCTGGTTCTGGTAAGCGCGGTACAGCATGCATCGGTTGCAGGCAAGTTGTGGGCCAACACGCACGGCATCTCATGGCACGGCGCTTGCACACACCCCGCATCGTCCAAGGAGTGTCGCGATGGCCAAACCCGTTCTCACGATCAGCAGCAAGAACTACGGCGCGTGGTCGCTGCGCGGCTGGCTGGTGTGCAGGCTCGCGGGGCTGGACTTCAGCGAGAAGGTCATCCCGCCCGACGATCCGGCCATGAAGGCCGAGATGCTGTTGCTGTCGTCGTCGATGCTGGTGCCCTCGCTGCAGCACGGCGGCATCAAGGTGTGGGACACGCTGGCCATCGGCGAATACCTGAACGAGATCAAGCCCAAGGTCGGCCTGCTGCCTGCCGACGCCGCGGCACGCGCGCACTGCCGCGCCATCTGCGGCGAGATGCACTCGGGCTTCGCCTCGATGCGCGGCGCGCTGCCGATGAACATCAAGGCCCGCTTCAAGAACTTCAAGGTGTGGTCGCGCGCGCAGGGCGACATCGACCGCATCGTCGCCATCTGGCGCGAGTGCCTCAAGGCCTACGGCGGCCCCTTCCTGTTCGGCAAGCAGCCCGGCATGGCCGACGCGATGTACGCGCCCGTGGTCACGCGCTTCCTGAGCTACGACGTGGCGCTCGACAGCACCTGCGCCGCCTACTGCAAGCGCGTGATGGAGCTGCCCGCCATGAAGGAATGGGTGGCCGCCGCGCTGCAGGAGCCCGACGAGATCGACGAGCTCGACGCCGAGTTCTGACGCTTGTTCAGGGGCTCGCGGGCGGCAGGCCGAGGCCTTCTTGTCGCAGCCGGCGCTCGATGCTCTGCGCCGCCTGCTGCAGGTCGCCCAGGTGCGCCGTCACGATCTCGCGCTCGCTCTTCACCGTCGGCAGCCACGCGCAGCTGAGGCACCCCACCACCTGCTCGCCCAGCCGCACCGGCACCGACACCGCACCGAAGCGGTCGGGCGAATCGAGGCTGGTGGACGTGGGGTCGCGCGCCGCGTAGCCCTGGTCGCGTGCGTGCGCCACCATGCGGCGGATGCTGTCGGGGCGCCTCGCGCCGCGGTCGAAATCGTTCGGTGAGCGCGCCAGTGCGGCGAGGATTTCTCGCCGCTCCTCTTCGGGGCAGAACGCAAGGTAGCAACGCCCGAGCGACGACAACAGCATCGGCGGGCGAAAGCCCAGCGCGCGGTAGTTCACGGCGAGGCCGTTGCGCGGCCGGTCGGTGTCGAGGATCAGCATGGCCGTGCCGTCGCGCACGCCGAGGTCGATCGGCCACGGCACCAGCCGCTGCAGCGTGGCACGCGGTGATGCGGCCAACGCTGTGAGGCGCGTGCGCCACGCCGCTGCGGCGCCTGACTGGCCGGTGGCCGAAGTGGGCACGTAGCGTTTTTCCAGCTCGTTGCGCTCCACCCAGCCGGCCTGCTGCAGCGTCTTCAGGATGCGCAGCAGCGTGGCCTTTGACATGCCGGTCTGCCGGTGCAGCTCCTGCAGCGTGACGGCCGACGAACGCTGGATCGCCAGCATCACGTCGAGCCCGCGGCGCAGTGCGTCGATCGACTTCACGCTCTGCGCGCCGGTGGTGTCTGACATGCCGCCTCCGAAGAAAAAAGGTTCACTGAGTGAAACTATATCTTCTGGCAGCGCGGCGGCATTCCTACAGTCCGATGACACCCAACGTCGTCCCACCGAGAAGGAAAACAACATCATGTTTCACCAACGAAACGCGCTCCTTGCCGCTGCAGGAGCCATTCTTTTGCTGTGTGTCGCCACGGCGTCCCTGGCGCAGTCGTGGCCGACGAAGCCGATCACCATCGTCGTCGCCTACCCGGCCGGCGGCGACACCGACGCCATCGCGCGTGCCTACGCCGAGAAGCTCGCGCAGCGCGTCGGGCAGCCGGTGCTCGTCGACAACCGCCCCGGCGCGAGCGGCATGATCGGCAACGCCTGGGTCGCGAAGGCACCGGCCGACGGCTACACGCTGCTCTTCACGCCCAGCACCTTCCCCATCGCGCAGCACGTGCTGAAGGCCGGCCCCGGCGTGGCGCACGACGTGGTGAAAGACTTCACCCCCATCGTGAAGACCGGCAACATCCCGGTGCTGATGGTCACGGCGCCCACGAGCGGCATCCAGAACGTGGCGCAGCTCGTGGCCGGCGCCAAGGCCGGCAAGGCCTTCACCTACGGCACGCCGGGCACGGGCTCGCCGATGCACATCGCGGGCGAGCTCTTCAACAAGGACGCAGGCATTGCCATCGCGCATGCGCCGTACCGCGGCGTGGCGCCGGTGGTCAACGACACGTTGGGCGGCCACGTGAGCGTGGGCTGGATCACGCCCGGCGCGGTGGCGGCCCACATTGCCGCCGGCAAGCTGGTGCCGCTGGCCGTGGCCGAGCGCCAGCGCACGAAGCTCATGCCCCACGTGCCCACCTTCCTGGAGCTGGGCTACCGCGACATGGACGTGAGCGCCTGGATGGGCCTGCTCGGGCCGAAGGCCCTGCCGGCCGAGGTCGTGCAGACGCTCAACCGCCACTTCAACGAGATCCTGAAGATGCCCGACGTGCAGGCCCGCATGGCCGCGCTGGGCATCGAGCCCGTGGGCGGCGCACCGGCCGTGCTGGCACAGCAGATCAGCGACGACGACCAGCGCTTCGGCAAGCTGGTGCGCGAGTTCGGCATCCGCGCCGATTGACGACAAGCAGACAGACAAGGAGACGATGCATGTTGAGCGAAGAAAAGAACCGCCTGCTGACCGAAGTGGGTCCGGGCAAGCCCATGGGCGACTACCTGCGCCGCTACTGGCACCCGATCGCCGGTGCCAGCGAGTTCGACGACAAGGCCGTGAAGCCGCTGCGCATCCTCGGCGAAGACCTGGTGCTCTACAAGGACCTGAGCGGCAACTACGGCCTCGTCGATCGGCGCTGCCCGCACCGCAACGCCGACATGTCGTACGGCTACGTGGAGAAATGCGGCCTGCGCTGCAGCTACCACGGCTGGCAGTACGACACGAGCGGCCAGTGCATCCACCAGCCCTTTGAAGAAACGCTGGACCCCGACGCGCGCATGCGCAAGAACACGAAGATCAAGGCCTACCCTGTGCAGGAAAAGGCCGGCCTGCTGTGGGCCTACATGGGCCCGCAGCCCGCGCCGCTGCTGCCCGACTGGGAACTCTTCAACTGCAGGAACGGTTTCGCGCAGGCCGTGTTCGCCGAGATTCCCTGCAACTGGTTCCAGTGCCAGGAAAACTCCATCGACCCCGTGCACTTCGAGTGGACGCACAACAACTGGACCACGCGCCTGCAGGGCGACGAAGGCCCCTACGTGCCCACGCACCTGAAGCTGGCCTTCGAAGAGTTCGAGCACGGCTTTGTCTACAAGCGCCTGCGCGGCGGCGAGCGCGAAGACAACGTGATGTGGACCACGGGCCGCGTCACGCTGTGGCCCAACGGGTTCTTTCTCGGGCACCACTTCGAATGGCGCGTGCCCATCGACGACCACCACACGCTGAGCGTGCTGTGGGTGCTCAGCCGCGTGCCCACCGAGCAGGAGCCGTATGTGCAGGAACGCATTCCCTCGTGGTACGGCCCCATCAAAGATTCGATCACGGGCCGCTGGATCACCAGCCATGTCGCCAACCAGGACTTCGTCGTGTGGGTGGGGCAGGGCACCGTGACCGACCGCACGCGCGAGAAGCTGGGCCAGAGCGACAAGGGCATCGTGATGATGCGCCGGCGTTTTTTTGAAGAGCTCGAGTCGATGCAGTCCGACCCGTCGCACGAGCCCAAGGGCCTGATCCGCGACCCCGAGAAGAACCACGACGTGTGCCTGCCGTCGGCCTGCCGCGACGAGATGCTGCACGGCCTGCCGCGCGAGGAACTGGCGGCGCATCCGCTGCTGGGGCCGTACCTGAAGGACTTCTTCGGGCAGGCCGGGCAGCCTGACGATGTGCGTGCGGCCTACGAGAAGGCCATCGGCCAGAAGGTCGAGGGCGCGAGTTTCTTCAAGGTACACGGGGGCGCGTCGGACGCCGAGGTGGAAACGCAAGAAGCTGCGTAACGCACGCTGTGATCCGGGTCTTTGCGCCGGGGCTCGCGGTGTTGCGCACAGCGTGTGAACATCCCTTGTCGGGAGCACACGCCGTGAAGTTTCGTGATCGCGCACAGGCCGGCCGCCAGCTCGCTGCGTTGCTGCAGCGGCGCGGCGGTTTTCCGGACGCCGTGGTGCTGGCGCTGCCGCGCGGCGGCGTGCCGGTGGCCTTCGAGGTGGCGTGCGCGCTGCGCTTGCCGCTCGACGTGCTGGTGGTCCGCAAGCTCGGCCTGCCTGAACAACCCGAGTACGCCTTCGGCGCGCTCGCGGGCGATGGCGTGCCCGAGATCGACGCGCACCTGGTGCGCACGCTGGACCTGCGGCCGTCGGAGATCGACGCCGTGGTCCGCGCCGAACGCGCCGAGCTGGCGCGCCGCACGCAGGTCTACCGAGGTGCTCGCCCGGCGTGCGATGTGCAAGGCCGCACGGTGCTCGTGATCGACGACGGGCTTGCCACCGGCGCCACGATGCGCGCGGCCGTTCGCGGGCTGCGGCGGCAGGGCGCCGGCACCATCGTCGCCGCCGTGCCTGTGGGCTCGCCCGAGGCCTGCGAGGTCTTGCAGCGCGAAGCCGACGATGTGCTGTGCGTGCGCTGTCCCACGGTGTTTCGGGCGGTCGGCGCCTGGTACGGCGACTTCTCGCAGACGACGGATGAAGAGGTGTGCGCGCTGCTGGCGCAAGCGCGCAGCGAAGCGCTCTAGCGCCGGAACATCCGCAGGTCGAGCGCGCTTTCTTCGCCCAGCCACATCGCATGCGTCGTGTGGTCCGCGAAGTCGTCGCCGGTCACGCCGTGCACGAAGATGTCGAGGCCGTTGCGGTTGGCGTCGAGCCAGCCGATGACCTCGTCGAACTCGGCGGCGTCGAAGGCCAACTGACAGCTCCAGTGCGGGTGCGGGCCGACGAGGCGTTCGTGCACGCGGCCCACCACCACCATCAGCTCGTGGCCCGCCCGCTCGCAGAGGGCGCGCGCCTGCGCCACCGTATCGGGTGCGAAGTAGATGTGGGCGTGGTACTGGGCGTAGAGGTTTTCGGGGCGGCGCGGCATGGTGGGCTCATTGTGAACCGAGGCGGAAGCGGCCGCTGTAGCGAAACACGTCGCCGAACCAGCGGTGGCGCAGCAGCATCTTCATGGTGAAGTGGTCGGGGTCGGACGGGTCGGGCCGTTCCTCGACATAGGCGGTGCCGAGAAAGAGGCCCAGCGGCAGCGGAATGCGCAGCCCCGCGATGCGCCAGATGTAGCCCCTGTCGCGGAACACCACCGCGCCGTCTTCCGCGCTCACCGCCAGGCGCATGCCGATGCCGAAGCGCACGTATTCGATCACCTCGCTACCTTGCCTCGCGTCGTGTTCCATGTGCGAACGGAAATGGAAGGGCGGCCTGCCCGGGAAGTGGAAGACGCGGTCCCAGTAGAGGCGGGCGTTGTCGGGGTGGCAGCGGTAGTGCACCTCGATCGGCACGTGGGTACCCTGGTGCGGCACCAGCGCGCCGAACAGCCGGCCGAAGGGCATCAGCAACGCGGCCCACGGGGCGTGCCAGACCTCGCTCATGGCGCCGCGCACGCACACGTAGTCGTCGGAGAACGGCGCCATCGTGTAGTGGCGGCGGATGACGTCGCCGAGCTGGTTCCATGCGGGGCCGAGCGCCTGCTGGAAGACGGGGGGCGCGCTCATCCTGCCACCGCCACGGTGGCTTCACTGCGCGCCTTGTAGAAGCGCAGGATGTTCTCGGAAGCGTCGCCAAGCAGGAACTGCATGACCGGGTCCGCATACCAGTTGAAGCGCGTGCTCAGCCGCCACGACACCGCGACGCGCAGCTCGGTGCCACCGTCGCGCGGGGTCAGCGTGTAGGTGGCGTCGCGCAGGTCGAAGTACTGGCCGCCGATCATCACGTGGTCGTCGAGCGCGCCGGCAGGGAAGGACTCGGGCGTGAAGCGGAAGCGCCACTTCAGCAGGCGGTTGGGTTGCCACTCGGTGACGACCTCTTCGAAGTGCACGTTCTTCTGCCACCGCACCTGGCGCACGCGGCCCGCGGGCGTGTCGACGGTCACGCCCGACACCGGCATCGGCACGCCGGCGCGGTAGGCCCACGCGTCGCCGACTTCGCTGGGGCGGATGTCGCGCGCGGCGTTGAGTTCGTGCCACACGCGTTCGGCCGGCGCGGCAATGAAGAGCGTGCGCGAGGTGTTCGAGAACTGGTCCGGGTTGGGCCATTGCGGCTCGATGCCGCCGAGCAGCAGCGGCACCAGGGCGAAGCTGTACAGCGCGGGCTTGGGCCAGTTGGTGATCCGGCACACGATGCCCATGGCCAGCCCGCCGACGCTGCCCATCACCGCGAACAGCGGCACGATGAAGGCGGCGCAGATGATGCCCTCGATGAACACCATCAGCGTGCCGCCGACGAACAGCGCGGTGGCCACCCACGGCGCCCAGAGGTAGTAGCCCCAGCTGCGCCGCTCGATGCGCTCGGCCATGTACACCGTGACCGCGCCGCACGCCGCGGGCGCGAGATAGACGAAGGAGCCCAGCATGGCCGAGAAGGGCTCGCCGGGCCCGCCGCCGAAGACGATGCGCAGCACGAACGCGATCGCCGCGCCGGCGAACATGGGCCAGAACCAGCCGAAGGGCATGCCGCGCACGGGCTTCTTGGCCGGCACTTCGTCGTTAGGGGCCAGATCGGCGAGCTTGCTTTCTTCGGGATCGGTGCGCATGGAAACCTCTTCTCCTTTTCTTGTGGGGGCTCAGTCGGCGCGGCGTCGGGCCGTCACCATGGCGTAGTCGAAGTCGCGCCAGAACATGCCCAGCGCGAGCGCGCAGTAGCTGGCCACGATGTGCTTGCGGCGCCAGGGGCTGAGCTTGCCGCGCGCCTTCCAGAGTTCGGCCAGCGTGAAGCGCGTGGCCAGCACCGGGATGTGCAGCGCGCTGGGCGCCACGCGCCAGCGCAGCGACGTCACTTCGATGTCGTCGAAGCCCTGCGCGCGCAGCTCGGCCGTGAAGTCTTCGCGCACGGCCAGCGTGGGCACGGCCCAGCTGTCGGCCCACAGGCGGTGCAGCCAGCCCGCGAGGCGGCCGGGCTCGCGGCGCAGCAGGAAGCCGTCGACCACCACCAGCCGCGCGCCGGGCTTGAGCAGCCGCGCAGCCTCGCGCACGAAGTCGGCCTTGGCGGTGCCCTCGGCGTAGCAGGCGCTTTCGAGCGCCCAGGCGCCATCGGCCTGGGCGGCGGGCAGGCCGGTGCGGGTGTAGTCGGCTTCGACGTGCGCGACGCGGTCGGCCACGCCGGCCCGCGCGTCGAGCCGCGCGGCGATGCCGTTCTGCACCGGCACGTTGGTCACGGTGACCGCATGCAGCGCAGGGTCGTCACCGACCAGCGTGCGCGAGGTGGCGCCAGCGCCGCAGCCGAGGTCGAGCACGCAGCGCGGGCCGGTGGTCGCCGTGTCGAGCTGCAGCGCGCGCCCGACGGTGCGGTTCATCTCGATCAGCATGCCTTCGCGCCGCAGCGGGTTCAGGCCCAGGCGCCAGAAGCCGAAGTGCATGTTGTAGCTGGGGCTCCAGGCGCGGTAGTCGTCGGCGACCTCGGTGAAATAGTCCTGCGTGTCCTCGCGGCTCACCTGGCCCTCGACCGCAGGCGGCGTGGGCCGCGCGGTGCCGGGCAGGCGGAAGTCGGGCTGGAAGACGTCGGGCATCGAAACTCCTTCAGGCGATGTGAGTTTTTTCAGAGCTTGCAATGGTCGTCGGCGCAGGTGGCTGGCGCGATCGCACCGTGCCCCGCGAGCCGCAGCACCAGCCAGCGCGGCAGCCGGTAGCGGTTGCGGGCCAGCACCGCGTAGGCGCGGTTGGCCAGTCGGCCGATCACCGGCAGGTCGAGCACCGCGCCGCCCGCCGGCAGGCCCACCGCGGCGCGGCAGGCGCGGATGGCGTCGACGCCCACGCGCAGTTGGCTAGCGGCATCGACCGCGTGCAGCGAACGCATCAGCGCCTCGCGCGGTGCCGGGCCGTCCGCGAAACCGGCGGGTGAGCAGTCGACCAGGCGCAGCCGGCCGGCGCTGTCGCGCGCCTGCATGGCGCCCATTTCGGCCGTGCACAGCGGGCAGGTGGCGTCGAAATAGACGGTGAGCGGGTAGATGGCGGGGGCGAAGCGGGTCATGGCGTTCTTGGTTCTCGATATTTCAGTCAAAACAGAAATAAGAAGGCAAAAAAAGGACGCGGCCTTTCTCAGATCATCGGCAGGCTGGCGTGGTGCGCGTCGGGGTCGTCGCCCTTGTCTGCGGGAGGTGGCGGCGTGGTGTCGCCGCGCACGAACTTCTGCACGCTGGCGCCGAGCGTGAGCACCTTGTCGAGCGTGCCGGGCGACAGCCGCAGCATTTCGTCGGCCCAGGTGGCGAGCTTGTCCATGAGTTCCATGGTGGAACGGATGCGGTCTTGCGCGTCGGCCGGCTCCTTCTGGAAGTCGGGGCTGGACACCAGTTCGCGCAGCACGCGCACGGTGGGGTCGAACTCGCGTTCCTTGCGCTCGCGCACGACGGTGCGGAACAGCTCCCACACGTCGACGCTGGTCTCGAAGTAGTCGCGCCGATCGCCCAGCGTGTGGGTGACGCGCACGAGGTTCCAGGCCTGCAGTTCCTTCAGGCTGTTGCTGATGTTGGAGCGGGCGACACCGAGCGTGTCGCACAGCTCTTCGGCGTGCATCGGCTTGCCGTGCGCGAACAGCAGGGCGTGGATCTGCGAGACCGTGCGGTTCACGCCCCACATGGAGCCCATCTCGCCCCAGTGCAGGACGAACTTGCGTTGAATGTCGGTGAGTTCCATGGCGCCGAGTTTAGGATTTCCTAAATTTCTGTCAAGACAGAAACAAAAAATTCTGCAGCACCGGGTCAAAAGTGAAATACTGTATGAATAAACAGTTATTCACCTTGTTTCCTGTTTCCTTCCAAGGACCCGCCATGCCCGCCGCCCAGGTTCCCATCCACATCATCAAGGGTCGTGGCGCGGCCACGCGGCTCGCGCACCGGTTCTCCAAAGACGAACGCAACGCCTTCGACGACGGCTGGGGCACGCTGGAAGAAGGCGAGGCCGAAGCCGCCGAACTGCTGCCGCTGGCCACCGAGGTGCGCTTCGAAGACGTGAAGTCGGTGCTCAGCAGCAACGAGTCGCCCGACATTCCGTTCGACCGTTCGCTCAACCCGTACCGCGGCTGCGAGCACGGCTGCATCTACTGCTTTGCGCGGCCCACGCACAGCTACCTGAACCTCTCGCCCGGCCTCGACTTCGAGACCAAGCTCATCGCCAAGCGCAACCTCGTCGAGGTGCTGCGCGCCGAACTCGGCCGCAAGAGCTACCGCCCCAGCAACCTCGCCATCGGCACCGCCACCGACTGCTACCAGCCCATCGAGCGCGAGCTGCGGCTCACGCGCGGCGTGATCGAGCTGCTGAGCGAGGTGCGGCATCCGTTCGCGCTCATCACCAAGTCGAGCGCCGTGGAGCGCGACCTCGACCTGATCGCGCCGATGGCGGCCGACCGGCTCGCGGCCGTGTACGTCACGATCACCACGCTCGACGGCGAACTGGCGCGCAAGCTCGAGCCGCGCGCCGCGGCGCCGCACCGGCGGCTGCGCACCATCCGCACCCTGGCCGACGCCGGCGTGCCGGTGGGCGTGAGCGTGGCGCCGCAGATTCCGTTCATCACCGAAGACATGGAGCAGGTGCTCGAGGCCGCCTGGGAGGCCGGCGCGCGCAGCGCCTTCTACACCGTGGTGCGTCTGCCGTGGGAGGTGGCGCCGCTGTTCAAGGAATGGCTCGAGCTGCACTACCCGCAGCGCGCCGAGCGCGTGATGGCGCGCATCCATGAGATGCGCGGCGGCAAGGACTACGACGCCGACTTCGCCACGCGCATGAAGGGCTCGGGCCTGTGGGCCGACCTGATCCACCAGCGCTTCCAGAAGGCGACGAACCGGCTGGGCTTCAACCGCGAGCGGATTGCGCTGGACACCAGCGCGTTCCGGCCGCCTGGCGCTGCGGGGCAGGGCAGCCTGTTCTAGGTCCTGTACCTAGTTCTTGCGCAGGAACTCGCCCACCAGCTGCGTGGTGGCCTGCGGGTTCTCTTCCATGATCCAGTGGCCCGAGCCGGGCACGATGCCTTCGGTCACGTCGCTGGCGGCGAAGCGCATGACCACCGCCATCGTCGGGCCGAACGACTTTTCTCCGCCCACCGCCAGCACCGGCATCTCCAGCTTGCCCTGCGCCAGGAAGGCCTTGTTGTCGATGGCGTCCTGGTCGAAGGCCGCGAACTGCGAGAAGCCCGCATGCATGTTGCCGGGCCGCGCGTACAGGCGCGCGTAGTGCCGGCGCGCGGCTTCGCTGAAGCGGGCCGGCGTGGCCGAGAACTCGTTCCAGAAGCGATCGAGGTAGATGCGCTCGCGCCCGGCCACCAGCCGCTCCATGTCGGGGCCGCCGAAGCGGAAGTGCCACAGCAGCGGGTTCTTCAGAATCTCTTCCCAGGGGCCCACGCCCGGCACCGGCGCGTCGATGAGCACGAAGCGCGTCACGCGGTCGCGGTGCTGCGCCGCAAAAGCGTAGCCGACCATGTTGCCGATGTCGTGCGTCACCAGCTGGGTCTTCGTGATGCCGAGCTTGTCGAGCAGCTGCGCCACGTCCTGCCCCTGGGCCTTCTTGTCGAAGCCCGTGGTGGCGCGTGCCGACAGGCCCATGCCGCGCAGGTCGGGCACCACCACCGTGTGGTCGCGCGCGAGCACGTTGGCCATGGGGGCCCACATGTCGCCGGTTTCGCCGTAGCCGTGCAGCAGCGTGACGGCGGGGCCGGTGCCGCCCACGCGCACATGCAGCGTGGTGCCGTTGACGGCGATCTCGCGGGTCTTGAAGGCGGGAGAGAAGGCCGGCATGCCGCCGGTCTGTGCGAGGGCGGAGGTCGCGAGAAACGCGACCGCCAGGAATCCGAGCATCCGTTTGAACATCGTCGCGTCCTTCGAAAAAGAGGCAGCGTCCGTACGACGCGGGGGAGGGCGGCGCGATGCTACGGGCTTTTGGCCAGGCCGGCCATCCCCTGAAAACGGCAACCTGCGGCTACATCGCTCGCGCTGTCCGCACGGCCCGCCTCGCACCAGTCGCCGCCCAGCGCCTTCACCAGGAACACCGACGTCAAGAGCCGCTGCCCCTGCAACTGCGCGGCCTGCCGCTCCACCGTCAGCAGCGACTGCTGCGCGGTGATCACGTCCAGGTAGGTCGAGGCGCCGCCCTCGTAGCGGCTGGTCGCCATGTCGAGCACGCGCCTCGCCGCGGTCACGGCTGACTGCGCCTGCGTGGTCGCGCTGTCGAGTGCCGACAGGCCGGTGATGCCGTCTTCCACTTCCTGCATCGCCGTGAGCACGGTGCGGCGGTAGCTGCCCACGGTGGCGTCGTAGCCCGCCTTGGCAAAGTCGACATTGGCGCGGATGCGCCCGCCGTCGAACAGCACCTGCGTGGCCGACACGCCCACCGACCACAGCAGGCTGGGGCCGTTGAACAGCGATTCGATCAGGCGGCTGTCCACGCCCACGGTCGGCGAGATGAGGAAGCTCGGATAGAAGGCCGCGGTGGCCACGCCGATCTGTGCGTTGGCCGCGGCCATGGCGCGTTCGGCCGAAGCCACGTCGGGCCGGCGCTGCAGGATGTCCGAGGGCACGCCCAGCGGCACCGCCGGCGGCCTGATCTCGCGCAGGTCGACCGGCAGCGCGAAGCTCGGCGCGGGCGTGCCGGTGAGCGTGGCCAGTGCGTGCTCGTACTGCGCACGCTGCTTCTTCAGCACGTCGACCTGCGTGCGCGTGGTTTCGAGCAGCGCCTGCTGCTGCGCCACATCGAGGCCCGACACCGCGCCCAGGTCGTGGCGCGCCGTGACCAGTTCCAGCGCGCGGCGCTGCAGGCCGATGGAGCGCGACAGCACGTCGAGCTCGATGTCGGTCGAGCGCAGGTTGAAGTAGTTGTTGGCCACGTCGGCGCCCAGCAGCAGCCGCGTGGTCGCCAGGTCGGCGGCCGACTGTTCGGCGGAGGCGCTGGCGCCTTCGACGCTGCGCTGCACGCGGCCCGCCAGGTCGAGTTCGTAGCTCGCGTTCAGCGACACGGCGAAGTCGTTCTGTACCGTCGTCGAGTTGGCGACGCTGTAGTTGGTGAGCGGCCGGTTGGCGGAAATCTTCAGGCGCGAGGCGCGCGTGCCCAGACCCAGCTGCGGGTACTGGCTGGCCGAACTGGCCGCCAGCGTGGCGCGCGCCTGCGCCAGCCGCGCCTGGGCAATGGCCAATGTCGGGCTGCCGGCCAGCGCTTGTGCCTGCAGCGTGTCGAGCGTGGCGTCGTTGAAGCGCTTCCACCACGGGCCCTTGTCGGCGGCATCGGCGGGCGTGGCGGGGCGCCAGGGTTCCTCGAGCTTCCAGCTGACGGGCAGCGGCGTGTCGGGCGTCTGGTAGTCGGGGCCGACGGCGCAGCCCGCGGCCAGCAGAAGGACGACGGCGGCGACCGTGGTGGTCGCAAGCGGCGCGCGCAGTCTCACGCCGGGTCCTTCTTCGGTGCGGCGGCCTTGGCATCGGCGGGCGGCGCCTCGGGCGCCACCGCCACCACATCGCCTTCGGCCAGCGAGTCCGACGGGTTCAGCACCATGCGGTCGGTGCCTTCGAGCCCGTCGATCACCTCGACGTTCTCGCCGTAGTTGCGCCCCAGCGTCACGGCGCGCAGATGGATGCGGCCCTGCGCATCGACCACCGCGATGCGCGTGCCTTCGGCGCGGAACAGCAGCGCGTTCGACGGCACGGTGAGCGTGCGGCTGGCGGCCAGCGGCAGCGACACCTGCACGTAGGCGCCGGGCAGCAGCGCGCCGTCCTTGTTGGGCAGCGACACCTCGACCTGCATCATCCGCGTGGTCGTGTCGATGGCGCCCGCCGTGCGCGCCACTTCGCCCTTGAAGGTCTGGCCGCGCAGCTCGGCCTGCGTGACGACCACGGGCTGGCCCGCCTTCACGAGCTGGGCATAGGCCTGCGGCACGTTGATGTACACGCGCAGCGGGTCGGTCTGCGCCAGCATGAACAGCGCACGCCCGGCGCCGCCGCCCGAACCCGCATCGATGAGGTCGCCCGTGTCGACGTTGCGCCGCGTGATCACGCCCGCGAACGGCGCCACCACGCGCTTGAAGCCTTCGGTCTGCTTCAGGCGCTGCACGTTGGCATCGGCCGCCGCCACGTTCGACGTGGCCTGTGCCACGGCGCTGCGGCGTTCGTCCAGGTCCTGTTGCGACACCACGTCTTTCTTGCGCAGCGCTTCCCAGCGCTCGGCGGTGCTTTGCGCCAGCGCCAGGCCCGAGGCAGCCTGCGCGCGCGCGGCCACGGCCTGCGACAGCTGCTGGTCGATCTCGGGCGTCTCGATCTCGGCAAGCAGCTCGCCCTTCTCGACGCGGCTGCCGATGTCCTTGGTCCAGCGCTTGAGGTAGCCGCTGGCGCGCGCGGCAATGGGCGACTGCACGAAGCCCTGCAGCGTGCCGGGCAGCGACAGCGTCTGGCCGGCCGTGGGCGTGCGGGGCAGGGCGGTCTGCACGTACTGCTTCGCGCGCTCGGCCGTGCCGGCTTCGAGCGCCCGCGCATTGGCCATGCGCACGAACACCGTGCGCGCCGCGCCCAGCGCCAACAGCACCAGGACGATCAGCACCAGCCAGCGCGTGCGCCGCACGATCTGCCGGCGGCGCAGCAATTCGCCGTCGCCTTCTTCAGCCGCGATGGGGTGGATGGCCAATGCCGAGTGGCGTTGCTCCGTCATGACCAGCTCGGCGCCGGGCCGCTCCCAAGGCGAGCTGCGGCCCCCCTGGGGGGCAGCGAATACACGAAGTGAATGAGCGTGGGGGTCAAGTCCTAGTTCTCCTGGGGCGCGATGCCCGCTGGCGGTTGTTGCTGTGCTTCGCGTGCTGCACGGCGACGCGCCATCCGACTGTGCACCCCCGCATACACGGCGGGCACGAAAAACAAGGTCGACACCGTGGCGAAGATCAGGCCGCCGATGACGGCGCGGCCCAGCGGCGCGTTCTGCTCGGCGCCTTCGCCGATGCCCAGCGCCATCGGGATCATGCCGATGACCATCGCCAGCGCCGTCATCAGCACGGGGCGGATGCGGGTGGCGCCGGCTTCGAGCGCGGCCGACAGCGGCGGAATGCCCGCAGCCAGCCGCTCGCGCGCGAACGACACCAGCAGGATGGAGTTGGCCGTGGCCACGCCCATGGTCATGATCGCGCCCGTGAGCGCCGGCACGCTCAGCGTGGTGCCGGTGATGAACAGCATCCACGCAATGCCCGCCAGCGCGGCCGGCAGGGCCGTGATGATGATGGCCGCGTCGAGCCACGACTGGAAGGTGACCACGATCAGCAGGTACACCAGCACGATCGCCATCGCCAGCCCCACGCCCAGGCCGATGAACGACGACTGCATGGTCTGCACCTGCCCGCGAATTTCCACGCGGCTGCCGCGCGAGAGCTTCGGGCGCATCTCGTCGACCAGCTTCTGCACCTTCGACGCCACGCTGGCCAGGTCGGTGCCCTGCACGCTCACGTACACGTCGATCACCGGTGCGATGTTGTAGCGCGACATCACGGCCGGCTGGCGCGCCGTCTGCGCTTCGACCAGGTTGCCCAGCAATTGCTGCGAGCCCCCGGCGCTGCCGGCGCCAGATGCGCCCACGGGAATGTTGAGCAGCGCATCGAGCGAATCGACCGTGTACTGCGGCGACTGCACCGCGATGCTGTAGACCACGCCGTTGGCCGGGTTGAGCCAGAAGGCCGGCGCCGTCTGCGAGCTGCCCGACAGCGCGATGAGCACGTTCTGCCCCACGTTCGAGGCCGTCAGGCCGTACTGCTGCAGCCGCGTGCGATCCATCTGCAGGCTCAGCGCGGGGCCGTCCAGGCGCTGGTGCACGTGAGCGTCGACCGCGCCCGGAATCTGGCGGATCGCCTTGGTCAGTTCGGCCGCGCGCGCGGCGTTGCCGGCCAGGTCGTTGCCGCTGAACTGCACGTCGATGGCCGCAGGCAGGCCGAAGTTCAAAATCTGCGTGACGATGTCCGCCGGCTGGAAGAAGAACTCGATGCCCGGAAAGCGCTTGGGCAGCTCGGCCCGCAGGCGCGACACATGCTCTTCGGTCGGCCGGTGGCCGTCCTTCAGCGACAGCAGCAACTCGCCGTCGAAGGTGCCGATGGTGCCGGCGTTGCTGTACGACAGGTTGATGCCGCTGTTGGGCACGCCCAGGTTGTCCAGAATGGTTTCGAGCTGGTCCGGAGGCACCAGTTCGCGAATGGCAGCCTCCACCTTGTCGGTGAGGCGCGCGGTTTCCTCGATGCGCGTGCCGGTGGGCGCGCGCAGGTGCAGGCGGATCTGCCCCGCATCGACCGTGGGGAAGAAGTCGCGGCCCAGCACGGGGTACAGCAGGCACGACAGCAGGCAAAAGCCCAGGAACAGGCCGATGAAGCCGGCACGCTTCGACAACACCGCCGACAGCACCAGCGTGTAGGCGCGGCGCACGCGCTCGAAGCGGCGGTCGAAGGCGCGGTACACGCGCTGCAGGGCACTGGGCTTCGCGCCTGCGGCCGGCGCGTGCTCGCCGTGCGAGCCGCCCATGAGCAGCATCACCAGCGTGGGCACCAGCGTGCGCGACAGCAGGTACGAGGCCAGCATCGCGAACACGACGGCCTCGGCCAGCGGCACGAACAGGAAGCGCGCCACGCCCGAGAGAAAGAACATCGGCACGAACACGATGCAGATGCACAGCGTCGAGACAAAAGCCGCCGAGCCGATCTCGCCCGCGCCGACCTCGATGGCCTCCTTGAGCGGCGTGCCCATGTGCAGGTGCCGTTCGATGTTCTCGATGGTCACGATCGCTTGGTCCACCAATATGCCGACCGAGAGCGCGAGCCCGCCCAGGGTCATGAGGTTGAGCGTTTCGCCCAGTGCATACAGCGCCAGGACCGACGCCAGGATCGACAGCGGAATCGTCAGCGCAATGATCAGCGTGCTGCGCCAGTTGCCCAGGAACAGCAGCACCATCGCGGCCGTGAGCGCGGCGGCCAGGATGGCTTCGAACACCACGCCTTTCACGGCGGCCTTCACGAACACCGACTGGTCGAACAGCGGCGTGATCTTGATGTCTTCGGGCATCGTCTGCGCGGCAATCGGCAGCATGGCGCGGATGTTCGAGACGATGTCCAGCGTGGACGCACCGCCGTTCTTCAGCACCGACAGCAGCACGCCGCGCACGCCGTCCTGGCGCACCACGTTGGTCTGCGGCGAGAAGCCGTCGCGCACGTAGGCCACGTCGCGCAGGTAGGTGGTGGCACCGTTCACCGTGCGGATCGGCAGGTCGTTCAGGCCCGCGATGGCGTCGGGCGAGCCGTTCATGCGCACGTTGTATTCGGTGCTGCCGAACTTGGCCGTGCCCGAGGGAAGAATCAGGTTCTGCGTGTTCACCGCGTTCACCACGTCGGCCGGCGAGAGGCCGCGCGCCTGCAGCGCCTGGGTGTCGAGGTCGACCGAAATCAGCCGGTTCTTGCCGCCGTAAGGAAACGGAATGGCTGCGCCCGGCACCGTGATGAGCTGCGGGCGCAGCTGGTTGACGGTGGCGTCGAACAGCGAGTTTTCAGAGCGCGTGGGGCTCGAAAGCGCCAGCTGGATCACCGGCACGCTGGAGGCCGAATACTTGATGACCAGCGGCGGCGTGATGCCCGGCGGCAGCTGCCGCACCTGCGCCTGCATCGAGGCCACCACCTGCGAAATGGCCATCTCGATGTTGGCCGTGGGCTGGAAGAACACCTTGATGATCGCCACGCCCGCCAGCGACTGCGACTCGATGTGCTCGATGTCGCTCACCGTGGTGGTCAGCCCGCGCTCCACCTGGCCCGAGATGCGTTGGCCCATTTCCTGGGCCGGCAGGCCGCTGTAGTTCCAGATGACGCTGACCACCGGAATGTTGATTTCCGGAAAGATGTCGGTCGCCATGCGCGCCAGCACAAAGGGCGTGGCCAGCACGATCAGCATCGCCATGACGATGAAGGTGTACGGACGACGCAACGCAAGCTGGACCATGGCGCGGGCTCTCTGCTTCCGACGAAAAAAGGTTTTGCATCATAAGGAAGTAGATTTAAGTTTGCGCGCGCCGGTGAATGGGGTGTGGTGCTTTACCAAAAGGCCGCATCGGGCCGGGATTCGGCGGGGGTGCTGTCGGTCGATGCGACGGCGCCGCTGGGGCAACTGGTCGCGCAGGTGAGGGCGTGGCTGCCAGTCGGCTAGGCCTTGCCTGACCGCAGCGCCTCGAGCACCATGGACACGCGGTTCATCGTGTCGGCCACCGTTTCCAGTTCGTCCTCGGTGGCTGGCGCGGCCATGGCGGTGACGAGTTCGGCCTGCACCGCCAGGCACTTCTGCGCCATGGCCGTGCCGTCCTCGGTGAGCGTCAGGCGCCGCACGCGCGCATCGGCCCCGTCGCTGTCGCGCCGCACCCAGCCCTTGCCCTCCATCTGCTTGAGCAGCATGCTCACGCCGCTCTTGGCGACGAAGCAGCGTGCCGCGAGCATCTGCTGCGTGATGCCCGGCGTGGTCGCAATGGTGGCCAGTACCTCGTGCTCGCCCACGCGCAGCCCGATGGCGGCGAGCCGCGCACCCATCACCGCATCGCAGAGGTTGTAGGCCCGCACCACCGCCAGCCATGCGAGCGTGCCGTGCGGCGAGGAGGGGGCTCGGTCGGATTTGCGGGGCTTGGGGGTCTTTGCGGTGGGCATTGGATATGGTTCAGTGTTGAACTATACTGTTCATGATTGAACCAATTCTAGTGCCGCCATGAACCTCTACCTCCGTCTGCTGATGACCCTGTTGCGTGCCTGGCGCGCACCGCGCCTGGCACCCGGCAATGCGCTGGAGCGGCAACTGCGCGTGCTGCCCAATGACCTGGACATCAACGGCCACATGAACAATGGCCGCTACCTGACGATCATCGATCTGATGCTGGTCGAATACTTCGTGCGCACCGGTTTCGCCGCGACCATGCTGCGCCAGGGCTGGCGGCCGATGTCGGGCGGCTCGCTCATCAGCTACCGGCGCGGCCTGAACCCTTTCGACACGTACACGCTGCGCTTCCGGCTCGACGCCACCGACCAACACTGGAACTACATGCGCTTCGAGTTCGTCAAGGGCGACAAGGTCTGCGCCGCCGGCTACATGAAGGGCGCGGCCGTGGGGCGCGGCGGACTGGTGACCAATCTCGAGTCCTATGCCGCGATGGGGCTCGTGCCGCCAGCGCATGAACTGCCGCCGCCGGTGCGCGACTGGATCGCGGCCGAGCAGGGCGTGATGAGCGCTGCCTGGTAAGGCTGCTGCCTAGGGTGCGGGCGCGGGCGCATCGAGCGCCAGCCTCAACCGCGTGACGTTGGGATTGCCCGGATCGCGCTGCAGCGTGAACCCCAGCTTGCGCGCCAGCGCCAGCATGCCGACGTTGTCGTAGAGCGTGATGTCCGCCAGCTGCTTCACGCCGGCTGCGGTGGCCGCATCGATCAGCTTGCGCATGAGCTTCAGGGCGAGTCCGTGGTGCTGCCACGCATCGGCGATCACGATGGCGAACTCGGCGATGTGCGCCGTCTCCGGCGTGTCCCCGCGCACGTAGCGCACCACGCCCATCTGCTGCTCGGCGCCGTCGACTGCAGCGGTTGCGATGAGCGCGAGCTCGCGGTCGTAGTCGATGTGGGTCATGCGCCAGAGCTCGTCGGACTGGGGCTTGCGTGGCGACAGCAGCCGGTGGTAGCCCGTTTCGTTCGACAGGCTCGCCACGAAGGCCGTGTGCATTTCAAGATCGTCCGCGCGGATCGGCCGGATGCGCAAGCGCGTGCCGTCGGCGAGTTGCCAGTCTTCGACAAGATGGCCGGGGTAGTCGTGGGGCGCTTGCGTTGCCATGGGTGGGTTTTGCCACGCGCCCCATGGCAGGTCAACGAGACATGCCCTGCTCCTGCCTCTTCTTCACTTCAGGGCACCAGGAACGAATGCACCAGCGTCAGCTCGCCGGGCTTGCGCAGCGGCACGCGAAACACCTGCTGCTTTTCCTTGGGCGTGCCCTCGTCCTGCAGGATCGCCACCTGCGCGGTCGTGATGGCGTCGCGCTGCTCGCCCGCGCCGAAGTAGTTCACGAACACGTGGTACGCCCCTTGCACCGGGCTGGGCGTGGCGAAGATCTCGGGGCCGAAGCCGGTCGTCACGTCCACGTCGAGTGCGCCGCCGTTGGGGGCCACGCGCGCGCCGTAGAACACGTGCTGGCCGTCGGGCGAGACCACGTGCAGGTCGAGGTCGGTGCTGTCGCTGTCCCAGCTCAGCACGATGCGCAGCTTCACGGGCACGCGGCTGGCCTGCGTCTCGTAGAACTGGGAGCGCGCCACCTCGCCGTTGGGCGAGCGCACTTCCACGCCGTGGCTGCCGCTGCCGAACGACCAGGGCCGCGCAAAGTTGCCCTTCTCGTCGGTCAGCAGCGGAATGGCGATGCCGTCCACGATGAGGCGCGCAGGCGTGCGCGGGGCGGTGTCCTTCGCGTCCTTTGATTTGGGCGTGGCCGCGATGCGGCCGCGGATCAGCGAGGCCTCGGAGCGTCCGTTGGCGTTCACGCTGCTGGCCGGGTAGTGCACTTCCTGCACGAAGTCCTGCTGCCGGGCCGGGGCGTTGCGCCAGCCGCCGCGCGGGGTGTCGAGCGTGGTCTGGGCGTGCGCTGCGACGCCGGCAAGGCAAGAGAGCAGGCCGATGGCCGCGAAGGCGGCGCGGTGCGCCAGAAAAGAGTGGTTCATGAGTCTGCCAGTTGCTGCGCAAGCCGTTCGATGAAGGTTTCGTCCTGCCCGTGGGGATGGTCGCGGAACGCGAGGTGCAGGTATTCGTGGATGAGCGCGACGCGGCCTTCGCGGCTGTGCCACTCGCGCACCCGGATCACCAGCCGTCGCTGGTCGGAATGGGGCACGCCCATGGCGAGCTGGCACACGCGCAGCGTGTCGTCCACGGGCTGGAAGCCGGCCTCGGCGCGCAGCACGCGGCGCCAGCGCTGCTGGCGTTCGGCCAGCCATTGCTGCGCCTGTGGCAGGGGCGTGCAATCGGCCTCGGCCCGGAACGACGCCAGGCTGCCGCGCGGGTACGCCGTGCGCAGGATGGCCGCAAAGGGCTGCCCCTGGCGCCCCGCAGCGACCGCGGCCTGCCACGACATCACGCCGGGCGAGGCCTGGTCGCCGTGGTAGCGCACCGCCTGCCCGTCGACCACGAGGCCCTCGGTGAACGCGGCCACGGCGCGCGCCGATGCGCTCGGCGGGTTGGGGCTCACGCGCTGCGTGCGGCTGTCGTCGGCGATCTGGCGGCAGCCGCCGGTCTCGGTGGCGTTCTGCAGCACGTAGGTGCGCGCTGCAATGGCCAGGGCGCGGGCGGCTTCGGTTTCGCGTGCATCGCCTTCGCGATCGAGCACGCGCGCCACGTAGTCTTCGAGCGGCAGGCGCGCGGCGATGCGCGGGCCGTCCGCGCCGTAGCGCAGCACCTGGGCGGGCACGGCTTCCATCACCAGCTGCGAACCGTTCTGGAACGCGATGCGGTAGCGCCCGCGCAACGGGCCGGCCGGTGCGGCGGTGGTGTTGCCCGGCACGGCGCGCTGCACGATGGTGATCGGGTAGCGCTGGAAGAAGTCGACGGCGATGCAGGGCTGCGCGCTGACGGCCACGCCGTCCGGCACGGGCGCTGCCAGGCCATGGGCGGCCCACTGTGCGGCCATCCATGTCGCGTCGGCGCGCAGCGCGCTGCGGCTGGTGCCGGCATCGCCGAACCAGAACGGCGTGCCGTCGGCCAGCCAGCCGGCGGCGCCGCCGACGGGCTGCGTGCCTTCGCGCCATGACCAGGTCTTCAGGCGCGGCCCGCCGCCCAGCGCGGCGAGCACGTCGTCGTCGCGCACCGTGACGGGCTGCAGGGCCTGGCGCGCGGCCGTGCGCGCGGAGGCGGGCACCTGCCGCAGCGCGGCCAGCAACTCGGACACGGGCACCCGCGTGTCAGGCTGCATCGCGTCCAGGCGCAGCAGCCAGGCGGGGGCGTCGTGGTCACGCCAGAAGCGCGTCCAGTCGGCGGCACGGATGCCGAGGCGCGCGGGTTCGAAGTAGGGGCCGCAGGATTGGGCCAGCGCCTGTGCGCGGCCGATGCTGGCACCGGGGTCGCAGCAGTATTCGTCGTCGGTGCGGCGCTGCGCGCTGGCACAGCGGTAGGTCGGCTCCTGCGTGGCGTTGACGCTCAGGTAGCTGTAGACGAAGAGCTTCCACACGCTGCCCAGCGGTGCCTGCAAGGCATCCGATGCGGGAAGGCGCGTGGTGCCTTGTGGCGTGCGTTCGACCGCGACCATGCCTTCGTCGGTGAGCCAGGCCAGGCGCGGTTGAACTTTGGTGGGTGCCGCTGCGAGAGCGGGCAGGGCCAGCGCGACGGCAAGCGCGACCGCGCCGGCGCCCGAGGCTGCCAGTCGCGAGAACACCCGTGCCGCTTTCATGAAGGCCTTGTCGTCCGCGTCTTCAGCGCACTTCGACGCCGGCCCAGCGGCCGTCGCCTTCGAAGGCCTTGGCTTCGGGCTCGTACATGCGGAACAGGCGCGCCGGCGGCAGCTTGAAGGTGCCGCGCTGCGAGAAGCGGACCAGGTGGCGCACGGTCAGCGGCGTGCCTGCCACCAGCGTGTCCAGCGGCACGGCGTAGCCCTGCGCGGTGGCCTGGCTCTGTGCGCGCTCCATCGGCTGCAGCTTGCCGGCACTGTCGGCCATGTCGATGCCCCAGGTGCTTTCTTCCACCGCCGCGCCCGGCGGCAGCGCGGCCTCCACGAGGCTCCAGCGCAGGGCCTTCGGGGCCGTGACGGTGAGCTGGTCGAGGTAGAGCGCGTTGGTGTCCAGCGGCGTGCCGGGTTTCACGGCTTCGAGCTTCACCGTGATGCGGCCGTCGCTGACCACGGGGACCGGCGCCGGTGCAGGCTGGCCCGGCGCGGCCGCGGCCGGCGGCTCCGGTGCGGGACGCGGCTGGGTGACCACGCGCCACAGCGTGCGCTCGACCTTCGCGTCGAGCGCGGGCGCCTGCGCCTCGTTGCTCTCGTAGCTCACGAAGGCCCAGGCCGCCTTCTGCCCGGCAGGCAGCTCCAGCGTGGCCGGTGCGGCGGCGCCGGGGGGCAGGCGCCAGCTCGTGCCGGTGCCGTCGGTGGCGCGCACCCAGGGCGCGCCGAGGGACGGCGCCGCGTCCGTGCCGGCGGCGAGCCGGCTGCCGCCGAGCGCGCGGTGCAGCCACAGCAACGTCTGCGCACGGTCGATGGAAGGCGTGTCGGCGCGGATCTGGCCCAGCACCGCCGCGGCCTTGTCGGCGCTCGCGCGTTGCGTGGCCATCAGCAGCGCCTGCACCAGCGGTGCGTCGACGCCGGCCAGGCGCGCGGCGGCTTCGTCGGCGGCGGCGCGCGCCTTGGCGCTGGCGACCGTCGGGCCGGCGGTCTGCACGGCCAGCACGAGCGCCATGTCGCGGGTGTCCGGGGCGTTGGGAAGCGTGGCGTCCACCATCGCGAGGCTGCCGCGGCGTTGTGCCAGTTGCGTGGCATCGCTGGCCGGCTGGGCGGCCAGTTGGTCGGCGAGGCCGCCGGCCATCGAGCCCACGGGCAGGCCCATCTCCTGCATCCACGACAGCGCCAGCGCGCGCTGCAGCGGCGGCAGCTTCTGGCCGTCCTTGGCGTAGACGTCGAGCAGTCGCTGCCAGTTCGAGGCCGGCAGCGTCACGCGCAGCGCCTGGGTGGCGCGCCAGTCGGCGTAGTAGGCGTAGGCAGTCAGGAAGGCATCGTTGGGCATGCCGCGTCCCCACCATCCGAACTGCGCCTGCGGGCCGGCCATCTGCGCGATCGAGAGCCGCGCCGTGGCCAGGCGCTGCATCAGCGCCGGCGCCATCGGCTGCTGCGCCGCCGACAGCGATTGCAGCGCGAGCGACAGCGGGAGCATGCGGCTGGCGGTCTGCTCCACGCTGCCGCGCGGGGTGTCGATGAGGGCGTCGATCTGCTGGCTGAAGGCGCCGGCCGCGGCGTCCTGCGCGAGCGAAACGCGCACGCGCGATGCGTCGGCGGGCAAGGCCAGCGGGGCACTGCCTGCCGCGAGGTCGAGTGCCTTGTCGCGCGGCGCGCGCCAGGCCACCGGGAGGCGGCGCACGGGCACGTCGAGCGTGTCGACCACGCGGGCGTCCTGGCGCAGCGTGACGCTGACCGCGCCCGACTTGTCTGCGTCGCCCGCAGCGAGCGGCAGGGCGATGAAGTTGACGCCGGGGCGCACCGTGACGGTGTCCTTGCGCTCCACGCCCGCGCCGCTGGCGCTCCATTCGACCTTGGCTTCGCGCCCGGTCTGGTTGAACAGGGCCAGCGAGGCCTGCGCCTTGTCGCCCTGGCGCTGCCAGTCGGGGCTGGTCCACTTGGCGTAGAAGGCCTTGTCGGAGCGCACCCAGCCCACCTGCTGGCCCACCGCGCCGCCGGCGCTCATGGCGCGGCCGGTGATGCGCCAGCGCGTGAGCGAGTCGGGCATGGTGAAGCTGAAGCGCGTGTGGCCGGAGGCGTCGGTCGCCAGCCGCGGCTCCCAGGCGGCGGTGTCGATGTTGTCGCGGCGCGGCCGCTCCAGCACCTTCACCGCGCGGTCGTTGACCTGGCGCGCGCCCGGCAGCGTGCCCAGCTTGCTGGTCGCGAGGTCGTAGCCGATGAAGGACAGGCTGGCGCTGGTGCGCACGTTGTTGCGGCGCGGGTGATAGAAGAAGTCGCCGATGGCCGGCGCGATCTCGGGCTGCAGCACGTAGATCATTTCGTCGACCACGCCCACGGCGAGGTCGGTGGCCACGGGCTTGCCCGCCAGCGTGGCACTCACGTCGATGGTGACGGTGTCGCCGGGCGCATACACCGCCTTGTCGGGCGTGAAGGCCAGCGCGATGCGCTCCTGCTCGACCCTGACTCCCTGGTTCTGGAACACGTAGTCGCCGTTCTTCACGTAGGCCACCGACAGTGTCATGTTGGGGCTCATGACGTCGCGCACGGGCAGCGTGAACTTCCACTGCGTGGGGGCGATGCGCTCGCTTTTGATCCAGTCGGTGTTCCTGCCCATCAGCGCGGTGGCTTCGACGCGGTCGCGCTCCAGCGTGAGCAGGGCGTTGTCCACCGGCTCGGGAAAGCTCACCAGCACCTGGGCCGTGTCGCCCGCGCGGTAGCTCGTGCGGTCGAGCACCATGCCGACGCTGCCGGCGGGCGCCTTCACGCCGTCGCCGCTCACCCAGTGGCTGGCGGCGCCGACGATGCGGCCCTTGTCGTCCAGCAGCGAGAGCGTGTAGCTGCCCGGCGTCGGGAAGCTGACCGACAGCGTGTCGCCGGTTGGCATGGGGCCCGACTGCTTGGTGCGGTCTTCCAGGCGCACCCATTGCCAGGTGGCGGGGCGCGCTGGCGTGGCGGGTGTATCGGCTGCCGCCGTGGCGCCGGCGCGCTGGCTGGCCGCGAGCTTGAAGCCCACCGCTTGTCCCGGCTGCGAGAACTGGCGGTCGGCCGCGAGGCGGAACGAGGCCGCGCCGCGCTCCACCAGAATCTCGCGCGAGGTGCGCACGCGGTAGGCCGCGCCGTCGGTGGCCAACGCCGTGAGCAGGTAGCGGCTGGGCTCGGTGGCCGCGGGCAGCGAGAACTTCGCGATGCCGTCGCCGTCGGTCTCCAGCTCGGCCTGCTGCAGCTTCACCGGGAACTGGCCGGCGTAGTCGAGTTCGCCGTTCACCATGGCCAGCTTCTGCGAGCGCGCCGTGAGGCTCACGCGTGCACGCGCCACCGGCTTGCCGTCGGGGTAGTTCAGCTGCAGCTTGCCGCCGACGGCCTCGCCGGTCTTGAAGTCGGCCTTCTCGGGCAGCAGCACGATGTCGAAATGCGGCTTCTGGTAGTCGGCCACGCGGAAGGCGGCGGTGTAGGTGTCGCCGCCCATGGCCAGGCGCAGCTCGTAGCCGCCGGCCACGGCGTTGTCGGGCAACGCAAAGCGCGCGTCCGCGCCCTTGGCGCCCGAGAAGGCGAGCTTCTGCGCATGCACCACCTGGCCGGCGGGGTCGAGCACGGCGAGCGCCAGGTCGGCGTCTTTCAGGGCGACGGATTCGCGCGCGCTGCGAAACTCGCGCCCGCTCACTTTCACGTTCACCGAGTCGCCCGGGCGGTACAGCGGGCGGTCGGTCACGGTGTAGACCTTGGCGTTGTAGATCTCGCTGTCGTAGTAGAAGTTTTCGGAAATGAAGACGCCGCCTGCGGGGTCCTGGCCGAACACGTAGGTCTGCTCGGGCGATTGGCGCTCGAGCTTCACCAGGCCCTGGGCATCGGCCTCGCCGCTCTTGAGCACGCCGACGCCGTCGGTCCAGACCACTTTGGTGCCGGGCACCGGCGCGCCGGCTGCGCGCTGCGCCGCCCACACCAGCATCTGGTCGCCCGAGACCTTGGTGATGGCCACGGTGTCCGACACGAACAGCAGCGTGGTCGCGCGGAACTGGCCGCTGATGGCTTCCACCAGGTACAGCCCCGGCGTGCGCTTGCCCACCGGCACGAACACGTTGCCTTGCGAGGCGTTGATGAATTCGCTGCTGGAGCCTTCCAGCTTCACGCCCTTGGGCAGGCCGATCGGCTGCGCCTTGTGCACCGGGTAGCGAAAGCGCTCCACCACCGGCAGGCCCGGGATCGGGCGGAACTGCCGGGGCTCCTCGAAGACCGAGGGCTGCTTGAGCCTGGCGGGCGTCTTCAGTTCGGGCGCCTGCTGCGTCACGGCGCGGCGCGCGTTGGCCGAGAACATCTGCTGCCAGGCCAGGCGCGCCTTGACGACCCAGCTGTCCCACAGGTGGGTGAGCGTGTTGGCCAGGCCTTCGTCGGCGGCACGCGCACCCACCTGCACGCGGTGCAGGTTCTTCTGCTTCTGCAGGAAGGCGAGGGCGTCGGGAATCCTGTAGACCAGCACGTCCACGCCGCCCACCTGTTCCAGCGCCGAGGGCTGGTTCACTTCCAGGCGGACACGGGCCGTCTGGTCGCTGGCGAAGGTGGCGTCGGAGAGCAGGAAGAAGGGCTCGCCGGTGTAGGCCGAGCGGCTGTTCTCCAGCGGCTGGGGTTGGGGCTCGTCCGCTGCGTTCGTCGTCAGCGGCTGCATCGCCGTGAACGCGGTGGCCGCCGCGAGTGCCAGTGGAACAAGACGCCGCCACAAGGGCCACGGGGACGGGACAGGTGTGTGCATGGTCATCGTGCGAGAAAGGCGAGCCGGTAGACACCGGCGAAATTGGGGTTGTCGTCGGTGGGGCGCCAGCGCGTGTCGCTCCAGCCGAGCAGCTGGGTGGCGCGCACGGCGCGCAGGCCGTTGTCGCCGGGCAGCACGCGGCCCGTGTGATAGGCGATGTAGTTGCCCATCCACACCATGAGGTGCTGCTCGTCGCCCTGGTCGTAGAACAGCATGTCGCCCAAGAGCGCCTGCTGCAGCTGGCGCGTGACGAAGCGCGTGTTCTCCTGCACCAGCTCGAGTGCACCGACGTAGGCGTCGCGCGTGCCGTCGGCGCGCCGCCAGGTGTTGCGCAGCGGCGCCGCGGCGGCCGGGTCGATGTCGGGCGGCAGGCGGCGCGCGAGCAAACCGTTGGCGCGGCGCCAGGCCACGTCGTGTTCGCGCAGCGACTCGGCCACCGAGAAGCGCACCAGCCCCGCGCAGTCGCGGTGCGTCCAGCGCGGCGTGGGGCCGCGCTCGATCTGTTCGTGGATCAGCAGCGTCATCCAGTCGCGAAAGTGTGCGGACTGTTCACGGTTCAGCGCGGGTGTATCGGCTGCCAGGGTGGGCAGCGCCGGCATCGCGGACGCCAGCGCCAGCGCAGCGCCCCGGCCGAGCGCCGTCCGGCGATCGATGCCGGCGGTGATGGCGCGGCGCGTCACTTGGACTGCGGCGCCGCCGACATCGCCTGCCACTCGACCGGCACCCAGCCGTTGCTGTCGCCCGCGCCTTGCGCCACGGCCCGTGCCGGTGGCAGCTTGCGCAGCGCATTCAGGCGCGGCACCAGGTGCTGCTGGGCCGCCTGGCGAAGAATTTCCTGATCGGCAGGCAGCACGGCCATGGCCTCGCGCTGCAACAGGTCGGCGATCTGCGTGGGCGCGCCGACCACCAGCGTGGTGCCGCCGGCCGGCGGCAGCGTGTCGGCCACGCCCGGGTAGCGCTTGGCCTGGGTGTTCAGCGCCAGCTCGACCAGCTTGTCGTCGGGCGAGAACGCGACCCATCGGCCTTGCCGGGCCAGGGTGGGCCGGTAGGCCTTGTCGTCGCCGTCGGCATACGGCCCCCAGGGGCCGGTCACCTGGCTTTGCCACTGGCCGACGCCGGGTTTCGCCGCCGGGTCGGTGCGCGTGGCGTCGGTCGAGATCAGCCAGTCCGCCAGGCCGGCGAGCGTGGCATCGGTCTCGGGGCCGGCCGATGCCTTCATCTGCGCGACGAACAGCGGCGTGTGCAGCTGCGAGCGGGCGTACCAGCAGACGGCGGCGGGGCCGTCGAACTGCGCGGCCAGGGCCTTCATCGCCTCGGCGTTCGGCGCCGCCGGGGCGTCTTTCATCAGCGCGTCCATCTGCGCCCATTCGACCGGCAGCATGGCGCAGGCCGCGGGGTTGGCCGGCAGGGCGGACCACAGTTCGCGGTCGCCCGGTGCGGCGGGCAGGGTGCCGGCCGCCTTCACGCGCACGGCCGTGCGCAGCGCGGCGCCGTGGGGTGCGACGTCGAAGCGAACGGCCTGCACGCCCGGAAAGAAGTGCTGGTAGCCGAAGGACAGCAGCCGCGCATCGGCCACGATCGCCGAGCTGCCCGGCGCGGCGGCGCCTTCTTCACCGAGCCCGAAGCCGCGGCGCCAGGCCGATTGCGAACGGGTGTCGCCCGACAGCAGGCCCTCGACCACCTCCAGGGCCGGTCCGCTGGCCTGGCTTTCGTTGTTGAACAGCAGGCCCGGGTCGCTCAGCACCACCACGCGGTTGCCCTGCGACAGCAGCACCAGCGTGCGACGCGGCGACAGCACCAGCGCGTAGGCATTCACGTCATTTCCGTTGGCGCGCAGCGTGCCGATGATGCTCAGCTGCGAGTCCTTGGCGGCGATGCCCGCCAGGCCCTGCAGGGCGGTGGCCACTGCGCCGCGGGTCATGGTCAGCGCCCAGTAGCGCGGGGCGCCCTTGGCATCGGGCCACCAGGCCATTTCGGCCGGCTCGTCCAGGGCCGCGGCCAGTAGCTGGTCGGTCCAGGTGGTGTCGCGCTCGTACGCGATGCGCTTGATCGCGCCGCGCAGGCTCAGCCGGTCTTCCTGGTTTTCGTAATAGAAGGCGAAATCTTCGGTGAGCACGTCGCGCACCACCGGTGCCTGCACGATGTCGCGCGGCAGGCGCGAGAGCGCGGGGGTGGCGATGTAGGCATACGGTGCCGACAGGTCCACGTTGAGGGCGTTGATGTCGCCGTCGAAGTGCGAGCGCCGCATCTTGACGAAGGCCACGCCGGCACCCACCAGCACGATCGCCGCGACGCCCGCGACCATCCATTTTTTTCTTGTGTCCATGAATCCCTACCCTGCATGAAGGCAGCGCCACCCCCCGGCGGCGCATGGCCTTGATTCTGGCAGGGTCCATGGGGGCGTCCCATGAAGTCTCGGTGAAGTCGCTGTGAAGCGATGCCACCGCGCTCGCCGGCGCGCGTTCAGTCGATGACTTCGGGCCAGTCGGTGTGGAAGAACCGGCCTTCGGGCTTGTCCACGCGCTCGTACGTGTGCGCCCCGAAGAAGTCGCGCTGCGCCTGCAGCAGGTTCGCGCTCAGGCGTGCCGTGCGGTAGCTGTCGTAGTAGGCCAGCGACGCGCTGAAGGCCGGCACCGGGATGCCGTTGCTGACCGCCAGCGCCACCACCTCGCGCCAGTTCTGCTGCGTGCGGTTCAGCAGGTCCTGGAAGAACGGGTCGAGCATCAGGTTGCCCAGCGCCGGGTCGGTGCGGAAGGCGTCGGTGATGCGGTTCAGGAAGCGCGCGCGGATGATGCAGCCGCCGCGCCAGATCGACGCGATGCCTGCCAGGTCGAGCTTCCAGCCTTTCTTCTCGCCCATCGTCTGGATGAGGTCGAAGCCCTGCGTGTAGCTGATGACCTTCGAGGCATAGAGCGCGTCGTGCACCTTGGCCACCAGCGCCTGCTTCTCCAGCGACAGCGCGGGCACCGGCCCGTGCAGCAGCTGACTGGCCGCCACGCGCGCCTTCTTCTGCGACGACAGCACGCGCGCTTCGACCGCGGCGTTGATGGTGCTGATGACCACCGCGTTCTCGGCCGCGTTCAGCAGCGTCCACTGGCCCGTGCCTTTCTGGCCGGCCTTGTCGAGGATGAGGTCGACCACCGGCTGGCCCGTTTCCGGGTCTTTCTGTTCGAGCGCCTTGGCGGTGATCTGGATCAGGTAGCTCTGCAGCTCGCCGTCGTTCCATTCGTTGAAGATCGCGGCCATCTCGTCGGTCGTGAAGCCGGCCGCCTTGAACAGGCTGTAGGCCTCGCAGATCAGCTGCATGTCGCCGTACTCGATGCCGTTGTGCACCATCTTCACGTAGTGGCCCGCGCCGCCCGGGCCAATGTGAATGACGCAGGGCTCGCCGTCCACCTTGGCTGCGATGCTCTCGAAGATCGGCTTCATCACCTCCCAGGTCGAGAGCGGGCCGCCCGGCATGATCGATGGCCCCTTGCGCGCGCCTTCCTCGCCGCCCGACACGCCCGCGCCGATGAAGCGCAGGCCCTTGCTGCTCAGATAGGCGTCGCGGCGCTCGGTGTCGGTGTAGAGGCTGTTGCCGCCGTCGATGACGATGTCGTCTTTGTCGAGCAGGGGGATCAGCTGTTCGATCACCTGGTCGACCGGCGCGCCGGCCTTCACCATGATCTGGATCTTGCGGGGCTTGGCCAGGCTTTGAACGAATTCCTCGAGCGTCTTGGCGCCCACGAGCTTCTTGCCGGGATTGGCGGCAATGAAGGTCTCGGTGGTGGCCTCGGTGCGGTTGTAGACGCTGACCTGGAAGCCGCGGCTTTCCACGTTCAGCACCAGGTTCTGTCCCATCACGGCCAGGCCGATCAATCCGAAATCGCTTTGCTGCTTGCTCATGTGTGCGGGCCCTTCGTGCATGTGCAGTTGAAAAAGTAGCCGGTCATTGTGCCGGGCACCCGCGCGGCGCGGCGTCGGAGGGCGTCTATACCCGCTTGGCAAACGGGCCCGGGCTGGCTATGTTGGCGGGATGACCTCCGCCGCCATGTCCGCAACCCCTGCAGCGATCCACACCTGGTCGACCGACGCGGTGCCGCCACCGCAGCGGCTGGACTACTGGATCGGCGCAGTCTGCGAAGGCTTTCTCGAGATGGACGTGACCAGCCCGCAGGCCGGTGGCTTCGGCGCCTCGCTCGAGTCCGCGCCGCTCGGGCCGCTGCACGTGAACCGGGTGCGCGGCAGCGCGCAGGACGTGTACCGCACCCGTCGTGCCATCGCCCACAGCCGCCAGAACTACTACTACCTGCTGTGCAAGGCCGACTCGCCCTGGGTCGCGGTGCAGGAGGAGCGCTCGGCGCGCCTGCTGCCCGGCGACGCGGTGCTGGTCGATTCGCGGCGCTGCTACGCCTTTCACCTGCAGCAGTCGGCCGACACCGTGTCGATCGAGCTGCCGACCGCCTGGGTCGAGTCGTGGCTGCCCGATGCCGGCGACCATGTCGCGCGCCGCATCGACGGGCACAGCGGCTGGGGCGCGGCGCTCAGCGGCTTTGCCCGGGCGCTGTCGCCCGAAGTGGCCAGCCGGCCGCCGCTGCCGGTGGCGCTGCTGGCCGACCAGCTCGGCGGGCTGCTGGCCTTGGCACTCGGTCCCGGCGTGGCGGTGCCCGACGCGTGTGGCCGCGCCGCCTGGCGTCAGCGCGTGCTCGACGCCACGCGCGAGCGCCATGCCGAACCGGGCCTCACAGCGGGAGCCGTCGCACAAGGGCTCGGCATTTCGGAGCGCAGCCTGCACCGCTGCCTCGCGGAAGGGGGCGAGGGCGCGACGACGTTCGCCAACGCGCTGGCCGCCTGCCGCATGCAGGTGGCGCAGCGCATGCTGGCCGACGCGCGCTTCGACCGCCTGAGCGTGGCGCAGATCGGCCTGCGCGTCGGGCTGGCGGACGCCTCGCACTTCGTGCGCCTGTGCCGCCGCCATCTGGGCGGCACGCCGGGCGCGCTGCGGCAGTCGCGCGGCTGAACGGCGGCTACGCCTCGAACCAGTCCCGCGCCGAGCGCCCCTGGTCCGGCCCCAGCATCGAGAAGCCGCCATCGACCGGGATGTCCGCACCGGTCACGAAGCGCGCCGCGTCCGAGCACAGGAACAGCACCACCTGCGCCACGTCGTCGCCGTCTCCCACGCGGCCCAGCGGGTGCATCGGTGCGCCGACGCGGTCGGCCCGTGCACGGTCGCCGTTCGCCATGCGCGACAGCGCGTCCGACCAGGTCCAGCCCGGCGACACCGAGTTCACGCGCACGCCCCGCGGCGCGAGCGTGGCGGCCTGGTTGCGCGTGAGCTGCAGGATGGCGGCCTTGGCCGCGGGGTACAGCGCCCGGCCCGCCGCGCCGAACTTGCCGCCGACGCTGCCCATGTTCACGATGGCGCCGCCGTGCGCGGCCAGCGCGTCGGCGGTCTTCTGCACCAGCATCGCGCCCGAGACCAGGTTGACGTTCAGCGCGCCCAGCCACTCGGCGCGCGCGGAATCCAGGCCCGCATCGCCGTAGACCACCGCGTTGTTGATGAGGAAGTCGATGCGGCCTTCGGTGCGCAGCGTGCCGGCCACGAGCGCGTCGAGCGCGTCGTCCGAAGCGATGTCGCAGGCGACGAAGCGGCAGCCTGCGCCCAAATCAGCCGCCAGTGCGGCGCCGCGCGCCGTGTCGATATCGACCGCCACCACGCGCGCGCCGGCCTGCACGAAGGCGCGCACGATGGCGCTGCCCAGCAGCGCGGCGGCGCCCGTCACGACGGCGACCTTGCCTTGCAGCGTCGTCATGGCCGGCCTCCCATTTGCGCGACCGCATCGTCCACGCGCACCACGTCCGCGAGCATCGCCAGGGTTTCCAGGCTGGCTGCCTGCAGGTGCGCGTGCGCGGTGCTGCAGGCGTCGGCGACCACGGCCACGTCGTAGCCCAGGTCGCTCGCATGGCGCGCGCCGTGCTCGACGACGTGGTTGGTCGCGATGCCGGCCACGTACAGGCGGCTGGCACCGGTGGCACGCACTACTTCTTCGAGCCCGCTGGCCCAGAAGGGGTTGTTGCGCTTGTGGGTGACGACGGCCTCGCCCGGCCGCGGCGCGAGTTCGTCGTAGAACCCGGCGCCCCAGCTGCCTTCCTGCACCGCGCCGCTCTCGGCCACGCGCCGGAACAGCGTGCAGTTGCGCAGGCAGTCCGAGTAGTCCGGCGCGAAGGCGATGCGCACGAAGATCACCGGCACGCCGTTCGCGCGCGCACCGGCGATGAGCCGTGCGGCCGAGGCGATGAGGCGCGGGCGCGCGGGATCGTCGGCGGCCACGCCCACGCGCACCTTGCCGTCGACGTGCAGCACGTCGTTCTGGTAGTGCATCGCCAGCAGCGCGGCCTTCACAGGAACACCTGCAGGGCTTCGTGCGGCGCGTCGCAGTTGACGAGGTCGATGCGCTTGGTCTGGATGCGCCAGCCGTCGTCGGCGCGGCGCAGCGTGTGCAGCACGCTGCCGCCGAAGGTGCGCTGTTCGGTCTTGCGCCACTCCAGCAGCAGGAAGGTCGAGCGCACGGTGCAGGTGGCGTCGTCGTCGCGCGATTCGAGCGCGATGTTGCCCAGCACGTGCACGGTGCGCGTGGGCGGCTGCTGCGAATAGGCGCGGGCCTGCTCGAGCCGCCGCGCGCGCATCGAGCGCAGCAGGGCGTCCTCGCAGAACAGCGAGGCGTGGTTGAGGTGGTCGACCTGGCCGTGCACCAGCGGCACCCAGTACAGGCCGTCGGGCGTGAAGAGCTTCTGCCATTCGTCCCAGCGGTGCTCGTCGAGCAGGCGTGCCTCGTGGTGCAGGAACTGCGTGAGGTCCTGCTGTTCGTTCCAGTCGCGGAAGTTCATTCGGCACTCCCGGTCTGTGTGCTCGTGTCGACACCCATGTACCCGGCCCACGCCGCGAACATGTTGCGCGAGGGCATCTCGCTGTTGCCGTTGGACGCGCGTCCGCCCGGCAGCGGCTGGTCGCGCCCCGCCGCGCGGTGCATGCTGACCCAGTCGCCGCCGTCGGAGCCCAGGCCTTCCTGCACGCGGTTGTAGGCCTCCAGGTCGTCGGACATCACGTTCGACGAGGGCGCGTTGACGATGTTGGTGTACTTGAGCGTGCGCTGGAAGGTGGCCTCGGGCGCGCCCTTCAGCCGGAAGCTGAAGATCTCGACCAGCGTGCGGTCCACCGACAGCGGCCGGATCACGCGGATCTGCTGGAATGAGGTGTGCGGCGAACAGCTCGGGTACACGATGGTGTTGTGCCGGTTCACGCGCAGGATCTCGTCGGTGCGCTCGGCGCCCTTCGCAGCTTCGAGCGAGGCCACGTAGGCCAGGCTCACCGGATCGGTCGGCGGCACGAAGATGCCTTCCATGAAGCCGTGGCCGTGGTCGTAGCCCTTGAGCTCCAGCTTTTCCCAGAACTCCAGCGGCTCGCCGTTGCCGTCGACGATCACCACCTCGAAGGGCTTGGGCGTGCCGGCCGGCATGGACTCGTGCTCTTCCTTGGCCGCGCGCCACGACGACTCGTGCGTGGCCACGGCGTGGATGGTGTCGTGCAGGTTCTCGAAAAAGATCTTCCAGTTGTTGCGCTGGACCACGCGTTGCACGCCGCCGGCCACCTCGACTTCGCCCTCGGGCGCGCGGTCGCAGAAGTTGTCGAGTGACGTGGCCACGCCGCCCAGGAATTCCTTCAACTCAGGTCCGTCTTCCGACAGGCTGGCGAACACGAAGCCGCGGTGCGTGGCCACGCGCGCCACCTTGCGCACGCCGTACTGCGGGTCTTTCAAATCGAGCGCGGTGCATTCGTAGCCGCTGCGCAGCGGCACCGACAGCAGGCTGCCGTCGCACTTGAAGGTCCAGCCGTGGTACAGGCAGCGCAGGAACTTGCCGGCGCTGCCGCTGCCGTCGGGCACGAGCTTGGCGCCCTTGTGCGGGCAGCGGTTGAACATCACATGCACCTGGCCGTCGGTGTGCCGCACCATCACCACGGGCTCGCGGCCCAGGCGGGTGGTGAAGTAGTCGCCGGGCTTGGGCACCTGGCTTTCGTGGCCGATGTAGATCCAGGCCTGGCCGAACACGCGGTCCATCTCCAGCTCGAAGATGGCGGGGTCGGTGTAGACGCGCTTGTGCACGCGGTCGGGCTGCACGAGCGACTGGATGTCGATCGGGTTTGTCGCCGCGATGGGGATGATGGGGATCACGGAATTCATCGGGTGGGTCTCCTGAAACGTCATCAGATGTCGAGCACCAGGTGCGGCGTCTTCGCGCGCGACACGCAGGTGCACAGGGTCTTGCCGTCCGCCTTCTCGCGCGGACTGAGGTTGTGGTCGCGGTGATCGGGCACGCCCTCGACCACGTCCACCACGCACACGCCGCAGTCGCCCTGGCGGCAGTCGTACAGCGGGTCCAGGCCCGCGGCGATGAGCACGTCGAGCAGGCTCTGGCGCGGCGCCACGGTCAGCGTCTTGCCCGAGCGCAGCGTGCGCACCTCGAAAGGCGCATCGCCCGCCTGCTCGATGGCGCCGGCGAAGAGCTCGAAGTGCACGTGGTCGTCGGGCCAGCCGAGCGCGCGGGCGGTGTCGATCACGGCCTGCACCATGCCGCGCGGACCGCACACATGCAGGTGGCGGCCGGGCACGGGCGACGCCAGCAGCGCGCGCAGGTCAATACCGCGTGCCGGGTCGCCGCCGTCGTGCACCACGGTGCCGCCGAGCGCGCGCACCTCGTGCAGGAAGGCCGTGGCGTCCTCGCTGCGCGTGGCATAGACGAACTCGAAAGGGCGCGCTTCGGCTGCGAGCGATCGCGCCATGCACAGCAGCGGCGTGATGCCGATGCCGCCCGCAAGGAGCAGCGGCGGCGCGCTGCCCGCGTGCAGCGCGAAGTCGTCGCGCGGCGCGTGCGCGGTCAGCGTGGCGCCGGGTTGCAGCGCGTGCATCCAGGCCGAACCGCCTGCGCCGTGGGGCTCGCACAGCACCGCGATCTCGCAGCGGTCCGAGCCGTCGTGCGGCCTGGCGAGCGAGTAGGCGCGCTGGCCCGCGTGGCCGTTGGCCTGCACCACCTGCACGCCCAGGTGCGCGCCCGGCGTGAATAGCGGCAGGGGCGCGCCGTTCGCCGAGCGCAGCACGAAGGCCTTGATGGCTGGCGTGAGCGGCGTGACCGCGTCCACGACCAGCGCCAGCATGTCGGTGTCGGAAGTGCTGCTCATCCCAAGGGCAGCGCCGGGTCGGCGATGGTGAGGCCGGTCGATTTTTCCCAGCGCGGCATCAGCGTGTTCGACGGCTGTGTTTCGTCGACCAGCTTGCGCGCCGTCTCGGCGCCGGCCACGGGCAGGCCCTTCGGATCGAGCAGCCCGATCTGCACCAGCACGCTGGCCTGGTCCCAGTAGATGTGCTCGTGGTACAGCTTGTCGCCGCGGAACTTCACGATGGCCACGAGCGGAATCTCCACCGGCTTGCCGGTGGGCGCGATGCCCGGCAGCAGCCAGTCGATCTCGACCGTGTGGGTGAAGCTGAACAGCATCTCGTCCACGATCTGCGTCGCGCCCACCGTGCGCGAGATGGGCGTGAGCCGCGTGTCGGGCGGCGTGCTCGGAATGAAGTGGTGTTTGTAGAAGCGCGACAGCTCCTTGGCGCCCACGCCGCCGGTCATGGTCGGGATGTGGTTCACGTAGGGCTCGCTCACCATCGTGGCCATGGTGGCGACCACGTCGCGCGTGGCGAATTCGTACTCGCAGTGCTTGTCCCACAGCGCCGAGAGGTCGTACACCGGGCCGATCGCTTCCTTGAACAGCGCCATCGAGCGCTGGTGCGCCATGAGCGTGGAGGGCTTGTGGAAATGGTCGCCGCCGGTGCGCGCAAAGGCATGGTCGACGCCGGGGTACACGTACATCTGCGCATCGGGCCTGCCGGCGAAGGCTTCGAGCACCTGGGCGCGGGCCTCGGGCGGGCAGAACTGGTCGAGTTCCGCAAAGTGCAGGGCGATCGGGCATTCGATTTTCGGCACGAGGTCGAGCGCGCCCTCGATGCCCACGCCGTAGTAACCCACGGCCGCGTCCACGCCCGAGTGCGCGGCGGCCAGGTAGGCCAGCTTGCCGCCGAGGCAGAAGCCCAGCGCGCCGACCTTGCCGGTGCAGGCCGGGTGCGCGCGCAGCGCCTTCACGCTCGCCGTGACGTCGGCCACGCCGGCGTCGATGTCGAACTTCTGGAAGAAGCCGAAGGCGCGCTGCCAGTCTTCGGGCGAGTAGCCCAGATCGACACCGGGTTCCATGCGCCAGAACAGGTCGGGTGCGAGCACCACGTAGCCCTCTTCGGCGTAGAGGTCGGCCACCTCGCGCACGTAGTCGTTGATGCCGAAGATCTCCTGGCACAGCACGATGCCGGGGCCGCGCCCCGAGGCCGGCAGGGCCAGGTAGCCGCGAAAGGTCTGGGTGCCGTCGCCGGTGGGAATGTCGATGGTGTCGCTCATCGGTTCGTCTCTCGAAGTGGTGGGGTCGGCGGCGATTCTGGGGAGCGCGCTGGCCTGTTGTCTGTCCATTTCGTGCAGCGGTTGGCGCCGCACGAAACGGATAGCGGGACGCCGCCGCCGCACAGAGACTGCGCCCTGCATTTGCTGCAGCCCCCACGTTCAACGAACTCACCCCGAGGAGATCTTTCATGTCGCAGGCCACGCCCCGATCCGTCTTGTGCGCGCTCACCGTCCTGGTGGGCGCGCTGGCTTCACCCGCGCAGGCGCAGACCGCGCAGACCGTGAAAGTCGGCCTGGCGATGGACCTGTCCGGCCCCTTCGCCGTCGGCGGTGCCGAGGCCAAGGCCGGCTTCGCGGTCGCGATGAAGCAGCTGGGAGGCAAGCTCGGCGGCGTGCCGGTGGAGTTCGTCGAAGCCGACACGGCAGGCAACCCCGAGATGGCGCGCCAGGTGGTCGAGCGCATGCTGCTGCGCGACAAGATCGACCTGTTCACCGGGCCGGTCGGCTCGTCGGTTGCGCTGGCCGTGGGCCCGCCGCTCTTCGCGGCCAAGGTGCCTTATCTGTCGAGCAACACCGGCCCGAGCGACTACTCGGGTGCGCGCTGCAACCCGTACTTCTTCGGCGCCTCGTACCCGAATGACGCGTACTACGAGTCGGCCGGCAAGTTCGCCTCGGACAAGGGCTTCAAGAAGGTCGCGATGATCGCGCCCAGCTACCCGGGCGGCAAGGACGCCATCAACGGCTTCAAGCACACCTTCAAGGGGGGCGTGGGCGACGAGCTGTACACCAAGCTCGGGCAGCTCGACTACTCCGCCGAGCTGGCGCAGATTCGCGCGTCGAAGCCCGATGCGCTGTACTTCTTTTTACCCGGTGCGATGGGCGTGAGCTTCATCAAGCAGTTCGTCGGCGCGGGGCTGTCGAAAGACGTGGCGCTCATCTCCACCGCGTTCTCGGCCGACGAAGACATGATCCCCGCCGTCGGCGAGCCGATGCTCGGCCTGTTCAACACGGCGCACTGGTCGTTCGACCTCGACAACGCCGCCAACCAGCGCTTCGTGACGGCGTTCCGCCAGCAGAACAACGGACGCAACCCGTCGTTCTATGCCGGCCAGGCCTACGACGTGCTGATGGCAATGGACGCGGCCGTGCGCGACGTCGGCGGCAAGGTGGCCGACAAGCCCGCGCTGCTCAAGGCGATCAAGGCGGCGAACTACAAGTCGGTGCGCGGCGACTTCCGCTATGGGTCGAACAACTTCCCGATCCAGAACTACTACCTGCGCGTGATCGCCAAGGACGCGAGCGGACGCATCGCCAACAAGGTGATCGGCACCGTGCTGGAGCGCTACCAGGACCGCACGGCGGTGCAGTGCGCGATGAAGTCCTGATGGGGCTTCAGTGCCGCGCGGCCGGGAGCCGTTCGGTCGTGCTGGAAGGTTCACGCGAGGTGTCGCGCGGCAGCTGCCCGAAGCGCTCGCGGTAGCAGGCGGCAAAGCGGCTCAGGTGCGAGAAGCCGCAGTTCAGCGCCACCTCGGTGACGCTGGCGCCGTCGTGCCGCGTCAGCAGTGCGTGCGCGGCATCGAGCCGCATGTTGCGCAGCACCTCGCCGGGCGAGAGGTCGCGGTGGCGCCTGAAGAGCAGGGCGAGGCCGCGGCGCGTGACGCCTGCGGCCTGCGCCACGTCTTCGAGCGACAGCAGCGCGTCGAGCCGCTCGCGCATGAACTCTTCGGCGCGTCGCAGCTGCCGCAGGCTGGTTTCCTCGGTGCCGCGCTGCGCGTCGGTATGCCGCTGCAGCACCGAGTTCGGTCGGTGGCACAGCAGGTAGAGCATGAGGTTGTCTTCGCAGTGCGCGAGCCAGCGCGGGTCGTAGCGCTCGAACTCGTTCGCTGGCAGCAGCGAAGCCAGGCTCGCGACCATGCGGCACCACTGCGTGCCCGCCGCGTCGTCCAGGCGCAAGGGCATGTCGAAATCGATCTCGCCCACGGTGTCGCCACCGCGCAGCGCGAAGGCATGGCGCGCCACCTCCTGCAGGCGGCTGAGTTCGATCTTCAGCATCAGCTGTTCGCAGTCGGCATGCCAGCGCAGGCGCACCGGCTTGTGGGCCGAAATGATGGCGCCTTGCCCGGGGTGGATCTGCAGCGTCTGCCCGCCGGTGTGGATGTCGGCATGGCCGCGCAAGGGCATCTGCACCAGCACGAAGTTGCCGAGCGCGTCGGGCTCGATGTCGACGTCGCAGCCGTAGCGCAGGATGCACAGCGACAGTGCGCTCATCTCGGCGCGGCAGAAGATGGCATCGACATCGCCCGCGCCCCACGCGCTGCGGTGCGGCTTCAGTTCGCGCGCCACGTGCGCGTCGGTCTCTTCGGCCTCGCGCGAACGGAAGACCTCGCGCCTGTACAGCGGGGACAGTTGCTGACTCGACCATGCGTCCATGGACACTCCTGCGGGGCCAAAGTGGGGGAAAGCGACGGAAACGGACGCTTTTTTCTACGCTGGAATCTACGTCGGTGTGCCACGCGCCGCCATGGGAATTGCCCGGGCAACGGGCGTCCCCGTTGCAAGAAGCTTGCCCGGCCTGTGTCTAAATGCTGCGCAGGTTGACGCGCTTCGACAGCGCCTCGGCGCTTTCGCGCCGCTCGCTGTAGCGGTCGACCAGGTGGTCCGCGCAGTCGCGCGTGAGCAGCGTGAACTTCACCAGCTCTTCCATCACGTCGACCACGCGCTCGTAGTAGGGCGAGGGCTTCATGCGGCCTGCGTCGTCGAATTCGAGAAAGGCCTTGGCCACCGACGACTGGTTGGGGATGGTGATCATGCGCATCCAGCGGCCCAGCACGCGCAGCTGGTTCACCGCGTTGAACGACTGCGAGCCGCCCGACACTTCCATCACCGCGAGCGTCTTGCCCTGCGTGGGCCGCACGGAGCCGACGGCCAGCGGAATCCAGTCGATCTGCGCCTTCATGATCCCGGTCATGGCGCCGTGGCGTTCGGGCGAAGTCCACACCATGCCCTCGGCCCACTGCGCGAGATCGCGCAGCTCCTGCACCTTCGGATGGTCTTCGGGTTCGCCGTCGGGCAGCGGCAGGCCGCGCGGGTCGTAGATGCGGGGCTCGGCGCCCATCGCGCGCAGCAGGCGCGCGGCTTCTTCGGTCAGCAGGCGGCTGTAGGAGCGCTCGCGCAGCGATCCGTAGAGCAGCAGGATGCGTGGCGCATGCGTGGCGCGTGCGGTGGGAAGCAGCTCCTGCAGGCTGGGGATGCGGAACGCGCCGGCGTCGAGTTGGGGGAGATCAGGGCTTGGCGACACGCTGGCCTTTCGCGTCGATCACGGCTTCGCCGTCTTCTTTGGAGAAGGCGCCTTGCTGCGGCTTCGGCAGGATGTCGAGCACAGCCTCGGATGGCCGGCACAGGCGCGTGCCCAGCGGCGTGACGACGATGGGGCGGTTGATGAGGATCGGGTGCTGCTGCATGAAGTCGATGAGCTGTTCGTCGCTCCACGTCGGATCGCCAAGGCCGAGTTCGTCGTACGGCGTGCCTTTCTGGCGCAGCACCTCGCGCACGGGCACGCCCATGGCTGTGATCAGCTGTGTGAGCGTGGCGCGGTCGGGCGGAGTCTTCAGGTACTCGATGACCGTGGGCTCGTCGCCCGTGTTGCGGATCAGTGCGAGCACGTTGCGCGACGTGCCGCAGGCGGGGTTGTGATAGATCGTGATGTCGCTCATGGGAATCTCGGTGGACGAAAGAAATATGAAATGGGTCAGCCGACGCTGAGGCGCAACGCGAGCGCGGCCAGCGTGACGGCCAGCACGGGAAGCGTCATCGCGATGCCGACCTTGAAGTAGTAGCCCCAGGCGATGGTCGTACCCTTTTTCTCGAGCACGTGCAGCCACAGCAGCGTGGCCAGGCTGCCGATCGGCGTGATCTTCGGGCCCAGATCGCAGCCGATGACGTTGGCGTAGATCATGGCTTCCTTCACGAGGCCCGTGGCACCCGACGCGTCGATGGAGAGCGCGCCCACCAGCACGGTCGGCATGTTGTTCATGACCGATGAGAGTCCTGCGGCCAGGAAGCCGGTGCCGATGGCGGCACCCCACACACCGCCTTGCGCGAACACGTCGAGCAGCGATGAGATCTGGCCCGTCAGCCCGGCGTTGCGCAGCCCGTAGACCACGAGGTACATGCCCAACGAGAAGACGACGATCTGCCAGGGCGCGCCATGCAGTACCTTGCGCGTGCTGATGACGTGTCCGCGCGCAGCCACGGCCAGAAGAAGGGCGGCGCCCACGGCCGCCACGGCACTGACCGGCACGCCCAGCGGCTCCAGCCCGAAGAAGCCCACGAGCAGCAGCGCGAGCACGACCCAGCCGGCGCGGAAGGTGTCGCGGTCGCGGATGGCATCGGCGGGGCTCTTGAGGCGGGCCATGTCGTAGCGCGCGGGAATGTCGCGCCGGAAGCACCACAGCAGCACGCCCAGGCTCGCGAGCACGGCCACAAGGTTCACGGGCACCATCACCGAGGCATACGCGTTGAAGCCGATGCCGAAGAAGTCGGCCGACACGATGTTCACGAGGTTCGACACGATCAGCGGCAGGCTGGCCGTGTCGGCAATGAAGCCCGCCGCCATGACGAACGCCAGGGTGGTCGCCGGCGTGAAGCCGAGCGCAACGAGCATGGCCATCACGATGGGCGTGAGGATCAGTGCCGCACCGTCGTTCGCAAAGAGGGCCGACACCGCGGCGCCCAGCAGCACGATGAAGGCGAACAGCCGTCGTCCGTTGCCACGCCCCCAGCGGGCCACATGCAGGGCAGCCCACTCGAAGAAGCCGGCTTCGTCGAGCAGCAGGCTGATGATGATGACGGCGATGAAGGTGGCGGTGGCGTTCCAGACGATGGCCCAGACGACGGGGATGTCGGCGAGCTGCACCACGCCGAAGATCAATGCGACGGCTGCGCCCAGCGAGGCGCTCCAGCCGATGCCCAGGCCGCGGGGCTGCCAGATGACGAGCACAAGGGTGCAGGCGAAGATGAGGAGGGCTGTGGTCATGTCAGTTCTTGTTGTTGTTCAGGGCGTGTGCGCACCGGAGCGCACGCACACTGCGTGCAACAGCCCAAGCTTTCATGTCAGCAGTCGCAGGTGGTTGCGGGAAGACAGGCCTCCCCCTGGCAGCAGTTCTCGGTGAGGTAGCCGAGCAGGCCGTTCATCCGGTCGAACGACGCGCGGTAGATGAGGTTGCGCCCTTGGCGCTCCTGCGAGACCAGGCTCGCGTTCACCAGCTCCTTGAGGTGGAAGGACAAGCCCGTGGCCGACACCGCCAGTGCTTCAGTGAGCGCACCCGGCGTGAGCCCGTCAGGCCCCGCCACCACCAAGGCACGAAACACCCGCAAGCGCACGGGTTGCGCGAGTGCGCCCAAGGCGCGGACCACATCGTTTTCTTCCATAGTTCAAGTATCTTTGAATTATTGAATCGAGGCAACCCACGACACCCAAAGACCGGTGGCGCGAATCGGCCATCAGGTTGGCAGGCAGCGGCCACCCGCGATGCACCGTTTTTTCTACAGTCGCCTCGGTCTATCACCCAACGACGCATCCAACGAAGGAGACACCCATGTCCGACACCTATGTTCTGGTTCACGGCGCCTGGCACACCGGCGCTGAAATGGAGGCCGTGGCCGACGGCCTGCGCGCGGCCGGCCACACCGTGCATTGCCCCACCGTGGCAGGCAACAACCCCGGCGACAGCCGCGCGAACACCGGGCTGGACGACGCCATCGCGTCGGTGGTCCGCTACATCGAGGGCAAAGACCTCACGCAGGTGCGGCTCGTGGGCCACAGCTACGGCGGCATGGTGATCTCGGGCGTGGCCGATCGCATCGCGGCGCGGCTGCGGCGGCTGGTCTACATCAACGCGTTCGTGCCGCTCGATGGCGAGGCGCTCAACGACATGGTGCCGCCGCACTACGTGAGCATGTTCGACGCGGTGGCCGCGGCCAACGGCAATGCCGTGACGCTGCCGTTCGAGATCTGGCGCGAGGCCTTCATCAACGACGCCGACCTGGCGCTGGCGCAGTCGGCCTATGACCAGCTCAACCCGCACCCCTACCGCACGTTCACCGACAAGATCCAGTTGAAGCAGCCGCTGGCGGCGCTGGCGCTGGGCAAGTCGTACGTCAATTGCCAGCAGGACACGGCGCTGCCGCACAGCCTGCCGTGGCATCCGCGGCTGTCGGAGCGGCTCGGGTTGTTCCGGCTCGTGGAGTGCCCGGGCAGCCACGAGATGTTCTTCTCGAACCCGCAGCGGCTGGCGCAGGCGATCCTCGAAGCGGGGCGCGACTGAGGGCGGAGGTTCAGTCGTTCGGAAAGAGCGCGTCGAACACGCGCAGCGACGCATAGGCGTCGTTGGCCGCATAGCGGATCTGCGATTCGCTGAGCTGCTTGTGCGCCCAGTTCGACGTGGTCGCCTTGCGTGACTTGGCGAAGCGCTGGTTGAACATCAGCGCCACCGCCGTCTTCACGCCGACCGAGCGGCGGTAGCCGCGCCGGCGGAACTCGTCGTCGATGTCGAACACGGCCTGCGGTGCAATGGCCAGGCGCATGCGGATCATCGACAGGTCGCTCGAGAGGCCGAAGCCGACCTTGCGCAGCTCGGTGGACGCGAGCAGGCCCGCGACCACGGGGTTGCATTCGTTGCGGTGCAGCTGGAACAGCCAGGCCGTGTCGCGCGTGGCGAACTGCACCACGTGCGGGCCGGTCGACACTTCGTTCTTTGCGAAGGTGGGGCGCGATTCGGTGTCGAAGCCCGCCACCCCGGCGGTGAGCAATTCGTCTGCGGCGCGCTCGGCTTCGGCCAGCGAGGCGACGACCACGATGTCTTTCAGGTCGAGGCTGTCGAACGGATCGAGCAGCGCGATCTGTTCGCGCTCGGGAAGCGGAGGGAGCCGGTGGCTGGGGTTGCTGTTGTTGTTCTGTTCGTTCACCGGGTCTTTGCTTTCGCGGCCTTGGGGGGTGTCTTGGGTGGGGGCTTGGGCTTCTTCTGCTTCGGCGGCTGGCCTGAGCGCAGCGCGGCTTCGTAGGCAAGGCGGCCCCAGCGGGCGGCTTCCTCGCGGTCTTCGAACAGGTCGGCCGGCGCCAGCCGGTACGACATCGGCATCTCCTTGCCCGCGCGCACGTAGGTGAAGGGCGGCAGGTTGAGCGCATCGAAGTGCGCGGCGCTGCCGGCATCGGACTTGAGGTACAGCGTGTCCTTGGCGACGAGCGCGATCATGCGGCCCTCGTGCCACACGCCGTGGCCGCCGAACATGCGGCGGGTTTCGATGCGGCCGAGGCGTTCGAAGGTCTCGTGCAGGCTCTGGACAAAAACGCTCATGAGGTGATCTCGATGCGGTTGCCGTCCGGGTCTAGCACCACGCTCTCGTAGTAGCCGTCGCCGGTGCGGCGCGGGCCGTCGAGCAGCGGGTAGCCGTCGGCCTTCAGCCGCTGCGTGAGCGCATCGACCTCGGCGTCGGAGCCGACCGAGATCGCGAGGTGCGTCCAGCCCATGCGCTGCGCGCCGGGCTCAGCGACGACGGGCGACTGGGTGCTCGTGGTCATGGCCTCGATGCGCGCGCCGTCGCCCAGGCTCAGGAAGCACGAGGCGAAGCCCTTGGTCGGGTTGACATACCCGGCGCCGGCGGTGGCGCCGAAGTACTCGACGTAGAAGCGCTTGCAGCGTTCGAGGTCGGTGGTCCAGAGGGCGATGTGATCGATGCGGATGCGCATGGGGAAAGAAGAAAGGAGAGGGCAGTGTCAGCCCGTGCGCCAGGGCGTGCGGGCAGGCGACCAATGGTAGGCGATGCGTTCGCGCCCGCTGCCCGGGTGCCGGTCGACCACGCCGCGCACGAGGCCGTAGCGTTCGTAGAAGCGCTGCGCCTCGGTGTTGCTGACGGCCACGTGCAGCCGCCAGCCGTGCGGCATGCGCACGCAGGCTTCGTCGAGCAGCGCTTTGCCCAGGCCCTGGCTGCGCAGGTGCGGTTCGACGAACAGCTGGGCCACGTACTCGCGCGCCGTGAGCAGCACCATGAAGGCCAGCACCTGGCCGTCGCGCTCGGCCAGCACCACGTCGGCGGGCGGGATGAATTCGGTCTGCACGCGGCGCAGCCAGTGGGCGATGGGCTCGACGTGGACGGCGCCCCGGTTGGCCGACACCCAGGCGCGGCGCCAGATGCCGGCGAGCACCATGTTCTCTTCGGCGCCGCCATCGCGCGAGCGCAACTCGAAGGCGGGAATCTGGGCGGCAGACATGCGGACCATGATAGCCACGCCGGGTGCGAGCTGCACCCTTTGTGGTCAGCCGCTCAGCGTCTGCGCGTGGTGCGCGATGTGGTCGGCCATGAAGCTCTGGATGAAGTAGTAGCCGTGGTCGTAGCCCGCATGGCGGCGCAGCGTGAGCGGCTGGCCGGCGGCGAAGCAGGCGGCCTCGAAGACCTCGGGGTGCAGCTGCTCGGCGAGGAATTTGTCGGCCAGGCCCTGGTCGATGAGGATGCCCTGCGGATAAGGCGCCACGGTCTGCGATTGCATCAGCGCGCTGGCGTCGTGCGCGAGCCACTGCGCGCGGTCGTCACCGGGCTCGCCCAGGTAGCCGGCGAAAGCCTTCTGGCCCCACGGGCACTGGGTGGGCGCGCAGATCGGTGCGAAGGCCGAGAGCGACAGGAAGCGCCCCGGGTGCCGCAGCGCCAGCGTGAGCGCGCCGTGGCCGCCCATCGAGTGGCCGAAGATGCCCAGGCGCTGGCCGTCGATGGGCAGGTGCCTGGCCACGAGCGGCAGCAGCTCGTGGACGATCCAGCTTTCCATGCGCCAGTGCGTAGCCCAGGGCTCGGCGGTGGCGTCGAGATAGAAGCCGGCGCCGATGCCGAAGTCCCAGCTGTCTTTCGCGCCCGGCAGGCCTTCGGGTCCGGCGCCGCGCGGGCTGGTGTCGGGTGCGATGAGCGCCAGGCCCAGGCTCGCGGCCATGCGTTGCGCGCCGGCCTTCACCGCGAAGGTTTCCTCGTTGCAGGTCAGGCCCGCGAGGTAGAGCAGGGCGGGCACGGGCTTGCCTGCGGCCGCGGCCTGCGGCGGCAGGTAGACCGAGAAGCGCATCGGCAGGCCGATTTCGTGCGAGCGGTGCTCGAAGAAGCGCTGCACGCCGCCGAAGGCGTGGTGTTCGGAAAGGAGTGTTGGGGTGGTGTCGGTCATGAAGAAGAGGTCGTCTGGCTGCGCATCAGCGCGGGCACGAGTTCAAGCACGGCGTCCGCGAAGGTGCGCGGTGCTTCCTGCGGCAGGTTGTGGCCCGCGCCGGGCACGAGGCGGTGCGAACGCGGCCCACTGAAGCGGTGCGCGTGGGCCGAGGCATCGGCGGGCGGTCGCACGCCGTCGTCGATGCCGTCGAAGGTGATGGCGGGCACGGTGATCGTCGGCTGCGCGGCAAGGCGCCGTTCGATGTCGGCATACGCCGGGTCGCCGGGCACGAGGCCGAAGCGGTGGCGGTACGAATGGATCACCACGTCGACGAAGTCGGGGTGGTCGAAGGCGGCGGCGCTGCGTGCGAAGGTGGCGTCGTCGAATTGCCAGGTCGGCGACCACAACTGCCACAGCAGCTTCGTGAGGGCCTTGCGGTCCTTGGCCAAGCCGGCGCGGCCGCGTTCGCTGTGGAAGTAGTACTGGTACCAGAGGCTGTGCTCGTTGGCGGCCGTATCCGGCTCCATCGCCGTGGCGATGTTCTGGATGTTGTAGCTGTTGAGCGAAACCAGCCCCGCGCAGCGCTCGGGCCACAGCGCCGCGACCACGCAGGCGGCGCGGCCGCCCCAGTCGTAGCCGGCGAGCACGGCGCGCTCGATCTTCAGCGCGTCGAGCAGCGCGAGCAGGTCGGCGCCGAACGCCGCCTGTTCGCCCGAGCGCGGCGTGGCGTCGCTCAGGAAGCGCGTGCCGCCGTAGCCGCGCATGTACGGCACGACGACGCGGCAGCCTTGCGCGGCCAGCATCGGCGCGACTTCGGCGTACGTGTGGATGTCGTACGGAAAGCCGTGCATCAGCAGCACGGGTGGGCCGTCGGCGGGGCCCGCTTCGTAGTAGGCGATCTCGAGGACGCCCGCTTCTATCTTGCGCAGAGGTTCCATGCGGTTCATGGCGGGCGCCTCCTCGGGCTCAGTACAGAACGACGCCGCGGATCGACTCGCCGCGCTTCATGAGGTCGAAGCCCTTGTTGATGTCTTCCAGCGGCATGGTGTGCGTGATCAGGTCGTCGATGTTGATCTTGCCTTCCATGTACCAGTCGACGATCTTCGGCACGTCGGTGCGACCGCGCGCGCCGCCGAAGGCCGAGCCTTCCCACTTGCGGCCCGTGACCAGCTGGAACGGACGCGTGCTGATCTCGGCGCCGGCCTCGGCCACGCCGATGATGATGCTGCGGCCCCAGCCCTTGTGCGTGCACTCGAGCGCCTGGCGCATCACCTGCGTGTTGCCGATGCACTCGAAGCTGTAGTCGGCGCCGCCGTCGGTCAGCTGCACGATGGCGTCGACCACGTTCTCGGTGGTCTTGGGGTTGATGAAGTGCGTCATGCCGAACTGGCGGGCCATGGCTTCGCGCTCGGGGTTCAGGTCGACGCCGATGATCTTGTCGGCGCCCACCATCTTGGCGCCCTGGATCACGTTCAGGCCGATGCCGCCGAGGCCGAACACCACGACGTTCGCGCCGGCTTCGACCTTGGCCGTGAAGAGCACCGCACCGATGCCGGTGGTGACGCCGCAGCCGATGTAGCAGACCTTGTCGAAGGGGGCGTCTTCGCGGATCTTGGCCAGCGAGATTTCGGGCGCAACCGTGTAGTTGCTGAAGGTACTCGTGCCCATGTAGTGAAAGATGGGCTTGCCGTCGAGGCTGAAGCGCGAGGTGGCGTCGGGCATGAGGCCCTTGCCCTGGGTGCCGCGGATCAGCTGGCACAGGTTGGTCTTGCGGCTCAGGCAGAACTTGCACTGGCGGCATTCGGGCGTGTACAGCGGAATGACGTGGTCGCCCTTCTTCAGCGTGGTGACGCCGGGGCCGACGTCGACCACGATGCCCGCGCCTTCATGGCCCAGGATGGCGGGGAAGATGCCTTCGGGGTCGGCGCCCGAGAGCGTGTAGTAGTCGGTGTGGCAGATGCCGGTGGCCTTGATCTCGACCAGCACTTCACCGAACTTGGGGCCCTGGAGGTCCACGGTTTCGATGGTGAGGGGTTGGCCTGCTTGCCAGGCGACGGCGGCTTTGGTTTTCATGGGATTCGGTTCTTCAGAGAGCGGAAGGGGACAAGGATACTCAGGCGAGCCTTCAGGCGGGGCCAGCGGGGAAGATACCCGACATGCCCACAAAACCGGGCAGGTGACGGAAATCCCAGACCCAGCGGCGCAGCGCGGGAAACTCGTCGAGCGAGAGGCCGCCTTCACCCGCCAGCGCCACGTACGGAAAGCAGGCGAGGTCGGCGATGGTCGGCTCGGGCGCGGCCACGAGCCAGCGCAGGCCGGTGGCGGCGTGCTGCTCGGCAAGGTGGTCGTCGAGCACGCGGAAGGCCGCGCGCGCGCCGCGCCGGCAGGCGTCGATGTCCAGGTGCGTGTAGCCCAGCGCGTCGTGCAGCCGGGCGGCCGAGGCGGTGCGCGTGATCTCGTCGGCCATGGCGAGCCACATCGCGACCTGGCCGCGCAGTTGGGGGTCGGCGGGATACCAGTGCTGCCGCGCGTCGTCGTAGCGGCTTGCGAGGTAGACGAGGATGGCCTGCGCGTCGCGCAGCACGAAGCCTTCGTCGTCGATCACCGGGAGCTGACCCAGCGGGTTGATCTGTTCAAGGAATCTGGCGGACTTGTGTTCGCGACCGGGATGGAAGTCGACCGGCACGCTCGCGTGGTCCACGCCGAGCCACAGCAGCATCTGCCGCACCTTGAAGCAGTTGCCCGAGAGCGGGTAGTCGTAGAGCCTGACGGTCATGCGGCGGCCCTCGCAGTGCCGAAGCGCATGCCGCGCTCGCGCAGCCAGCGGCGGTAGGTGACGGAGGTGGTGTCGCCGCGCGTGGGCGTCTCGGCGCGGCCTTCGAGCGGCATGCGCTTGAAGGCGTGGTTCTCCAGGATCGGTTTGTCCTGCCCGAAGATCGTGTGCTGGAAGGCGATGAGCTCGGCGTCGGTCGACACGTCGTCGAAGTAGGCCAGCAGCGTGTGGGCGATGACGTGCTCGTCGTCCACGGGCTGCAGGAAGAGGCCGATGGCGTCGAGCTTGTCGGGCCGGTGGCTCGACTTGTAGAGCATGGCCGAGAAGGGCTGCATCACGCGGTACTTGTAGAACACCTCGCTGCCCGTGTCGTGGGCGGCCGAGGCGCGAGGCTGCCAGAAGCGGCAGTCGGTGGCCCAGATCTCGTCGGTGGCTGCATCGACCTCGACGTTGTACTTGGCGACTTCGGTGTGCGGCACCTTGCCGAGGTAGTCGGGGTGCACGAAAGGGAAGTGGGCCATGTCCAGGAAGTTCTCGATCACGCGCAGGCCCGACACGGCCACGCCGAGCCCACCGCAATCGACGAGGCGGCGGCCGGGCTCTTCGTACTCGGGGAAGGCGAACAGCGCGCGCGCGGGGCGGCCGCTGGGGCAGACCCAGAGGAAGCCGTAGCGCGACTGCACGGTCAGCGCGTCGTTGCCGAGAAGGGCGTGCGGCGTGCCGTCGGCATCGGTGTGCAGGTGCAGGGTTGCACCGAGCAGCCGCGTCGTGCGGGGCAAGCCGCTGGTGGGGCCGACGACGAGCCAGTCGTCGAGCATGTTGGGATCGTCGGTGACGAAGGGCATGTTTTCTTTCTTCTTTTCAGTGCGATGAAGTGGCTTCGATGTCGCTGCGCAGTTGGCGCGCCGCGCGGTGCACACGGGCCATCGCGTCGGAGCCGGGGGCAGCGTCGGTCCACAGGTGCAGGAAGCTCAGCTGCGGCTGGGCGTCGAGCAGCAGCGCGGCGACGGGCGATTCGCCCAGCGTGCCTTGCCATGCATCGGGCGTTCCTGCCGATGCGAAGCCATGCTGCGCCAGCGCGTCGTGTGCCTCGGATGCGGCCACGCGCAGCGTAAGCGTGCGGGCGAGGTGCCAGCCCGCGGGAACGACATCGGCCAGTTCGGCCGGCGCCGGCGGGCCGTCGGCCGCAAGGCGCACCCACAGCATGCCCGCCGCATCCGCCGTGGCGAAGACCTTCGCGCAGACATTGCGCGGTGCCTGCATGGCCGGGTGCGCGGGGATGCGCACGCACGCGCCGCTGCCGGCCTCGTACTGCCAGCCGTGGTACGCGCAGGCCAGGCGGTCGCCGCCGGTCACCTGGCCGAGCGTGAAGCGCACGCTGCGGTGGGGGCAGCGGTTCTCCCAGGCTTGCGGCGTGCCATCGGCCGCGCGCCACAGCGCGAGCTCCTGGCCTTGCGCGAAGCCGGCGACGATGTTGGCGCCGGCGCGCACTTCGGCGGAGGGAGCGACGGGGTGCCAGGCCTGTGATGCGGCAGAGGGATTCATGGGTCTTGTTCGTGGGGTCGGCGGAAAAGGGCGCCGCAAATCGGCATAGCATCGGCCATGCCCTTGTCGGCGGTGCCGCCTACCGTAGCGTGTCCGCCGCACCGATGAAAGCCCCATGCCAAGACGCTCCTTTTCATTCCTGCAACGACGACTCCCACGGCGGTGGCATTCATGAGCGCAGGGCGCATCGACCTCGCGCTGGTCGAGGCCTTCGTGCTCGTGATGAAGAGCGGCAGCCTCACCAAGGCCGAGAGCCTGTCGGGCGTCTCGAAGGCAACGCTGAGCCGGCAGCTCACGCGGCTGGAGGAACTGCTGGGCGCCCAGCTGCTGCTGCGCAGCTCGCGCCGCATCGCGCCCACGGAGGCCGGGCGTGCGTTCTTCGCACGCTGCGAGGGGCTGCTCGGCGAAGTGAGCGGCCGGCTGGAAACGGCGCGCACCGAGGTGCAGGAGCTCACGGGCGGGGTGTCGGGCCGGCTCACGCTGCTGTCCGACACGCAGTTCAGCACCTCCTTCGTCTGCCATGTGGTGCAGATCTTTCTCGAATCGCACCCGAACGTGCGCTGCCAGCTCGACGTGGCGAACGGCTTGCAGGCCCCGCAGATCGGCGAGGTCGATTGCTATGTCGGCTCGGCACCGCCCGACCTGCCGGACCTGGTCGCCAAGCTGCTGGGCCGGCTGGCCTACGGCCTGTACGCCAGCCCGCAGTACCTGGCGCGGCACGGCACGCCGCAGACGCCCGAGGCGCTGGCGCAGCACCGGATGATCGCGATGCGCGAGCCGTCGGGCCCGCCGTCGCCGCTGCGGCTGGTATCGCAGCAGGCCTCGGGCCGCCATGTGGTGCGCACGGAGCCGGCCTTCGAGACCAACGACCACTGGGTGATGAAGACTTTCTGCATCGACGGCCTGGGCATTGCGCCGCTGCCGGTGTTCTTTGCCGGCCCCGAGGTGGCGCAGGGCGTGCTGGTGCCGGTGCTGCCGCAGTGGCCGCCGGAGGCGCGGCGGCTGTACTGTGCCTACCAGCGGCAGCGCTACATGGGGCAGAAGCTGCGCGCGTTCGTCGACCTCATGGCGCGCTGCGTGGCGGACATCGGCTCGTACAACCACTACGTGGGGTCGACCGCGGCGGTGTCCTCGTCAGCCTCTTCGGCGCGCCGGGCGCGGTCTGCAGCGCGACCATAATCGGCCTTCTTCCTGCATCCGTCTGCTTCTTTCACCGATCCATCATGAAGAAAATCCTCGTTCTCAATGGCCCCAACCTCAACCTGCTCGGCACGCGCGAGCCCGAACAGTACGGTCGCGACACACTCGCCGACGTCGAACGCCTGTGCAAGGACACGGGCGCAAAACTCGGCGTGGAGATCGAATGCCGCCAGTCGAACCACGAAGGCGTGCTGATCGACTGGGTCCAGGAGGCGGGCCGCGAAGTGGCCGCCGGCAACATGCTGGGCGTGGTGATGAACCCGGGCGCCTACACCCACACGTCGATTGCGCTGCACGACGCCATCAAGGGGGCGAGCGTGCCGCTGATCGAGCTGCACATCTCGAACGTGCATGCGCGTGAGGAGTTTCGCCACCACTCGTACATCTCGCCTGCGGCGCGGGGGATCATCGTGGGGCTGGGGGTGAAAGGGTACACGCTGGCGATTGCTGCGCTGGTTCCTTGAGGTTGTCTTCGGGGCGGCGTGCGCAGGACACCGGGTACTTCCCTCCGCGAATGTCCCCCGGCCTGCGGCCTCCTCCTTGATTTCGCTGCGGGAAGCACCCAGTGCCCTGCGCACGAGGGCACGCTTCGGGTGAACGGCTGATCGACAGCCGCCCCGTATCGCAGCGTCTCAGTAGGTCTGCTTCGGCGCTGCAGCCTTCCAGCTGCGGCTGACCCGGCCTGCGCTGTCGACGCTTTCCAGGTGCACGTCGAAGCCCCAGAGCCTTGCGACGTGCTTCAGCACTTCTTCGGCGTTGTCGTTCAGCGGCAGGTTGTTGCGCTGCGTGTGGCGCAGCGTGAGCGAGCGGTCGCCGCGCGTGGCCACGCTCCAGACCTGGATGTCGGGCTCGCGGTTGCCGATGTCGTACTGGCGTGACAGCGATTCGCGCAGCGCCTGGTAGCCGCTGTCGTCGTGGATGGCCGACACCTCGAGTTCCGATTCGCTCTGGAAATCGCGGATCGAGAACAGGCGGAAATCGCGCATCGTCTTCGGGCTCAGGAACTGGCCGACGAAGCTTTCGTCCTTGAAGTTGCGCATCGCGTAGTCGAGGGTCTTGACCCAGTCGGTGCCCGCGAAGTCGGGGAACCAGCGGCGGTCTTCTTCGGTCGGCTTTTCGCAGACGCGGCGCAGGTCGGTGAACATCTTGAAGCCCAGCGCATACGGGTTGATGCCGCTGTAGGCGCGGTGGCCCACGGGCGGCTGGAACACCACGCTGGTGTGCGAGCTGAGCCATTCCATCATGAAGCCGTCGTCCAGCTGGCCGCGGTCGTACATGGTGTTGAGCAGCGTGTAGTGCCAGAAGGTGGCCCAGCCTTCGTTCATGACCTGGGTCTGGCGCTGCGGGTAGAAGTACTGCGCGATCTTGCGCACGATGCGCACCACCTCGCGCTGCCACGGCTCGAGCAGGGCGGCGTTCTTCTCGACGAAATAGAGCAGGTTCTCCTGCGGCTCCGACGGAAAGCGGCGTGCGGATTCCGACTCGGCCGTCTGCTCGCTCTTGCGCGGCAGCGTGCGCCATAGGTCGTTCACCTGCTGCTGCATGTGGCGCTCGCGCTCGGTGCGCTGCGCGCTTTCTTGGGCCAGCGAGCGCTTCTGCGGGCGGCGGTAGCGGTCGACGCCGTAGTTCATCAGCGCGTGGCAGGAGTCGAGCAGGTCTTCCACGGCATCGAGGCCGTGGCGCTCTTCGCATTCGGCAATGTAGTGCCGCGCGTAGACGAGGTAGTCGATGATCGACGACGCATCGGTCCACATGCGGAACAGGTAGTTGCCCTTGAAGAAGCTGTTGTGCCCGTAGGCCGCATGGGCGATCACCAGGGCCTGCATGGCCATGGTGTTTTCTTCCATGAGGTAGGCAATGCACGGATCGGAGTTGATGACGATCTCGTAGGCCAGCCCCATGTGGCCGCGCTTGTAGTTCTTCTCGGTAGAGATGAACTGCTTGCCGTACGACCAGTGCCTGTAGATCATGGGCATGCCCACGCTGGCGTAGGCGTCCATCATCTGCTCGGCCGTGATCACCTCGAGCTGGTTCGGGTAGGTGTCCAGGCCGAAGCTCCTGGCCGTCTTGGCGATCTCGGTGTGGTACGTCTCGATGAGCTCGAAGGTCCAGTCGGACGGGCTGGGCAGGCGCTCCAGGCGGGAGGTGGGGAGGTCGGTGCTGCGCGGCAGGACGGGGGCACCGGGAGGGCGTTCGGTGGTGGTGATCATGCGGGCACCCCTTCCTTCTTGAACAGGTCGCGGAACACCGGGTAGATGTCTTGTGCGTCCGACACCTTGCGCATGGCGAAGTTGGGCGCCACGCCTTCGAGTTGCTGGTACTCCTGCCACAGGTTCTGTTCGGTCTCGGCCACCTGCACGTAGGCGTAGTAGCGCACCACGGGCAGGATGTTGTCGACCAGCAGTTCGCGGCAGCGTCCGCTGTCCTGGTGCCAGTTGTCGCCGTCGCTGGCCTGGGCGCCGTACACGTTCCATTCGCCGCTGGCGTAGCGGGCCTTGACGATCTCGTCCATGAGCACCAGCGCGCTCGACACCACGGTGCCGCCGGTTTCGGTGGCGTGGAAGAACTCTTCCTCGGTCACCTCTTGCGCCTGCGTGTGGTGGCGCAAAAACACGAGGTCGATGCGTTCGTAGTGCCGCGTGAGAAACAGGTACAGCAGCATGAAGAAGCGCTTGGCCATGTCCTTGCGCGCCTCGTCCATCGAGCCCGACACGTCCATGAGGCAGAACATCACGGCTTTGGCGCTGGGCACGGGCGTCTTCACGCGGTTGCGGTAGCGCAGGTCGATCGGGTCGATGTAGGGCACGTGCCGCATGGTGCGGCGCAGTTCGGCGATGAGGTCCTCCGTCTCGCGGATTTCCTTCTGGATCAGCGCGGTCTCGGCCTGCGGATGCGCTTTCAGGACCAGGAGGTGCGCCTCCAGGCGCTTGAGCTCCTTGCGCGGTTCGCCGCCGAGCGCAATGCGCCGCGCGAGTGCGCCCCGCATCGAGCGCACCACGTGCAGGTTGTTGGGCGAGCCGTCGCTGGTGAAGCCGGCGCGGTGGCTCTTCCACTCGGGCACTTCGGCGATCTGGGTGCGGATGAGGTGCGGCAGCGCGAGGTCGTCGAAGAAGACGCGCATGAACTCCTCGCGCGTGAGGCGGAAAACGAAGTCGTCCTCGCCTTCGCCGCTGTCGCTGGCCTCGCCGCTGCCCGAGCCCCCGCCACCCTGGCCCTCGGGGCGCGCGATGCGGTCGCCCTTGAGGTATTCCTGGTTGCCGGGGTGCACATACTCGCGGTCGCCGCCGCGCGCATGGCCGAACACCGGTTCGGAGACATCGTGGCGCGGCAGGGTCACGTCTTCGCCTTGCTCCAGTTCGCGGATGTTGCGCCCGCTGACCGCGCGCCGCACCGCCTCCTGGATCTGCCCCTTGTAGCGCCGAAGAAAGCGCTCGCGGTTGCCGATGGACTTGTTCTTGCCCGAGAGCCGACGGTCGATGATCTGCTGCAGGATGGCCACGATGTTTTCAAAGCTCCTTGCAAAACGGTGGGCGGTGCACTGGTTAGGTCCGTTGCACGCGCCCGTTGTTCCCGCTGTCCGCTATGAACTCTTGCGCACGCGCAGGTACCACTCGCAGAGCAGTCGCACCTGCTTGGCCGTGTAGCCCTTCTCGACCATGCGGGTCACGAAGTCTTCGTGCTTCTTCTGCTCGTCGGCGCTGCTCTTGGTGTTGAAACTGATCACCGGCAGCAGCTCTTCGGTGTTGGAGAACATCTTCTTCTCGATCACCGCGCGCAGCTTTTCGTAGCTGGTCCACGCCGGGTTGCGCCCCGCGTTGCCGGCCCGTGCGCGCAGCACGAAGTTGACGATCTCGTTGCGGAAGTCCTTCGGGTTGCCGATGCCGGCGGGCCGCTCGATCTTCTCGAGTTCGCCGTTGAGCGAGGCCCGGTCGAACACTTCGCCGGTGTCCACGTCGCGGAACTCCTGGTCCTGGATCCAGTAGTCGGCGTAGGTCACGTAGCGGTCGAAGATGTTCTGGCCGTACTCGCTGTAGCTCTCCAGGTAGGCAGTCTGGATTTCCTTGCCGATGAACTCGGCATAGCGCGGCGCCAGCAGCTCCTTGATGTAGCTGATGTACTTCTGCTCGGTTTCCGGCGGAAACTGCTCGCGCTCGATCTGCTGCTCGAGCACATACATCAGGTGCACCGGGTTGGCGGCCACCTCGGTGCTGTCGAAGTTGAACACCTTGGAGATGATCTTGAAGGCGAAGCGCGTCGACACACCGCTCATGCCCTCGTCGACGCCTGCGTAGTCGCGGTACTCCTGGATCGACTTGGCCTTGGGATCGGTGTCCTTCAGGTTCTCGCCGTCGTAGACCTGCATCTTGCTGAAGGTGCTGGAGTTCTCGGGCTCCTTCAGGCGCGTGAGCACCGACAGTTGCGCCATCATGCGCAAGGTGCCGGGCGCGCACGGGGCCTTGGCCAGCGAGGAGTTGCGCACGAGCTTCTCGTAGATCTTGATCTCTTCGGAGGCACGCAGGCAGTACGGCACCTTGACGATGTAGATCCGGTCGAGGAAAGCCTCGTTGTTCTTGTTGTTGCGGAACGCCTTCCACTCGCTCTCGTTGCTGTGGGCCAGCACGATGCCGTCGAAGGGAATGGCGCCGAAGCCTTCGGTGCCCTTGAAGTTGCTTTCCTGCGTGGCCGTGAGCAGCGGGTGCAGCACCTTGATGGGCGCCTTGAACATTTCCACGAACTCGAGCAGGCCCTGGTTGGCCAGGCACAGGCCGCCGGAGTAGGCGTAGGCGTCCGGGTCGTCCTGGGCGTAGGTTTCGAGCTTGCGGATGTCGACCTTGCCGACCAGCGAAGAGATGTCCTGGTTGTTCTCGTCGCCCGGTTCGGTCTTGGCGACCGCGATCTGGCGCAGCACCGAGGGGTAGCGCTTGACCACCTTGAACTGGCGGATGTCGCCGCCGTACTCCTCGAGCCGCTTCACGGCCCAGGGCGACAGGATGCGGTTCAGGTAGCGCACGGGGATGCCGAACTCTTTTTCGAGGATCTCGCCGTCTTCGAGGGTGTCGAACAGCCCCAGGGGCGATTCGTTCACCGGGGAGCCGTGGATCGCATAGAAGGGCACGTGCTCCATGAGCTGCTTCAGGCGCTCGGCGATCGAACTCTTGCCGCCGCCGACGGGGCCCAGCAGGTAAAGGATTTGCTTCTTTTCTTCCAGGCCCTGCGCGGCGTGGCGGAAATAGGACACCACCTGCTCGATGGCATCTTCCATGCCATAGAACTCCTTGAACGCCGGATAGATCTTGATGACCTTGTTCGCGAAGATCCGCGAAAGACGGGGGTCATTGCGGGTATCTACCAGTTCCGGCTCGCCAATGGCCTGAAGCATTCGTTCGGAGGCCGTTGCATATGCCGTCGGATCGCGTTTGCAGATATCCAGATAATCCTGCAGCGAGAGAACTTCCTCGCGGGTGCGTTCGTAGCGGGCTGCAAAGTTGCTGATCACGTCCATGGTCGCGCCTCCTTAGGTCGGCGGGGCTTTTGACCCCGATGCCTACAGCCAGAGACTGCGTCGCTCCTCTTGGAAGAGGGGCCCCGCCCATGGCCGTATGCCGTGGAAAACTCCCTTACACACTATCTACACAATCGGTTCAATCAGCATAAAGCAAAGAAAGAACCAGGCAAATGTTTTATTTATTCTGAACCCCTCTGCCGAGTAAAGTTCCTCGGAAAACAAGGAACTTCTATTCGCGTTTCTGCTAAATTGAAAAGCTCGCCCTCGCGTAATTGTCCCCGGATGAAATGACTATGCCGAATGGCTATCGTCCTCATTGCAATTCTCCGGCGAACAGGTTTCCTAATTGAACCCGGGTTCAATAAAGCCGATGCCTTTCATCAATAACGCACGACCTGTCGTTTGGTTTATTGCATATCCAAAAAAAGATTAAAGCAATCCCCGCGCCACTTCCGCGGCGGGTGGCTGGCGCATGCAAACGTGGGAAGACAACGCGGGCGCCGGTCGGCGGTGTTCCGCAACGGTGCGGGGAGCACCGTTCGCGTGCCTGGCGCGCCGCCGGAGGGCGGAGGCGGCCGAAAGAGGGCACGCAGCGGGCCGACAGGGCGTCGGCCCGGCGCTGACGAGCGTCGTCAGCGCGTCAGCAGCAACATCAGCTGAAGAATTCCTTGGCCTTGTCGAACCAGCCCTTGTCGGTCGGGCTGTGCTTCTCGCCGCCCTTCTTGAGCGATTCGTCGAGTTCCTTGAGCAGCTTGCGCTGGTGCTCGGTGAGCTTCACCGGCGTTTCCACGCGCACGTGGCAGTACAGGTCGCCCGGATAGCTCGAACGCACGCCCTTGATGCCCTTGCCGCGCAGGCGGAACTGCTTGCCGCTCTGGGTGCCGTCGGGAATGTCGATGGCGGCCGCGCCCTTGAGCGTCGGCACGTTGATCTCGCCGCCGAGCGCCGCGGTGGTGACGCTCACGGGCACGACGCAGTGCAGGTCGTCGCCGTCGCGCTCGAACAGGTCGTGCTTCTTGAGGCGGATCTCGATGTACAGGTCGCCGGGCGGCCCGCCGTTGGTGCCGGGCTCGCCGTTGCCGGTGCTGCGGATGCGCATGCCGTCGTCGATGCCGGCCGGAATCTTCACCTCGAGCGTCTTGTTGTTCTTGATCTTGCCCTGGCCGTGGCACACGGTGCACGGGTCGGGAACGATCTTGCCGCTGCCGTGGCAGGTCGGGCAGGTCTGCTGCACGCTGAAGAAGCCCTGGCGCATCTGCACGGCGCCCGCGCCGTGGCAGGTGGTGCAGGTGATGGGCTTGGTGCCGGGCTTGGCGCCGGAGCCGTGGCAGGTGCCGCAGTCGTCCCAGCTCGGGATGCGGATCTGGGCGTCCTTGCCTTCAGCCGCTTCCTCGAGCGTGACCTCCATGGCGTAGCTCAGGTCGCTGCCGCGGAACACCTGGCGTCCGCTGCTGGTGCGGCCACGGCCGCCACCGCCGAACACGTCGCCGAAGATGTCGCCGAAGGCTTCCGCGAAGCCGCCGAAGCCTTCCGCGCCCGGACCGCCGCGCATGTTGGGGTCGACGCCGGCGTGGCCGTACTGGTCGTAGGCGGCGCGCTTCTGGCCGTCCGACAGCATCTCGTAGGCTTCCTTCACCTCCTTGAACTTGGCCTCGGCGTCCTTGCTGGTGTCGCCGTGGTTGCGGTCGGGGTGGTGCTTCATCGCAAGCTTGCGATAAGCCTTCTTGATTTCGTCCTCGTTGGCGTTCTTGGGAACGCCGAGGGTTTCGTAGTAGTCGCGTTTGGTGGCCATGGCAGCAGATTCGGTCGGGCGGCGGGAACTCGGGGAACTGGAAGCGAGAAAGGCTGGAGCACCTGTTCAGGTGTTCCAGCCTTGCATGAAGGGCAGGGGATCAGCCCTTCTTCACTTCCTTGACTTCGGCGTCGACCACGTTGTCGTCAGCCTGGGCATGCGCCGCAGCTTCCGCGCCTGCCGGGCCGGTGGCTGCCGAGGCGCTGGCCGCGGCGGCCTGCGATTCGGCATACATCTTCTCGCCGAGCTTCTGGCTCGCGGTCATCAGCGTGTTGGTCTTTTCCTCGATCACGGCCTTGTCTTCACCCTTGAGGGCTTCTTCGACGTCCTTGATCGCGGCTTCGATCGCATCCTTCTCGGCGGCTTCGAGGCTGGCCCCGTGCTCGCCGAGCGACTTCTTCACGCTGTGCACCATGGCTTCGCCCTGGTTGCGGGCCTGCACGAGTTCGAGCTTCTTCTTGTCGTCTTCGGCGTTGAGCTCGGCGTCCTTCACCATCTTCTGGATCTCGTCTTCGCTCAAGCCCGAGTTCGCCTTGATGGTGATCTTGTTTTCCTTGCCGGTGCCCTTGTCCTTGGCGCCGACGTGCAGGATGCCGTTGGCGTCGATGTCGAAGCTCACCTCGATCTGCGGCGTGCCGCGCGATGCCGGCGGAATGCCCTCGAGGTTGAACTCGCCCAGGGCCTTGTTGCCCGAAGCGATTTCGCGCTCGCCCTGGAACACCTTGATCGTCACGGCCGGCTGGTTGTCCTCGGCGGTCGAGAAGGTCTGTGCGAACTTCGTCGGGATCGTGGTGTTCTTCGTGATCATCTTGGTCATCACGCCACCCATGGTCTCGATGCCCAGCGACAGCGGGGTCACGTCGAGCAGCAGCACGTCCTTGCGGTCACCCGAGAGCACCTGGCCCTGGATGGCGGCGCCGACAGCCACGGCTTCGTCGGGGTTCACGTCCTTGCGCGGCTCCTTGCCGAAGAAGGCCTTCACCTTTTCCTGCACCTTGGGCATGCGGGTCATGCCGCCGACCAGGATCACGTCGTTGATGTCGTTCACGCTGATGCCGGCGTCCTTGATGGCCAGGCGGCAAGGCGCAATGGTGCGCTCGACCAGCTCGTCGACCAGGCTTTCCAGCTTGGCGCGGGTGAGCTTGATGTTCAGGTGCTTCGGACCCGACGCGTCGGCCGTGATGTACGGCAGGTTGATGTCGGTCTGCGCGCTGTTCGACAGCTCGATCTTGGCCTTTTCAGCGGCTTCCTTCAGGCGTTGCAGGGCGAGCACGTCCTTGCCCAGGTCGACGCCTTGTTCCTTTTTGAACTCGCCGATGATGTAGTCGATGATGCGCTGGTCGAAGTCTTCGCCGCCCAGGAAGGTATCGCCGTTGGTCGACAGCACTTCGAACTGCTTCTCGCCGTCGACGTCCGCGATTTCGATGATCGACACGTCGAAGGTGCCGCCACCCAGGTCATACACGGCGATCTTGCGGTCGGCCTTGTCCTGCTTGTCCAGGCCGAAGGCCAGGGCTGCAGCGGTGGGTTCGTTGATGATGCGCTTGACGTCCAGGCCCGCGATGCGGCCGGCGTCCTTGGTGGCTTGGCGCTGTGCGTCGTTGAAGTACGCCGGCACCGTGATCACGGCTTCGGTGATGGTTTCGCCGAGGTAGTCTTCGGCGGTCTTCTTCATCTTGCGCAGGATGTCGGCGCTGACCTGCTGCGGGGCCATCTTCTTGCCGCGCACTTCCACCCATGCGTCGCCGTTGTCGGCCTTGGCGATGGTGTAGGGCATCAGGTCGATGTCCTTCTGGACTTCCTTTTCCTCGAACTTGCGGCCGATCAGACGCTTGATCGCGTACAGCGTGTTCTTGGGGTTGGTGACGGCCTGGCGCTTGGCCGAGGCACCGACCAAGACTTCACCGTCTTCCTGGTACGCGACGATCGACGGCGTGGTGCGGGCACCTTCCGAGTTCTCGATCACACGCGTGGTGTTGCCTTCCATGATCGACACGCACGAGTTGGTGGTGCCGAGGTCGATGCCGATGATCTTTGCCATGTTCTTACTCCTGAAATTCGGAAAAATATGTTGTTATGAACTTGTGGATAACCCGGCGTGATTCAAGGGATGACGCGGGGATTTCCTGTGGGAATCTTGTGGGCCGATGCCGTCTTACTTGGGCGCGGCCACGGTGACCAGCGCCGGGCGCAGCACGCGCTCGTTGATGGTGTAGCCCTTCTGCAGGACGCTCACCACGGTGTTGGCGTCCTGGTCGGCGGGCACCATCGAGATGGCTTGGTGCAGGTGCGGGTCGAACTTGTCGCCGGCGGCGGGGGCCACTTCGATCACCTTGTTGCGTTCGAGCGCGCTCTTGAGCTGGCGCAGCGTGGCTTCGGCGCCTTCGCGGATTTGCTCGGGCGTGGCGTCCTTGATGGCGAGGCCGGCTTCGAGGCTGTCGGTCACCGGCAGCAGGCTCTCGGCAAAGGCCTCGACCGCGAACTTGCGGGCCTTGGTGATCTCGTCGTCGGCGCGGCGGCGGGCGTTCTGCACGTCGGCTTGCGCGCGCAGGTACTGGTCGGCCAGTTCGACGTTCTTGGCCTGCAGGGCAGTCAGCTCGCCTTGTGCCACGGCCAGGGCGTCGAGCGCCTCGGCTTCGTTGGCGGCGTGCGCGGCCTCCAGTTCTTCGGGACTGGGCTCGCCTTGCAGCATTTGAGAATTCTGTGCGGATTGTTGCGGGTCAGACATTTTTCAAAGAACCGGCGTGCGCCGGAAAACAAACACAGCCAGCCACTTGGGGCTGCTCTAGGGCTTTTCAAGCGTAAAAATGCGGCCAAAAGGGCCGCAATACGGGTCGCGAAGTGGTTTTCGCGAGAGACATCGCGGAACCGGCTTCGCCGGGCCGCTGGTGTCGCCCCCGGTAGGAGGGTGGCGCAGCGGACACGAAGTGCCGCGCAGCCTGGGGGCGAGCCTAATTCAGTGTGCGTCGAGGAGCTCGACGTCGAACTTCAGGGTGGCGTTCGGGGGGATCACGCCGCCGGCGCCGCGGGCACCGTAGCCCAGTGCGGCCGGGATGACCAGCGTGCGCTTGCCGCCGATCTTCATGCCGGCGACGCCTTCGTCCCAGCCCTTGATGACCTGGCCGGCGCCCAGCGAGAACGCGAAGGGGTCGTTGCGGTCGCGGCTGGAGTCGAACTTGGCGCCTTGCACGCCGTCGTTGAAGAGCCAGCCGGTGTAGTGCACATGCACGTGGTGGCCGGCCTTGGCTTCAGCGCCGGTGCCGACTTCGGTGTCTTCGTATTGCAGGCCGGAGGGGGTGGTAGGCATGGGAAACGCTCCTTGCGTCGATGAAATGGGAGAGGAATCGGAGCCGCGGAGTTTACCGAGGCTCGGAGCGCCCCCGCTTCAGCCCTGGCTGTCGGAGCCGGACGGCGTCGTTGCGGGAGGTGTCGAGTCGGGTGCGGAAGGCGCGGGTGTCACAGGTGTGGACGCCTCGGCAGAGGCCGGCTGGGCGGCGGCCGGCCCGGCGGCCTTCTTGCTCTGCCCCAGCTGCCACTTGGCGGCGAAGGCCTGCAGGTCGGACAGGCGCTTGAGCAGGTCTTGCCCGCTGAGCGTGAGGCAGTAGCCGTCGCTGCCGTGGCTCACGACGCCGGCTTCGCGCAACTCTTTGATGCGGGTGTTGAGGGTGTTGGGAGTGATGCCGCCGACGCTGTCCTGCAGCAGCCGGAAGGTCTGGGCGTGGCCGTCGCGCAGGGCCCACAGCACACGCAGCGCATAGCGGGCTTCGAGCAGGGCGAGCAACTGGCTGATGGCTGCGTTTTCCTTGGTACTCATCGACATCATCTCCTCGAAGCTGGGCGGACCGTCGGCCGGGGGCTGGCCGGGGCGGCGCACTCTTGTTTGTGATTGGTCGTCATGGACCGTCTGACTGGCCGACGACTATAGCGCGAAGGATCAGGATGCTACTGGTTTTATAGCTGTGCAGGCATGCAGCATGCGGGTTTCGAGACAAAGCTTCACAAATCAAGCGTAGTTGGCCATGGCTTCGCCCAGGCGGATCGCGCGGGTGGGCGACCAGTCCGGGTTGAAGGCCAGCACGGGCGCCGGGAACAGCATGACGACGGTCGAGCCGAGCAAGAACCGGCCCATCTCGTCGCCCTTGCGGATGTCGATCTGCTGGTCGTTGTAGTGCCACTCGCGCAGCTCGCCCACGCGCGGCGGGTTGACCACGCCGTGCCACACGGTGGCCATGCTGCCGACGATGGTGGCGCCCACCAGCACGAGCACGAAGGGGCCGTTGGCCGATTCGAAGACGCACACCACGCGTTCGTTGCGTGCAAACAGGCCAGGCACGCCGCGCGCGGTGGTCGGGTTGACCGAGAACAGGTCGCCGGGCACATGGATCATGCGCACCAGCCGCCCGTCGCAGGGCATGTGGATGCGGTGGTAGTCCTTGGGGCTGAGGTACAGCGTGGCAAAGCTGCCGTGCGCGAACTTGGCGGCCAGCGCCGCGTCGCCGCCGACCAGCGCGGTGGTCGTGTAGTTGTGGCCCTTGGCCTGGAAGATCTGGTCGCCCTCGATGGCGCCGAACTGGCTGATGGCGCCATCCACGGGGCAGACGAGGTCGGCCTGTGCGAGCGGGCGCATGCCTGGCTTGAGGGCGCGCGTGAAGAACTGGTTGAAGCTCTTGTAGTGATGGATGTCAGACTCGAGCGCTTCGCCCATGTCGACGCCGTACTTGGCAACGAAGCGGCGAATGATCCAGGTGGTGACCGCGCCTCGTTCCTTGCCTGCGACCCAGCCGGCGAAATTGGTCAGGGCCTGCTTGGGGAACAGGTATTGGGGCAGAACTGCGGAGCGATCGGACACGTTGTGAAAGGCCTGGAATGCGGAATCGGACGGGCATTCTATAAAGCGCTTCTCCTTGGGGGCGTAGGAAGCTTCCCTTGGTTGGGTGCTTGTTCTTTACCTGTGTGGGGTGCGCGCCCGGTGGGCGGCGCGGCGCGGGCGGCCCCACTGTGCCGGCCGCTGCGCGGCTGCCCTGCGGTGCTCGCGTTTCGCGGGGTCTCGCAGAACTCGCTGCGCTCAAACAGCTGCGAGCCCTGATCCGCGAAACGCTGCGCGCCTCGGCGGCACAGAGGGGCCGCCCGCACCACACCGCCCACCGGGCGCTTGTGGGGGTGTGGAGGCTGTCGGGCGCCGCTGCCGAGGGAGTTGGGTCAGTCGGCCTTGATGCCTGCTGCCTTGATCACCTGCGCCCACTTCTCCACTTCCGTCTTCTGGAAGGCGGCGATCTGCGCGGTCGTCATATCGGCGGGCTCCATGCCGAAGCCCTTGAGCTTGTCCTGCATCTCTTGTGTCGCGAGGATCTTGCGTATCTCGGTGTGCAGGCGCTCGACCACGGGGGCGGGCGCGCCGGCGGGCACGAAGATCGCCTGCCACGACACCACCTCGAAGTCCTGCAGGCCGGGCACGCCCGACTCGGCGACCGTGGGCACGTCGGGCATCGAGGCCAGGCGCTTGGCCGAGGTGACGGCAATGGCGCGCAGCTTGCCGCTCTGGATGTGCGGGCCCGCCACCACGGTGGTGTCGAACATCATGTCGACCTGGCCGCCGATCACGTCCTGGATCGCCGGGCCGCTGCCCTTGTACGGGATGTGCGTGAACTTCACGCCCGACTTGTAGCCCAGCAGTTCCAGCGCCAGGTGCTGCGAGGTGCCCGTGCCCGCCGAGGCCGACGAGAGGCCGCCGGCCTTGGCCTTGCTCGCGGCGATCACGTCCTTCAGCGTCTTGTAGGGGCTGGCCTGGTTCACCACCAGCACCACGGGGTTGGTGCCGATGAGCGTCACGGGCGCGAACGACTTCTGCGGGTCGTAGCCGAGCTTGGGGTACAGGCTCACGTTGATGGCGTGCGAGCTGATCGTGCCGCCCACCAGCGTGAAGCCGTCGGGTGCGGCGCGCGCGCCGATCTCCGAGCCCACGCTGCCGCCGGCACCGCCCTTGTTGTCGATGATCACGCTCGTGCCCAGCGCGGTGCCGAGCTTCTGCCCGATGAGGCGGCCCAGCACGTCGGTGGTGCCCCCCGCGGGGAAGGGCACGAGGTAGGTGATCGCCTTGCCCGTGGGCCAGGTGGTGCCGCCCTGCGCGAAGGCGGGCAGGGCCGCGGCGAGCGAAACGGCGAGGGCGGATTGGATGAGTGTGCGGCGTTGCATGGCGATGTCTCCTTGTCTTCTCTCGTGTTCAGGGCTTGATGTTCAGCTTGGTGATCAGCGCCTTGAAGTAGGCGTTGTCCTTGGCCAGCGTGTCCTTGAACGCGGCGCCGTCGGTGTAGACGTAGCCCAGGTTCTGCTTGTCCATCACCTCATGCATCAGCGGCTCGGCGGCGGTCTTGGCGGTGATCTCGCGCAGCTTGGCCATCACTTCGGGTGGCGTGTTCTTCGGTGCGCCCAGCCCGCGCCACGTGCCGATCGACAGGTCGATGCCGCGCTCCTTCGCGGTCGGCACTTTCTCGAAGCCCTTCACGCGCTTGTCGGCCATCACCATCAGCACCTTGAGCTTGCCGCCCTGCACGTGCGTCGTGACTTCGGCGGGGCTCACGGCCACGGCCTCGATGTGGCCGCCCAGCAGCGCCAGCACGGCGGGTGCGGCGCCCTGGAACGGGATGTGGCCGAACCTGGTGCCGGTCTTGTCTTCGAGCGCGGCGGCAGCCAGGTGCCAGATCGAGCCGTTGCCCGAGTTGCCCACGCGGATGCCCTCGGGCGACTTCTTTGCGGCGGCCAGGAACTCTTCGATCGTGTTCCACGGCGCATCGGCCTTCACGGTGATCGCGGCCGGGTCGGCGTTGAGTTGCGCAATGGGCTGGAAGTCGTCGTAGTTGAACTTGGCCAGGCCCAGGTGCGGCAGCGTGAGCAGCTCCACGGTGAGCACCGCGAGCTTGTAGCCATCGGGCTTGGCGTTGATCACCTCGGTCCAGCCGATGGCGCCACCCGCGCCGGGGCGGTTGACGATCACGATGCTCTGCGAGATGTGCTTGCGGCTCGCTTCAGAGAACGCGCGCGCCAGCCCGTCGGTGCCGCCGCCGGGCTGGTAGGGCACGAGCAGCTCGATGGTGCGGTTCGGGAAGTCGTTGGCTTGCGCCGCGGCGGGCGCGGCCAGACCGAGCGAGAGGGCGGCGGTGGCCGAAAGGGCGGCAATGCCGCGGACGAACTGGCTTCTTTGCATGGTGTCTCTGTCTCCGTTGTTGATCTGTGGTGGCGGCCGGCGAGGCGCGCGGCTCAGGTGACCGGTGCCGGGTTGAACAGCACCAGCGCGTTGTGCAGCTTCCAGTGCTCGGCCCAGGTCTTCTTGCGGCCGCTGGCCACATCGAGCATCAGGCGGAACATCTCCCAGCCGATGTCTTCGATGCTGGCTTCGCCGTCGGCGATGCGGCCTGCGTTCACGTCCATCAGGTCGTGCCAGCGGCGCGCGAGGTCGCTGCGCGTGGCGACCTTGATCACCGGCACCTCGGCCAGCCCGTAGGGTGTGCCGCGGCCGGTGGTGAATACGTGCAGGTTCATGCCGGCCGCGAGTTGCAACGTGCCGCAGATGAAGTCACTGGCGGGCGTGGCGGCGTAGATCAGGCCCTTCTGTTTGACCTTCTCGCCGGGCGCGAGCACGCCGGTGATCGGCGCCGAGCCCGACTTCACGATCGAGCCCATCGCCTTCTCGACGATGTTCGACAGCCCGCCCTTCTTGTTGCCCGGCGTGGTGTTGGCACTGCGGTCGACGCGGCCCTGGTGCAGGTAGGCGTCGTACCAGGCCATCTCGCGGATCATGGCGTCGGCCACTTCGGGCGTGGACGCGCGCGAGGTGAGCTGGTCGATGCCGTCGCGCACCTCGGTCACTTCCGAGAACATCACGGTGGCGCCCGCGCGCACCAGCAGGTCGGTGCAAAAGCCCACGGCGGGGTTGGCGGTGACGCCCGAGAAGGCGTCGCTGCCGCCGCACTGCACGCCCACGACCAGTTCGCTGGCGGGCACGGTCTCGCGTCGGCGTTGGTTCAGGCGCGCGAGGTGCACATCGGCCTGGCGCATCACCGAATCGATCATCGACATGAAGCCGACGTGCGCGTCGTCCTGCAGGCAGACCACGTCGAGGTCGTCGGCGGGCGCGCCGCGTTGGTCGGTGATCGGGATGGTGCCGGGCGGCAGCAGCCGTTCGGGCTGCAGCTTCTCGCAGCCCAGGCTCACGACCATCACCTCGCCGCCGAAGTTCGGGTTGAGGCTGATGTTGCGCAAGGTGCGGATTGGCACGATGGCGTCGGGCGCGTCGATGGCGACGCCGCAGCCGTAGCTGTGTTCGAGCGCCACCACGTCATCGACGTGCGGGTACTTCGGCAGCAGCTCGGCCTTGATGCGTGTCACGGCAAACTCGGTCACGCCGGCCACGCACTGCACGGTCTGCGTGATGGCCAGGATGTTGCGCGTGCCCACCGAGCCGTCGGCGTTGCGGAAGCCCTCGAAGGTGTAGCCCTCGAGCGGCGGCAGGGCAGGGGGCTTGACGGTCGCGATGGGCAGGCCGTCGAGCTCGGGCGCGACCGGCATGCGCATCACGCGCTCGTGCACCCAGCTGCCGCGCGGCAGCGCCTTGAGCGCGTAGCCGATCACCACGTTGTAGCGGACGATGGCCGCACCCTCGGCCAGGTCGGTCAGCGCGACCTTGTGGCCCTGGGGCACGGTGTCGACCAGCACGAGGCCGTCGTCGAAGGCCGTGCCCGTTTTGAGGCCGCCGTCGTTCGCAACGATGGCGACGTTGTCGGCCGCGTGGATGCGGATGTACAGCGGCGGTCGGGTGTTCGCATCGGCCATCGTGAGGCCCTTTCTTCTGTCTTTACTTCACCACCATGAACAGGCTCGGGAGCCAGGTGGAAAACGCGGGAACGAAGGTAACGACCCCGAGCGCAAAGATCAATGCGCCGTAGAAGGGCCAGATGGTCTTCATCACCGTGCCCACCGACACCCCGCCGATGGCACAGCCGACGAACTGGGTGGTGCCCACGGGCGGCGTGTTCAGGCCGAGCGCGCAGTTGATGAGCATCACCACGCCGAACTGCACCGAGGTCATGCCGTACTGCTGTGCAATCGGCAGGAAGATCGGCGTGCACAGCAAGATGGTCGCGGCCATGTCCAGGAAGGTGCCCAGCACGAACAGGATGATGTTGATGAGCAGGAAGATCATCCACGGCGTGGTCGTGAACTGCGACAGCATCTGGCCCGTGAGTTCGGCCACGCCGTACAGGCTGATCAGGTAGCCGAAGGTGCTCGAGATGCCGATCAGCAGCAGGATCACGCCCGTGGTGCGCACCGCCTTCGAGGCGGCCTTGATGAAGTGCTCCCACTTCAGCGTGCGGTACACGAAGATCGTGAGCGCCAGCGCATAGAGCACCGCCACCGCCGCAGATTCGGTCGCCGTGAAGATGCCCGACAGGATGCCGCCGAGGATCAGCACCACGATGAACAGGCCTGGCAATGCCGCTGCGAACGAACGTGCCACGATGTCCCAGCCCGGGAACTTGCCGGCGGGGTAGCCGCGCTTCACGGCCACGAGGTAGGCCGCTGCGAGGTTGCTGAGCGTGAGCACGGCCGCCGGCAGCAGCGCCGCCAGGATCAGCGCCGCGATCGACACCTTGCCGCCCGCGGCGAGCGAGTAAATGATGAGGTTGTGGCTCGTCGGCATCAGCGCGCCGACCAGTGCCGCGTGGGTCGTCACGTTGACCGCGTAGTCGGCGTGATAGCCCTCCTTCTTCATCATCGGGATCATCACGGCGCCCATGGCCGAGACGTCCGCCACGGGCGAGCCCGAGACGCCGCCGAACAAGGTGCAGGCCACCACGTTCGACATGCCGAGACCTCCGCGCACGTGGCCCACGAGGTTGCGCGCAAAGTTGACGATGCGGTCCGCGATGCCGCCGTAGAGCATGAGCTCGCCGGCGAAGATGAAGAACGGAATGGCCAGGAACGAGAAGATGCCCATGCCCGAGGTCATCTGCTGGAAGCCCACCGCGAGCGGCAGGCCTTCGTACAACAGCGTGGCCAGGGCCGACAGGCCGATCGAGAACGCCACCGGCACGCCGAGCAGCAGGAACAGCGTGAACGAGAGGCAAAGAATGAGAAGAGGGGTCGTCATGATGAGGTTCAGCCCCAGGAGGGTTCGACTTCGCGGCCCTGGGCGAGCGCGATGATGTGTTCGATCGAGAACATCACGATGAGGACGCCCGACACGGTGGCGGGCACGTACTTCCAGCCTTCGGAAATCCACAGCGTGGGCAATCTGTAGTCCCACACCGATTCGGCGAGCGAGGCGCAGTTCCAGGCCATGGCCAGGCCGAAGATCAGGATCAGCACGTGGATGAGGTATTCCATCTTCAGGCGCAGCCAGTCGGGTGCGAGCACGAGGAAGGATTCAAGCCCGATGTGGCCCGCGTCGCGCACGCCCACGGCCACGCCCAGCATGGTCACGTAGAGCACCAGCAGCAGCGCGAGGCTTTCGGCCCAGGTGGGGGTGTTGTTGAGCACGTAGCGGCCGAACACCTGCCAGCTCACGGCGCAGATCACCGCGACGAGACCGAGGATGCCCAACCACATGCAGGCACGGGCGAGCGTGCGGCAAAGTTTGGTGTACATATTTCCAGCGCGAAAAATGGAGAGGCCCCGCCTCTTCGTGGAACACCGAGGAACCGGCTTTGCCGGGCCTCAGGTGTTGCCCCCGGTAGGGGGTTGGAGAAGCGACACGAAGTGCGCGAAGCCTGGGGGCGAGCCCTGTTTACTTTGTGTCCTGGACGCGCTTGACCAGGTCTTTCAGCTTCGCGTCCGTGATGAACTTGTCATACACCGGCTTCATCGCGGCCTGGAACGGGGCCTTGTCGACGTCGATGATCTCGGCGCCGCCGGCCTTCACCGTGGCCAGCGACTTCACTTCACGCTCCTGCCACTGCTTGCGCATGTAGGGCACCGATTCCTTGGCGGCCTGGCGGATCCAGCCTTGCTCTTCGGCGGAGAGCTTGTCCCACGCGCGCTTGGAGAACAGCAGCATCTCGGGCGCCATCGAGTGCTCGGTCTTGCTGTAGTACTTGGCGACCTCGAAGGCGCGCGCGCTTTCGTAGGTGGGGTAGTTGTTTTCTGCGGCATCGATGAGGCCGGTCTTCAGGCCGGTGTAGACCTCGCCCATGGGCATCGGCGTGGCGTTGGCGCCCATGGCTTCGAGCATCGATACCCACAGGTCGGACTGCTGCACGCGGACCTTCAGGCCCTTCATGTCGGCGAAGGTGCGCACGGGCTTCTTGGCCGTGAACATCGAGCGCGCGCCGCTGTCGTAGTAGGCCAGGCCCACGAAGCCCTGCTTCTCGCACGACTTCAGGATTTCTTCGCCGATCGGGCCGTCGAGCACCTTGTGCAGGTGTTCGACCGAACGGAACAGGAAGGGCATGGTCGGCACCTGCGTCTCGGCGCAGATGTTGTTCATGGGCGCGATGTTCACGCGCACCATCTGCAGCGCGCCGATCTTGGTCTGCTCGATCGTGTCCTTCTCGTTGCCGAGCGCGCTGTTGTTGAAGACCTTGATGCTGTGCTTGCCCCCGGACAACGCCTTGAGCCGTTCGCTCATGAACTTCACGGCGGTCACCGTGGGGTAGTCGTCGGGGTGGATGTCGGCCGAGCGGAACTCGGTGGCGCCTGCAGCCAGCGTGGTCAACGCGGCCGCAGCGCCGGCAGCAAGTGCGATGAGTGTCTTGTAGAGCTTCATTTGTCTCGTCCTCTTGGTGGTTGTCGTAAACAGAAAGAAAGGGGTCAGCCGCCGAACGCCGGCTCGGGCACGCCGGCCACGCCGGGCCGCAGCGCGAACACGCCGCCGGCCAGCGGCTGGTCCGACAGGTCGATGCCGCCGGGGCGGATCGAGGTGACGAACAGCGTGTCGAGGTTTGCGCCGCCGAAGGCGCACATGGCGGGCTTCTTCACCGGCACGGCGAGCGAGCGGTCGAGCCGGCCGTCGGGCGTGAAGCGGTGCACCAGGCCGGCGTCGTTGCCGCAGATCCAGTAGCAGCCGTCGACGTCCATCGCCGCGCCGTCGGGGCGGCCGGGCAGGGGCTGCATGTCGATGAACAGGCGCCGGTGGTGGGGCGTGCCGGTGTCGGTGTCGTAGTCGAAGGCCCAGACGGCCTGCACGCTCGGGTGCGAGTCCGACAGGTACATCGTGCGGCCGTCGGGGCTGAAGGCCAGGCCGTTGGGCACGATCAGGTCGTCGAGCTTCAGGGCGGCGCCGTCGTCGCCGGGGCCGTAGCTGTAAAGACGGCCGACGCGTGCGCCGGCGGCCATGTCGAGCAGCATCGTGCCGGCCCAGAAGCGGCCCTGCCGGTCGCAGCGGCCGTCGTTGAAGCGCATGCCCGGCGCGGCGTGCGCCACTGGCGCGAGCGGCGTGGCCGCGAGCGTGCCGTCGGTGCGCGGGCGCAGCGAGAACAGGCCGCTTTCCATGCCGGCGATCCACTCGCCGAGTTGGTCGGCGCGGGGTGCGATGCAGGCGATCATTTCATCGGCCTGCCACGTCGCATGGCCTTCGCCGGCGTGCCAGCGGTTGAGCGTGCGCGCGGGAATGTCGACCCAGTAGAGCGCCTGCTGCGCGGCCAGCCACACCGGGCTTTCGCCCGTGCCGTTGCGCGCGTCGAGAACGAGGTCGGCTTGCATGTCGTGGTGCTGCGCGTTCAGTCGCCGAACGGGCCTTGAGCAGTGAACGCGCCGCCCTGGTAGATGGCGTTCGGGTCGGTGGGCGCCACCTTCGGCTGCGCCTCGACCTTGTCGCGGAACACCTCGGAGCTGTCTTGCGGCACGAAGCCCAGGTGCGCGGCGGCGGCGTTGTTCCACCACAGGTCGCGGTTGGCCGACATGCCGTAGACCACCGTGTGCTTCACGTCGGGCGTGAAGAGCGACTTTTCGATCAGCGCCGTGAGGTCGCGGTAGCTGAGCCAGGTGCTCATCATGCGGCGGTTGAGCGGCTCGGGGAACGACGAGCCGATGCGGATGCTCACCGTTTCGATGGCCCAGCGGTCGAAGTAGAACTGCGCCATGTCTTCGCCGAAAGACTTCGACAGGCCGTAGTAGCCGTCGGGCCGGCGCGCGGCGTGCGCGTCGATGTGCTCGTCTTGTTTGTAGAAGCCGATCACGTGGTTCGAGCTGGCGAACACCACGCGCTTCACGCCGTGGCGGCGCGCGGCCTCGTACAGATTGAACACGCCCTTGATGTTGGCTTCGAGCACTTCTTCGAAAGGGCGCTCGACCGACACGCCGCCGAAATGGGCGATGGCGTCGCAGCCGGCCACCAGCGCGTCGACCGCGGCCTTGTCGGACAGGTTGCAGGGCACGACTTCTTCGTGCGCGCCCGTGGCCGGCGCGATGTCGGCGATGTCGGAGAGGCGGATCACGTTCGCAAACGGTGCGAGCCGTTCGCGCAGCACGCGGCCCAGGCCGCCGGCGGCGCCGGTCAGCAGCAAGCGGCCGAGTGGGGAGGAGGGGGCTTCAGGCGTCGACATGTCTTCGGGATGTGTGATGGGAAGCGGAGGGAGTGGACAACTGTGTCACCGTTTTTAGGTGATAAGTTATCTGTTGTCGTACAACTGTGAGGGGATTATGATCGTCGCCATGGCCCCAACGATTGCGGGTAATCCCGAAGTTCAGAAAACGACCGCCGACAACCCGGCGGGAAGCGCCGCCTTCGTGGGGCGGCCGCGCCAGCGCGCGCGCGGCCTGGCGCACGGGCTGGTGGAAGACCTGGGCGAGAAGATCCGCAGCCAGTCGCTGCGGCCGGGCGACAAGCTGCCGACCGAGTCGGCCATCATGCAAGCCTATGGCGTGAGCCGCACCGTGGTGCGCGAGGCGCTGTCGAAGCTGCAGGCGGGCGGGCTGGTCGAGACGTTGCACGGCGTGGGCACCTTCGTGCTGCAGCCGCGTCCGGGCGGCATGGGCGGTGTGTTCCGCCTCGATCCCGGCGAGATCGCAACCTCGGTCGACGTGCTCGCCGTGCTCGAGCTGCGCATCAGCCTGGAGACCGAATCCGCCGGGCTGGCCGCGAGCCGGCGCACCGACGAGCAGCTGGTCGCGATGCGCCAGGCGCTCGACGCGTTCGAGCAGAACGTCACGGTGGGCGGCGACACCGTGGCGCCCGATTTCGCTTTCCACCTGGAGATCGCGCAGTCGACCGGCAACCCCTATTTCGCCGACATCATGCGGCACCTGGGCACGACGATCATCCCGCGCACGCGCATCAGCGCGATCCGCGTGCAGGACGGCAGCTACCTGAGCCGCGTGAACCGCGAGCACGAAGAAATCTACGCGGCCATCGCGCGCCGCGACCCCGAGTCGGCACGCGCCGCGATGCGCATCCACCTGACCAACAGCCGCGAGCGGCTGCGCATGGCGCAGGAAGCCGCGCAACAGCAAAAAGCCAAGGCGGAGGCGGCCGGCAACGGCGCCGCTTCGTCCGACAACACCCCTTCGCGCTGAGTTCGCCCTGAGTTTTCAGGGCCCAAGTCTGGACAAGCTGATTTTCTAGTTGTACGATGACTGATAACATGCGACGCCATCGCGGCCACGCATGCCTGCATCGAACTTCAGGAGACAGCCCCCATGACCGTCAACCGACGCGGCGCGCTCGGCGCCGCCCTCGCCACCACACTGGCCGCCAGCCTGCCCTTGCACGCATTCGCGCAAGGGGCGGGCGGCAATTGGCCTTCCAAACCCATCCGTTTGATCGTGCCGTACCCGCCGGGCGGCTCGTCGGACATCATTGCGCGCGCCATCGGCCAGCCGCTGTCCGAAGCGCTGGGCCAGCCCGTGGTCATCGAGAACCGCGCGGGCGCCAACGGCAACCTCGGCGCCGACATGCTGGCCAAGGCGCCGGGCGACGGCCACACGCTCATGCTGTGCGACCTCGGCGCGCTGGCCATCAGTCCGTCGCTGTACCCCAAGCTGCCCTTCGACCCGTCGAAGGACCTGCGCAGCGTGGCCATGCTGGCCTACTCGCCGCACCTGCTGGTGGTGCACCCCTCGGTGCAGGCGAACACGCTGAAGGAACTGGTCGAGCTGTCGAAGAAGAGCGACCTCAACTTCGCCGTCACCGCCAGCGGCAGCACCGCGCACCTGGCCGGCGTCGAGTTGCAGCGCAAGAGCGGCGCCAAGTGGGAATACGTGCCCTACAAGGGCGGCGTGCAGGCCGTGCTCGACACCGTCGCCGGCCAGACGCAGGTGCTCATGAACGGCATGCTGGCCACGTACCCGCATGTGCAGAGCGGCAAGCTCAAGCTCATCGCGGTGTCGAAGTCGACGCGCATGCCGCTGATCGGCAACGTGCCGACCATCGCGGAGCAGGGCGTTCCCGGCTACGAGTCGGGCACATGGCAGGGCGTGGTCGCGGCGCGCGGCACCCCTGACGCGGTGATCGCCCGGCTCAACAAGGAACTGGTCCGCATCATCCGCACGCCCGACATCCGGGCGCGCCTGGCGGGGCAGGGCGCCGAGGTCGTGACCATGACCGCGCCCGAGCAGGACCAGTTCTTCGCCAAGGAGCGCGCGCGCTGGGCGCAAGTGATCCAGCAGGCCAACCTGAAGCTCGACTAGTCATGTGGGCCCCCCGGCTTTGCACTCGCTTCGCTCCGTGTCATTCGCCACCCCCCGAGGGGGAGGCGCGGCTCGCCTTGGGGCGGCCCGGCGGCGGCCGCCTCCCCGCTCCCTGAATTTTTTCCTTTTACTTTTTTATTGGAATCTCCGATGAACCCGCAAGAACTCAAGACCATCATGGGCTCCGGCCTGCTCTCGTTCCCGCTGACCGACTTCGACAGCAACGGCGACTTCCACAAGAAGGGCTACATCGAGCGCCTCGAATGGCTGGCGCCCTACGGCGCGAGCGCGCTGTTCGCCGCGGGCGGCACGGGCGAGTTCTTCTCGCTGACGGGTGAGGAGTACCCCGAGATCATCCAGACCGCGGTCGACACCTGCCGCGGCGTGGTGCCGATCATTGCCGGCGCCGGCGGCCCGACGCGCTTTGCCATTCAATGCGCGCAAGCCGCAGAGAAGGCCGGCGCGCACGGCATCCTGCTGCTGCCGCACTACCTCACCGAAGCCGGCCAGGAAGGCCTGGCCGCGCATGTCGAGGCCGTGTGCAAGAGCGTGAAGTTCGGCGTGATCGTCTACAACCGCGCCTCGAGCCGCCTCAAGCCCGACACGCTGGCCCGCCTGGCCGAGCGCAACCCGAACCTCGTCGGCTTCAAGGACGGCGTGGGCGACATCGAAGCGATGGTCGCGATCTTCCAGAAGATGGGCGACCGCTTCGCCTACCTGGGTGGCCTGCCGACGGCCGAGGTCTATGCCGCGGCCTACAAGGCGATGGGCACGCCCGTGTACTCGTCGGCGGTCTTCAACTTCATTCCGAAGACGGCGATGGATTTCTATCACGCGGTCGCCAACGACGACATGGCCACGCAGCACCACCTGCTGAAGAACTTCTTCATGCCCTACCTCGAGCTGCGCAACCGCGTGCCCGGCTACGCCGTGAGCATCGTGAAGGCCGGCGCCAAGCTCGTCGGCCACGACGCCGGCCCCGTGCGCGCGCCGCTGACCGACCTGAAGCCCGACGAGATGGACGCGCTGAAGGCGCTCATCGACACGCTCGGCCCGCAGTAAGCAGGCACTGATCGCAGTAGTCGACCGCACCACAGAACAACAGGAGACAACGACATGCTCATCAGAAAATTCTTCCTCGCCGCCGCAGCGACCGCCGTGTTCGCAGGCTGCGCCGCCAGCGGTGGCAGCAGCAGCGGCGGTGCATCGGCCGAACCGGCAGTGGCCGCGGCCGCCGAGCGGCTGCGCATCGCCATGGTCGACCCGACGCCTGCCGCGCTGCGCGCGCTGGTGGCCGACGACCTGAGCTACGGTCATTCGGGCGGCAAGGTCGACACGCAGGCCAGCTTCATCAGCGACCTGCTCGACCGCAAGTCGGACTTCGTGACCATCGCGATCACCGACCAGACCATCAAGGTGGTCGACGGAAACACCGCCATCGTGCGTCACACGCTCACGGCCGACACCAACGACTCGGGCAAGCCCGGCAAGGTTGCGCTGAAGATCCTCGGCGTCTGGCACAAGCAGGGCGGCGAGTGGAAGCTGCTCGCGCGCCAGGCCGTTCGCCTTCCTTCCTGATCGGACCACCGCTGATGAAGAGAAAGCAATTCCTGTCGGCGGGCCTCGCGCTCGCCGCCACCGCGCTGCTGCCGTTGCACGCCTTGGCGCAGGCCGACACATGGCCGCAGCAGAAACCCGTGACCATCATCGTGCCGTTCCCGGCCGGCGGTTCCACCGACATGGTGGCGCGCGCGCTGGCGCAGCAGCTGCAGGCCAAGCTCGGCGGCAGCTTCGTGGTCGACAACCGACCCGGCGCCACCGGCACCATCGGCACCGGCTTCGTGCGGCGCGCACTGCCCGACGGCTACACGCTGCTGGTGTCGTCGCTCGGCGCCTTCGTCGTCACGCCGCACCTGCAGAAGAGCGTGCCCTACGACGCCACCAAAGACTTCGACTACATCAGCGTGCCCGTGCAGGCGCCCAACGTGCTCGTGGCCAACGTTGCGCGGCCCGAACACACCGTGGCCGACGTGCTCGCGCTCTTGCGCAAGACGCCGGGCAAGGTCTCGTTCGCGAGCTCTGGCAACGGCTCGTCCGACCACCTGTCGGCCGAACTCTTCTGGCAGCAATCGAAGACCGAAGGCGTGCACGTGCCCTACAAGGGCGGTGCGCCGGCCGTGAACGATCTGCTGGGCAACCAGGTCGATTTTTCGTTCCAGAACGTGAACGCCGTGCTGCCGCACATCCGCGCCGGCAAGCTGCGCGCGATTGCCGTCACCGGCGACAAGCGCTCGCCCGTGCTGCCCGACGTGCCCACGCTCGCCGAAGCCGGCGTGAAGGGCGCGGAGGTTTACTCGTGGCAGGGCATGGCCGCACCGAAGGGCCTGCCGCCCGCCACGAAGAAGAAGCTGAGCGACGCGGTCATTGCCGCCATGCAAGACCCCGAGACGAAGAAACGCATGCTCGACCAGGGCCTGGAAATCGTCGCGAGCACCCCAGAAGACTTCACTGCTTTCCAGTTGCGCGAATGGGCGCGATGGAAGACGCTCATCGACACCCGCCACATCACTGCCGACTGAGCCACCGAGCCCGAAGATGACCTCTCCTGAATCCGCTGCTTCCCCCGCCGTGTCGGGCGCGCCCGTCGTCACCGCCATGCGCGTCGTGCCCGTTGCGGGCCACGACAGCATGCTGATGAACCTCAGCGGCGCGCACGGCCCGTTCTTCACGCGCAACCTGCTGATCCTCACCGACAGCGCCGGCCACACCGGCGTGGGCGAAGTGCCGGGCGGCGAGAAGATCCGCCAGACGCTCGAGGACGCACGCGACCTCATCGTGGGCCAGCCCATCGGCAACCACAACGCCGTGCTCAACCGCATGCGCAACGCGTTTGCCGCGCGCGACAGCGGCGGGCGCGGCCTGCAGACCTTCGACCTGCGCGTGACCATTCACGCCGTCACCGCCGCCGAAGCCGCTCTGCTCGACCTGCTGGGTCAGCACCTGGGCGTGCCCGTGGCCGCGCTGCTCGGCGAAGGCCAGCAGCGCGATGCGGTGCAGATGCTCGGCTACCTCTTCTACGTGGGCGACCGCACGAAGACCGACCTGGCGTACGAGACCGACCCCGGCGCCGACAACGACTGGTTCCGCCTGCGCCACGAAGAGGCCATGACGCCCGAGGCCATCGTGCGACTGGCCGAAGCCACGCATGCGCGCTACGGTTTCACCGACTTCAAGCTCAAGGGCGGCGTGCTGCGCGGCGAGGAAGAGGTCGAAGCCATCCGCGCGCTGCACGAGCGCTTTCCGCAGGCGCGCGTCACGCTCGACCCGAACGGCGGCTGGCTGCTGGCCGACGCCATCCGCCTGTGCCGCGACCTGCACGGCGTGATGGCCTATGCCGAAGACCCCTGCGGCGCCGAGGGCGTGTTCTCGGGCCGCGAGGTGATGGCCGAGTTCCGCCGCGCCACCGGCCTGCCCACCGCCACCAACATGGTCGCCACCGATTGGCGCGAGATGGTGCACAGCCTCTCGCTGCAGTCGGTCGACATCCCGCTGGCCGATCCGCACTTCTGGACGATGCAGGGTTCGGTGCGCGTGGCGCAGCTGTGCCAGGCCTGGGGCCTGACCTGGGGCTCGCATTCGAACAACCACTTCGACGTGTCGCTCGCGATGTTCACGCACGTGGCCGCTGCCGCACCCGGCAAGGTCACGGCCATCGACACGCACTGGATCTGGCAGGACGGCCAGCGCCTCACGAAGGCGCCGCTGCAGATCGAAGGCGGCCTCGTGCAGGTGCCCACGCGCGGCGGCCTGGGCATCGAGCTCGACATGGCCGAGGTCGAGAAGGCGCACCAGCTGTACCTGACGCATGGCCTGGGCGCGCGCAACGACGCGCAGGCGATGCAGTACCTCATTCCCAACTGGACTTTCGACAACAAGCGGCCTTGCATGGTCCGCTGAAGGAAACGACGCAATGCAGAACTTCGACAACCTCATCAACGGCGAATGGCTGGCCGGCCAAAGCTACAGCCCCAACATCAACCCCAGCAACCTGGCCGACGTGCTGGGCCAGTACACGCAGGGCGACAAGGGCCACGTCGACGCGGCGGTGGCTGCTGCCACAGCCGCCTTCCCCGCATGGGCGACCGGCAGCATCCAGGCGCGCTCCGACGCGCTCGACAAGATCGGCACCGAGATCCTTGCGCGCAAGGAAGAACTCGGCACGCTGCTCGCGCGTGAAGAAGGCAAGACCAAGGCCGAAGGCATCGGCGAGGCCACGCGTGCGGGGCAGATCTTCAAGTTCTTCGCGGGCGAGTGCCTGCGCCTGTCGGGTGAGCTGCTGCCTTCGGTGCGTCCGAACATCGGCGTGGAGATCACGCGCGAGCCGGTCGGCGTGGTCGGTCTCATCACGCCGTGGAACTTCCCCATCGCGATTCCTGCCTGGAAGATCGCTCCGGCATTGGCCTTCGGCAACTGCGTGGTGCTCAAGCCCGCCGACCTCGTGCCGGGCTGCGCCTGGGCGCTGGCCGAGATCATCAGCCGCTCGGGCATTCCGGCCGGCGTGTTCAACCTCGTGATGGGCCGCGGCAGCGTGATCGGCGATGCGCTGGTGAACCACCCCGGCATCCATGCGATCAGCTTCACGGGCTCGGTGGGCGTGGGCCGCAACATCGCGGTGCAATGCGTCACGAATCACAAGAAGGTGCAGCTCGAAATGGGCGGCAAGAACCCGCAGGTGGTGCTCGACGATGCCGACCTCGCGCAGGCCGTGGAGCTCAGCGTGCAGAGCGCGTTCTACTCGACGGGCCAGCGCTGCACGGCATCGAGCCGCCTCATCGTGACCGAAGGCATCTACCCGAAGTTCATCGAGGCGATGAAGACGCGCATGGCGAAGATCAAGGTCGGCGACGCGCTCGCGCAGGGCACCGACGTGGGCCCGGTCTCGTCGAAGTCGCAACTCGACCAGGACATGGAATACGTGGCCATCGGCAAGGGCGAAGGCGCCACGCTGGCGGCCGGTGGTGAGCTGCTGAAGCTGGAGACCGACGGCTACTACATGTCGCCTGCGTTGTTCAGTGAGTCGGCCGCAAACATGCGCATCAACCGCGAGGAAGTGTTCGGCCCAGTGGCGAGCGTGATCCGCGTGAAGAACTACGAAGAGGCGCTGGCCACGGCCAACGACACCGAGTTCGGTCTGTCGGCTGGCATCGCGACCACTTCGCTGAAGTACGCGACGCACTTCAAGCGCCACAGCCAGGCGGGCATGGTGATGGTGAACCTGCCGACGGCGGGGGTGGACTATCACGTGCCGTTCGGTGGCCGCAAAGGGTCGAGCTACGGGCCGCGTGAGCAGGGCAAGTACGCGCAGGAGTTCTTCACAACGGTGAAGACGGCGTACACGCTGGCTTGACGTTTCTCTTCTGAATTGTTGGAAGCCCCCGGGTGGGGGCTTTTTTACGTCTGCTGTTTTCGGGGTGCGTGCAAAGGACACCGGGTACTTCCCTCCGCGAATGTCCCCCGCTTCGCTCCTCCTTGATTTCGCTGCGGGAAGCACCCAGTGCCCTGTGCACGAGGGCACGCTGTGCGCTTGCAGTCGATCAACGACTTCTACTGAAAACGATCACGCTGGCGGTGTGCCTTGCGCAGCGAAATCAAGGAGGAGGCCGCAGGCCGGGGGACATTCGCGGAGCAAGGTACGCCGTCGGCGTGATCGCGCCCTGAACAGCTCAGGCCAATGGCGCCCTGCGACTGCGCCGCATCAGAAACTCGATCAGCTCGAAGATGCCTTCGCTGATCAACGCCATGGCCGCAGCCGGCAGCGCACCGGCCATCAACAGCTCGCGATCATTGAGCGCCAGCCCCGTCACGATGCGCTCGCCAAAGCCGCCCGCGCCGATGAAGGCCGCGATGGTGGCGGTGCCGATGGCAATCGCAGTGGCTGTTCGCACGCCTGCCAACAACGTGGGCAGCGCAAGAGGCAGCAGCACCACCTGAAGGCTCTGCGGCGGTGTCATACCCAGCGCGGTGCCGGCCAGTCGCAGGCCATTGGGCACCTCGGTCAACCCGGTCACGGTGTTGCGCATGATCGGCAACAGCGAGTACAGCGTGAGCGCGATGAGTGCGGGCAGCGCGCCGATGGCACCGAGCAGCGAGATCAGCACCGCGAGCAGCGCCAGCGAGGGCACGGTCTGCATCACGCTCGCAAAGCCCAGCACCACGGCGCGCAGCCGCAGGTGCGGAAACACGAGGATCGCGAGCGGCACGCCGATGAGGATCGCCACGCCGACCGACACCGCCACCAGCAGCAGATGCTGGCGCGCAAGCGGCCAGAGGTCGGGCCCGAAGAGCTTGGCCGTGAAGCCGCGCGCGGCGCTCGGCGGTGTCTTGCCGTCTTTGGTGGCGCCGGCGAGGAAGTCGCGCGCGATGGTGTCGAAGCGCACGCCCTGCAGTTCGGCGCGTGCGTTCATCGCGATCATGGCGTGCTCGTCGATGGTGCCTTCGAGCGCCTGCAATGCGGCCCAGGCTTTCGGCAGCCGCGCCGGCAGGTCGAGGCGGTAGAGCACCACGGCGTCGTAGCGCGGAAAGTACTTCTTGTCGTCTTCCAGCACACGCAGGCCAAGGTGGTCGATCTTGGCGTCGGTGGTGTAGATGTCGATGGCGTCGATCTGCTTGGCCGTCATCGCCTCGTAGGCCAGGCCGTGGTCGAGACCGGTCGGTGTCTGCGTGAAGCCGTAGCTTGCCGCCAGGCCTTTCCATCCGTCGGCGCGGCCGATGAATTCGTTCGATAGCCCGATGCGCAGCTCGGGGTGCTTCGCCAGGTCGCTCAGCGTGCGCAGCCCGAGATTGTCGGCATCGGCGGCGCGCACGGCCAGCGCGTAGCCGTCGTTGAAGCCCATTGGAATCGCCACGCCGAGGCCGAGCGGCGCGAGCGCGGCGTTCATCGCTTCGCGCGTGTCGGCGGGCGAGCCCTTGAGGATTTCGAGTGCGATGGTGCCGGTGTATTCGGCGTAGAGGTCGATGGCGCCGGAACGCAATGCTTCGTAGACGATGGCCGTGTTGCCCAGGCCCTGGCGAATGACGGGCGGCGATGCGGTGTGCGGCGCGGCGGTCTGCGCCAGCACCTCGGCCAGGATGTACGACTCGGTGAAGCGCTTGGAGCCAACGCGCAAGGTCTCGTCGGCGGCCTGCGCACAGGGCGCAGCGGCCAGCCAGAGCATCGCGGGAAGCCACAGGGCGGCGCGCCAGAAGCTGCGAAGCAGGTGCATCCGGGTCAGTGTATCGGCATCGCCGCGCCAGCCGTACCCGTCCGTCTCCTACACGCCGTGGTGCGCGGGGCCGATGCGCCACGGGCGTGCAACAGCCCATAGTGGCCGTCATGAAAAAGACCAAGCACGCGCTCCCCGGTCCCGACATCCATGGCCTGCGCGAGCTGCCCGGACTGCGCGTGGACGGCTACAGCCTGCAGCTGCGCGACAAGAACGGTTTCGTCGGCGACCAGGCCAGCCAGACGGCGTTTCGCGAACTGCTCGAGCGCTGGCGCAAGCGGCGCCGCAAGACGGGCCGCGACCCGCTGGGCAAGACCCATTCGCGCAACTTGAGCAAGAAGGACCTCGACCGCGCGCTGCAAGAGAAAACCGCCACGGCCGCCGGCGATGTGATGCATGGCGCCATCGAGGAGTTCGCGGAAGAACTGGCCTTCGTGATCCAGCGCTTCGTGCGCCAGCCCTCGTGGCGCAAGGTGCAGCGCATCGTGGTCGGCGGTGGTTTTCCCGAGAGCGACGTGGGCGAGCGCGCGATCCTGGAGGCGGGCGCGATGCTAGAAGACCTGGGCGTGCATGTGCAGCTGGGCCGGCTGTCGCACAACGTCGACGACGGCGGGCTGATCGGCTGGGTGCACCTGACGCCGCCGGCCCTGTTGAAGGGGCACGACGCGATTCTTGCGGTGGACATCGGCGGCACCAACGTGCGCTGCGGCATCGTGAAGACGCGCCATCGCAAGGCGCCCGACTTCTCGCGCGCGAAAGTGGTCCGGCGCGAGAAGTGGCGTCATGCCGACGACGGCCCGAACCGCAGCCACATGGTCGAGCGCATCGCCGACATGCTCGAGGACATGGTGATCTACGCCGATCGCCACAAGATCCGGCTCGCGCCCTTCATCGGCATCGGCTGCCCGGGGTTGATCCGCGCCGACGGCTCGATCGCGCGCGGCGCGCAGAACCTGCCGGGCGACTGGGAGAGCCGCGCCTTCCACCTGCCGGCTGCGCTGTGGCAACGCCTGCCGATCATCGGCTCGGGCGCGACGCTGGTGCTCATGCACAACGACGCGGTGGTGCAGGGCCTGAGCGAGCTGCCCTTCATGCGCGACGTGCGGCACTGGGGCGTGCTGACCATCGGCACGGGGCTGGGCAACGCCAGCTTCACGAACCGGCGCTGAGTCTGGCCTTACAGATCCTCGGGCCGCAGTTCCGCGCCCACGCGCGCAACGGCCGAGGTGGTGGCGACATTGCCCGCCGCATCGGTGGCGCGCAGTTCGATGTTCGCCAGGCCCGCGCGCGCGGGTGTCCAGCTGCAGGCGTAGGGCGCGGCGCGCAGTGCGCAGACGGTCTTGCCGTCGACGATGAAGGCCAACTCGGCCACGCTGACATCGTCGGACGCGCTGGCCGACAGCCGCACCGGCAGGCCGGCCGCCGACGAGGCCATGGGCGGCACATTGAGCGTCACGGTCGGTGCCGTGGTGTCGGCGGGCGCGCGCACGATCACCTGCGCCGAGGCGACCTCGGCATTGCCCGCGGCATCGACCGCGATCACGCGGACGATCTGCACGCCGGGCGCCGTGGGCGTCCAGTGGCAGGTGTAGGGCGGGGCAGTGAAGGTGCAGATCGGCAGGCTGTCGGTGCCGATCACCTTCACGCCGAACACGCCGACGTTGTCGACCGCCACGGGCGCCAGCGCCACCGGCTGGCCCACGGTCGCCATCGCGGGCGCGGCCAGCGACACCGCAGGCTTCTGGCTGTCGGGCACGCCCAGCGGCAGGTCGATGGTGAAGGCCGCTTGCCCCTGCACCGCCTTCTGTTCGAAGGCGTCGAAGATGGTGAACCACGTCGCGCCCGGTGCGCGGCCCGAGGCCTGGGCCTTCACGAGCAGCGTGGTCTTGCCGACGGCGAAGCAGCTGAAGCCGCAGCGCCAGTCGAAGACGAAGCGGCCTTCGGCATTGGTTGTGCCTTGTGCGATGGGCTCCAGCGGCTTGCCGGCGCCCAGGTCGCGCCACACCGAAACCGGCGCGCCGGCCAGTGCGGCGCCGCTCTCACGCTCGGTCACGCGCACCTGCGTGGCGGTGGTCCCGGCCATGAACTTCGAGCTGCCGAGCTTGGGCCAGTCGCGCCAGTCGGTGTTGATCTGCGCCTTGGTGCCTTCGGTGAAGCGGATCAGGCCGAGCGTGGCGACACGGTTGGCGGCCGGGTCGTAGCGCTGCTCGAACACGGTGCCCAGCAGCGGGTCGAGGCGCCAGTGCTGGCGCGTCCACCAGTAGCGGTCGGTGTGCTTCACGAGGGCGAGGTCGCTGGCGGGCGCGGTCTCGGTGGTGTCGGCGACGGCGATGGCGTTGTAGTACTCGCCGGAGCCGGCGCCGAACACATGCTCCAGCTCGTGCAGCAGGGTCTTGAGCTGGCGGCCGAGGTAGTCCTTCTCGGTGGACTCGGGCGCGGCGGAGGTGATGGCGCGCGACAGGCGCAGCGGGTCGTGGATGGCGGTCCAGTTCAGGTTCCACGTCACGCCGGTGGGCGGGAAGGTGGTGCTCGTGGTCAGGCCGCCATGGCTGTAGCCGCGCTTCGACGGCCCGACGCACAGCACGATCTCGCCGCCGGCCACGCCGTTGAAGCCGCAGGGTGGCGCCGCACCGGGCGCGACGATCTGCAGGTCTTTCGCGGGGTCGAAGGTGAAGCTGCGCACCGTCTCGCGCATGAACACGGTGTTGAGGTCGGCCACGTACTGCGCGAGGCGGCGGCCGGCCTCGGGCGCGCCGATGTCGGCCGCCAGTTGCGGGTCGATGAAGAAGCGCAGGCGGTGCACGCTCGGCGTGGCGCGGCCGACTTCGTTCAGGGCCGCCCAGGTCGGGGCGGCGGACAGCGGCAGCAGCGTGGCCAATGCGACAGGCAAGGCTGCGCCCAGCCGGCGCGCGAGCGCCAGCAGCGAATCCATGGAGGGCATCGATTTTTCTCCCCGTGCTCAGGGGAATCCGGCAGTGATCAACAACAAAGGGGATCGCTTCGGGCCGCGCGAAGGTGTCGCCCGGCGCCCAGCGCACAGACCCCGCGGCGACCGCCTTTGCCGGTCACGCTCCTGCATCGCATCGAGGTCGCCGAGGGCGATACGCCCTGACGGACGCCGATGCTTCTGAAGTGCGGGGAACTGGTTGCAAATTTAGAAGAGAAAGGGCGGACCGCTCATTCCTCCACGCAAGACTTGCAATAACCAGTGAACCTTTATCTTAAGTTTCGACCCCCGTAGGAAGGGGGCTTGCCTCGCTGTAGTGGGTGCCTGTTATTTGGGCACTTTGTCACGACAGCGGTATTGCGCGTGCAAGCACCCTGGGGGTGCGGCGAGAAGAAAGCTCGCATCGGTTTTTCCCCGGAGCCGGGGCGCAAGATTTCCAACGGATGGCGCCAGGGTCGGCCCTTGAAGACCAGGCCCGGGCGGGCTGCCCCGCGATGCAGGGGGCTCCGACAGATCGTCATCCACCGGAACCGGTGGCGATTCTAGTGTGAATGTTCAATTAGTTTCAATTGTGTTGCATTCGTGCATCTGGAGCGATGCGCCGCCCACCTACAGCTGGAACGCGATGGTCAGCAGCAGCCCTTCGGCGATGTCGCGCAGCAGCCCCGGGCGCCGTGCACGGTAGGGCTCGCCGGCCGAGGCGGTGGTCTCGATCCATTCGGCGAACCATTCGATGTCGTCGCGCCCGTAGAACACCACGGCCGCTTCGTGATTCAGCAACAAGCTGCGCAGGTCGAGGTTGATCGAGCCGCACATTGCCAGCTCGTCGTCGACCACCACGGCCTTGGCGTGCGCCATGAAGGGCAGCATGCGAAAGCTCACGCCCGCGCGTGCGAGGTCGCGCATGGCGCGTGCGCGCACGAAGTCGGCGAGGCGATGGTTCGACTGCGCGGGCATCGCGATGGTCACTTGCACGCCGCGCCGTGCGGCCAGCCGCAGCGCGTCGCGCAGGCCGTCGCCGGGCACGAAGTAGGGCGTGATCGCGAGCAGGCGGTGCTCGGCGCGAAAGCAGGCGTCGATGAGCAGCGCGTGCGCCGTGTCTTCGGTCTGGTCGGGGCCGCTTGGCAGGAACTGCGCCATGGCGCAGCCGGGGCCCGCGGGCACGTCGTCGGCGGTGATGGCGCGTGCCTTGCGTCCGCGCACCGAGCTCCAGTCGTGGTCGAACTGGCGCGCGGCAGCGGCGGCCACGCTGCCGCGCAGGTCGAACGACAGGTCGTGCCAGGCTTCGGGGTGCTTGTCGTTGCCGGTGAAGTATTCGCCCGCGAGGTTGCGCCCGCCCGACCACAGCCAGCGGTCGTCGGCAATGGTGAGCTTGCGGTGGTTGCGCAGGTTGCGCGGCCCGATGCGGCGCAGGCTGAAGAAGGGGCGGAACACCGCCACCTCGCCGCCGGCCGCGCGCAGCCGGTCGAAGTGATGGCGCGGCAGCGAGAGCGCGCCGAAGCCGTCGAGCAGCACGCGCACCTTGATGCCCTCGCGCGCACGCTGCGCGAGCCGCGCGAGCACGGCCTGCCCGAGCGCGTCGTCGCCGATGATGAAGGTGCACACGTCCAGGCGTTGCTGCGCGCCGTCGATCACCTCGAACAGCGCTTCGCGCGCGGCTTCGCCGTCGGCATGCATGCGGATCGCGCAGCGACCGGGCGGCGCCAGGCCGAAGCTCTCGATGAGGTCGGCCGCCCAGTGGCCTGGCGGCATCGCGCGCGGCGGCCGGGGCGCGCCGGCCGGGCGCAGCTTGCGCTGGCCGAACAGCAGGTACATCGGCAGGATCACATACGGCATCAGCACCAGCCCCATGACCCACGCGATGGCGGTGGTGGGGGCGCGCTGCTCGCGGCGCGTGCGCGTGGTCAGCACATAGACCAGCAACGCGAAAGTGACGGCAAGAAAATGCTGCGAGGGTGAGGGCAGCCAGTCGAAGGAGGTGTCCGGCATGGGGCGGGTGATGCCTCGGTGCCCGTTCAGCGCTGAAGGAAGGCCGGCACGCCGCGCCCTTGCGACGCCAGGAACCGCATCATCGGATCGACCACTGTGCGCACGGCGGGCCGCGCGCCCACGCGGTCGCGCCAGGCCACGAGGCGCGGCGTGGCGTCGGTCATGCCGGCGCCCTTGCGGTCGGCGAAGACGTGGGCCATGTAGAAAGCGATGTCGGCGAAGCCGTACGGCCCGGCCAGGAACTCGCGCGTGGCGAGCAGGCCTTCCATCTCTTCGTAGAAGCGTGCGCAGCCGGCGCATGCGGCCACGGCCGGCGCGCTCTGCATGGCGTCCTGCAAGCCGAACAGCTTGATGACGTTCGGAAAGAACACCTCGTCCGAGGTCTGCTCCAGCTGCCGTGCGCGGGCCCGGTCGGCAATGCCTTCGGGCCACAGCGCAGGCTGCGGGTAGCGGTCTTCGAGGTACTCGAAGATCTGCGTCGAGTCGAACAGCGCCACGTCGTTATCGACCAGCACCGGCACCTGCTGCTTCACCGGGTTCACGCGCAGCACCTCGGGGTGCTTGGGCTCGTAGGCATCGTCGATGGTGAACGGCACCATGATGAGCTCGAAGTTGATGCCTTTTTCGTACGCGGCGATCTGCACCTTCGCGCCGAACATGCTGAGGGGGCCGGAGTAGAGGCGTGTCGTTGTCGTCGTCGTCATGCCCCCGACTTCAACAGAAACCGCGCGTCAGGTCGAGCCCCAGACTTCCTGCGCGGTTTCGACCACAAGGCGCAGCTTGTTGCGCTGCGCTTCGACGGCGATGTTGTTGCCGTGCACCGTGCTGGAGAAGCCGCACTGCGGCGACAGCGCGAGCTGTTCGAGCGGCGCGTACTTGGCGGCCTCTTCGATGCGGCGCTTGAGCTCGTCCTTGTCTTCCATCTCGCCGAACTTGGTGGTCACCAAGCCGAGCACCACGGTCTTGCCCTTGGGCAGATAGCGCAGCGGCTTGAAGTCGCCCGAGCGGGCGTCGTCGTATTCCATGAAGTAGGCGTCGAGGTCCATCTCCTTCAGGAGCGCCTCGGCCACGGGCTCGTAGTTGCCGGCGGCGGCGTGCGTGCTCTTGAAGTTGCCGCGGCACAGGTGCATGGCCAGCAGCATGCCCGGCGGCTTCTGCGCCACCACCTTGTTGATGAATGCTGCATAGCGGTGGGGCAGTTCGTTCGGGTCGTCCCCGCGCTTGCGGGCGGCTTCGCGCATGTGCTCGTCGCACAGGTAGGCGAGGTTGGTGTCGTCCATCTGCACGTAGGTGCAACCGGCGGCGGCCAGCGAGCGCAGTTCGTCGCCGTAGGCCTTGGCCACATCGTCGTAGAAGGTCGGGTCGAGCTCGGGGTACGCCTCTTTGCTGATGCCGGCGCGGCCACCGCGGAAGTGCAGCATCGTCGGCGAAGGAATGGTCACCTTCGGCGTGCGGCCGGCCGACACCTGGCTCTTGAGGTACTGGAAGTCGGCGAGCTGGATGTCCTTCACGTGGCGCACCTTGTCGAGCACGCGCATCGCGGGCGGCGCCAGTTCCTCGGTGCCATCGGGGCGGCGGATGGTGACCGGAATGTCGGTCTTCACGCCGCCGAGCTGGTCGAGGAAGTCGATGTGGAAGTAGGTGCGGCGGAACTCGCCGTCGGTGATGCTCTTGAGGCCGATGTCTTCCTGGAAGCGGACGATCTCGGTGATGGCCTTGTCTTCGACCTCGCGCAGTTGCGCGGGCGTGATCTGGCCCTTGGCTTTCTGCTCGCGTGCTTCGAGCAGGTACTGGGGGCGCAAAAAGCTGCCCACGTGGTCGTAGCGGGCGGGCAGGGCGGCATGCTGGGACATGGAATGAACTCCGTCGTGACTGTGAACGAGCGGAATCCTATCGCCTTCGCGCGAAGCTTGTTTGTATACGTTGAACTCAGTATTTACCCTCAAATAAGGGGTTCCACGCTGGAATTTCTCGCTGTTCTGTATACATTGCGTATTCATGAAGACGCCCACGACCGCCTTTCCGCTCAACGCCTGGTATGCCGCCGCCTACGACGTCGAAGTGCGCCACGCGCTGCTGCCGCGCACGATCTGCAACCAGAAGCTGGTGATGTTCCGCCGCACCGACGGCCAGGTGGCCGCGCTCGAAGACGCCTGCTGGCACCGGCTGATGCCACTGTCGCTCGGCCGGCTCGAAGGCGACGAGCTGGTCTGCGGCTACCACGGCCTGGTCTACAACAGCCAGGGCCGCTGCACCCACATGCCGAGCCAGGAAACGCTCAACCCCTCGGCCTGCGTGCGCAGCTTTCCGGTGGTCGAGAAGCACCGCTTCGTGTGGATCTGGCCCGGCGACCCGGCCAAGGCCGACCCCGCGCTCGTGCCCGACATGCACTGGAACGACGACGCGGCCTGGGCCGGCGACGGCAAGATGATCCGCGTCAATTGCGACTACCGCCTCGTGGTCGACAACCTCATGGACCTCACGCACGAGACCTTCGTGCACGGCTCGTCGATCGGCAACCGCGAGGTGGCCGAGGCGCCCTTCGTCGCCACGCACGGCGACCGCTCGGCCACCGTCACGCGCTGGATGGAAAACATCGACGCGCCGCCGTTCTGGGGCAACCAGATCCGCCATGCGCGCGGCTACACGGGCAAGGTCGACCGCTGGCAGATCATCCGTTTCGAAGGCCCGTGCACGGTGAACATCGACGTCGGCGTGGCCGAAGCGGGCAGCGGCGCGGTGCCGTCGGGCAGCAATCCCGGCGACCGCAGCAAGGGCGTCAACGGCTACGTGCTCAACACCATCACGCCCGAGACCGACAAGACCTGCCTGTACTTCTGGGCCTTTGCGCGCAACTACTGCCTGGGCGAGCAGCGCCTCACGCACGAGCTGCGCGAGGGCGTCTCGGGCATCTTCCGCGAGGACGAGATCGTGCTCGAGGCGCAGCAGAAAGCCATCGACGAGCACCCCGACCACCAGTTCTACAACCTCAACATCGACGCCGGCTCGATGTGGGCGCGCCGCCTCATCGACCGCATGATCGAGAAGGAGCGGCCCGCGCGCGCCGCGATCCCGATCCGCTCCGTCGAAGCGTCGCAGGCCGCGTGATGAAGGTCGCCCCCATGACTTCCGCCGAGCCTGGCGACAGCGGCAGCTCGCAGGCCGTGAAGGCGCAGCTGCGTTTGCGCGAAATGATTCTGGCGGGCGAACTGCCCGGCGGCGCGCGCATTGCCGAAGTCGCCATCTCCGAGCAGCTCGGCGTGTCGCGCACGCCGGTGCGCAGCGCGCTCATGCGGCTGGAACAAGAAGGTTTGCTCGAAGCGCTGCCCAACGGCGGCTATGCGGTGCGCACCTTTTCCGAACGCGACGTGGCCGACGCCATCGAGCTGCGCGGCACGCTCGAAGGCCTGGTGGCGCGGCTGGCGGCCGAGCGCGGCGCGGCGCCCGTGGTGCTGCGCGAGGCGCGCGCCTGCCTCACGCGCATCGACGAACTGCTGCGCGAGCCCGCGCTCGACGACGCGGCCTTCTCGCGCTACGTGACGCACAACGAAAAATTTCATGCGCTGCTGTGCGAGATGGCCGGCAGCCCCGTCATCGCGCAGCAGCTCGAACGCGTGGTCAACCTGCCGTTTGCTTCGCCCTCGGGCTTCGTCATCGTGCAGGCCAACTCGCCGGCCGCGCGCGACATGCTTGTGATCGCGCAGGACCAGCACCTGCAGGTGCTCGATGCCATCGAATCCGGCGAGGGCTCGCGCGCCGAGGCGCTGATGCGCGAGCACAGCCGCATCGCACGGCGCAACCTGCGCGAGGCGCTGCACGGCACGCCGAGCGCCGAGCAGCGCCCGCTGCCGGGCGTGCAACTGATCCGCCGTCGCGGCTGATCGACGACGTTCTTCCTTCTTTCTTTCCCTGCTGGTGTTCCCCCGATGAAAAGCGATCTCCAATGGATGCAGGCGCAAATCGTGGCGCTGCGCGACGTCACGCCCACCGTGCGCGAATTCACGCTGCGCCCCGACGCCGACTTCGTCGCCGCGCATGAGCCCGGCGCCCACCTGCAGGTGCAGGTGATGACCGAGCAGGGCCGCGTGCAGACGCGTTCGTACTCGCTGGTGGGCGAGGGCGATGGCAGTTGCTGGCGCATCGCCGTCAAGCGGCTGGACGACGGCCGTGGCGGCTCGCGCGCGATGTGGCGCCTGGCCGTGGGCGATCGGCTGCAGGTGAGCGCGCCGCAGAACCACTTTCCGCTCGACCTCGCGGCGCCCGGCTACCTGCTGGTGGCGGGCGGCATCGGCATCACGCCGCTGGTGCTGATGGCGCAGCGCCTCGGCGCGCTGGCGCAACGTCGCGGCGTGCCGGTGGCCATGCTGTACGGCGCGCGCCACGCGGGCGAGTTCGGCTACCTCGACACCCTGCGCGAGGCATTGGGCGAAGCCGGCGTGCAGGCGCACGAAGGCGCCGCGCCCATCGACTTCGACGCCGCCATCGCCGCGCTGCCGCCCGGCGGCCAGCTCTACACCTGCGGCCCCGTGCCGATGCTCGAAGCCGTCAAGCGCGCCTGGGCCGCGGCCGGCCGACCGCTCGCAGATTTGCGCTTCGAAACCTTCGGCAGCAGCGGGCGGCTTGCGACGCAGGCCTTCACCGTGCGCATTCCGCGCCACGACCTGTCGATCACCGTGCCGGCCGACTGCACCCTGCTCGACGCGCTCGATGCGGCCGGCGTGCAGACCCTGTCGGACTGCAAGCGCGGCGAGTGCGGCCTGTGCGCCATGGACGTGCTGGCCGTGGACGGCGAGGTCGACCACCGCGACGTGTTCCTGAGCCCGCACGAGAAGCAGGCGACCACGCGCATCTGCGCCTGCGTGTCACGCGCCGTGGGTACGCTCACGCTCGATTCCGCGTACCGTCCCGACCACTGAAAAAATAGGTTGCGCGATCATCGCGCAACCATTCGATTGATCGCGCAACAAAGTCCCGCCACGCGGGTGGGTAGGTGATTGCCTGCTGCGCCAATTGTTGCGAATTGTTCAAAATATGCCCGGTTTCGCATTCCGTCCCTCAAAGGAAAACTCCATGCAAAGACGCCATCTCATTCAGACCGCCGGCCTTTCGGCGATTGCGCTCGCCGCCGCGCTGTCGCTGCCCGTGGCCAGCGCCCAGGACAACAAGTTCAAGATCGGCCTGATCCTGCCGATGACGGGCCAGTCGGCCTCCACCGGCCGCCAGATCGAGGCCGCCGCGCGGCTGTACATGGCGCAGAACGGCGACACCGTGGCCGGCAAGAAGGTCGAGCTGATCGTGAAGGACGACACCGGCCTGCCCGACGTGACCAAGCGCCTGGCGCAGGAGCTCATCGTCAACGACAAGGTCAACGTGATCGCCGGCTTCGGCATCACTCCGGCCGCGCTGGCCGCCGCGCCGCTGGCCACGCAGTCGAAGACGCCGCAGGTCGTGATGGCCGCCGCCACCTCGAGCATCACCGAGGCCTCGCCCTACATCGTGCGCAGCAGCTTCACGCTGCCGCAGGTGTCCGTGGTGATGGGCGACTGGGCGCCCAAGAACGGCGTGAAGTCGGTCGTGACGCTGGTCACCGACTACGGCCCCGGCAACGACGCCGAAAAATTCTTCAGCGAGCGCTTCCAGCTCAACGGCGGCAAGGTGCTCGAAAAACTGCGCGTACCGCTGCGCAACCCCGACTTCGCGCCGTTCCTGCAGAAGGTGCGCGACGCCAAGCCCGACGCACTGTTCGTCTTCGTGCCCTCGGGCGCGGGCGCGGCGGTGATGAAGCAGTTCCTGGAGCGCGGCATGGACAAGGCGGGCATCAAGATGATCGCCACCGGCGACGTGACCGACGACGATCAGCTGAACGACATGGGCGACGGCGCGCTGGGCGTGGTCACCTCGCACCACTACTCGGCCGCGCACCCTTCGGCGCTCAACAAGAAGTTCGTCGAGGCCTTCCAGAAAGCCAACCCCAAGATGCGCCCCAACTTCATGGCCGTGGGCGGCTATGACGGCATGCGCGTGATCTACGAAGCCCTCAAGACCACCAAGGGCCAGGGCGGCGGCGAAGCACTGCTGGCCGCCATGAAGGGCCAGGTCTTCGAGAGCCCGCGCGGCCAGGTGCTGATCGACGCGCAGACGCGCGACATCGTGCAGGACGTGTACCTGCGCAAGGTTGAAAAGAAGGACGGGCAGCTCTACAACGTCGAGTTCGACGTGATCAAGGGTGTGAAGGACCCGGGCAAGGCGAAGTAATTTTTTGCTTCGTCGCGTGGGAGCGCTGCCGTTCAGGGCGACGCTCCCGCCGACGGGGGACATTCGCGGAGGGAAGTACCCGGTGGCCTGAGCACACACCCTGAACAGCAGCATCCAGAACGAACGCACCCAGACAACCGACATGCTGACCATTCTTTTCGACGGCATCGCCTACGGCATGCTGCTCTTCGTCCTCGCCGTGGGGCTGGCCGTGACGCTCGGGCTGATGAACTTCATCAACCTCGCGCACGGTGCCTTCGCCATGGCGGGCGGCTACCTCACCGTGTTCGCGATGCAGAAGTTCGGCGTGCCGTTTCTGGCCTGCCTGCCGCTTGCGTTCATCGTCGTCGCGCTGGCCGGCGCGGTGCTGGAGCGCACGCTCTACCGGCCGATGTACGGCAAGCCGCACCTGGACCAGGTGCTGTTTTCCATCGGGCTGGCGTTCATGGCCGTCGCGGCCGTTGACTACTTCGTCGGCTCGTCGCAGCAGAACCTGCACCTGCCCGAGTGGCTGCGCGGGCGCACCGAGATCGGCGACGGCGCCACGTTGCTCGGCATGGGCCACTACCGCCTGTTCATCATCGGCGTGTGCGCCGTGCTCACCGTGGTGCTGCAGCTCATTCTCTCGAAGACGCGCTTCGGCAGCCGCCTGCGCGCGGCGGTCGACGACCCGCGCGTGGCGGCCGGGCTGGGCATCAACGTCAACATCGTGTTCATGCTGACCTTCGCCGTGGGCTCGGGTTTGGCCGGGCTGGGCGGTGCATTGGGCGCGGAAATCCTCGGGCTCGATCCGACGTTCCCGCTCAAGTACATGATCTATTTCCTCATCGTGGTCTCGGTCGGCGGCACCTCGTCGATCACCGGGCCGCTCGCCGCCGCGCTGCTGCTCGGCATTGCCGACGTGGCGGGCAAGTACTTCATTCCGAAGATGGGTGCGTTCACCGTCTACCTGCTCATGATCCTGATCCTCATGTGGCGGCCGCAAGGCCTGTTCACGCGCAAGGGAGGCCGTTGACATGAGCGCGCCTGCCTATGAATCGGCCCTGCTGCGCACCGCGCGCTGGCGCCCCTGGGAGTTCGTGATCTGGGCCGTGGCCTTCGCGCTGCCGCTGGCCATGCCCTCGCACTCGCTGCTGGTCAACGAGATCGCCATCGTCGCGCTGTTCGCGATGTCGCTCGACCTGATCCTCGGCTACACCGGCATCGTGTCGCTCGGCCATGCCGCCTTCTTCGGCTTCGGTGCGTATGCCGCCGCGCTGTTCGCCAAGCTCGTCATGCCCGACCCGACCGTCGGCCTCGTGTTCGCCACCGTGCTCTCGGCGCTGCTGGGCCTCGTGGCCAGCGTGACGATCTTGCGCGGCAGCGACCTCACGCGGCTCATGGTCACGCTCGGCACCGCGCTGCTGCTGCTCGAACTGGCCAACAAGCTCGACTGGCTCACCGGCGGCGCCGACGGCCTGCAGGGTGTGGTCATGGGGCCGGTGCTGGGCCTCTTCGAATTCGACCTCTACGGCCGCACGGCCGCGTGGTACTCGCTGGCCGTGATGCTCGTGCTGTTCCTCGTGATGCGCCGCATCGTGCATTCGCCCTTCGGCGCCACGCTCAAGGCCATCCGCGACAACCGGCTGCGTGCCATGGCCATCGGCATCCCGGTGGTGTCGCGGCTCGCCGTGGTCTACACGGTGGCCGCCGGCATCGCGGGCGCGGCGGGCGCGCTGCTGGCGCAGACCACCGGCTTCGCCTCGCTCGACGTGCTGGCCTTCGACCGTTCGGCCGACGTGCTGCTGATGCTGGTCATCGGCGGCGTGGGCTGGCTGTATGGCGGCGTGACCGGCGCCATCGTCTTCAAGCTGCTGCAGAACTGGCTGTCGTCGGTCACGCCGCAGTACTGGATGTTCTGGATCGGCTTGATCCTGGTGCTGCTGGTGCTCGTGGGACGCGATCGGTTGCTCAAGCCGTGGACGTGGTTCGGCATGGGCAAGAAGAAGGGCGGTGCCGCATGAGCGATACCGTGCTCTCGACCCAAGGCCTCGTGATGCGCTTCGGCGGCATCACGGCCACGAACAACGTCACGATGGAACTGAAGCGGGGCGCACGCCATGCGCTCATCGGCCCGAACGGCGCCGGCAAGACCACGCTGATCAACCTGCTGACGGGCGTGCTCACGCCCACCGAAGGCCGCATCTCGCTGCTCGGCGAAGACATCACCATGCTCGCGCCGCACAAGCGCGTGGCGCGCGGACTGGTGCGCACCTTCCAGATCAACCAGCTCTTCGATTCGATGACGCCGCTGGAAACGCTGGCGCTCGTGGTGTCGCAGCAGAAGGGCATCGCCGCGCAATGGTGGCGCCCGCTGGGTGCGGACAAGCGCATCGCCGAGCGGGCAGGGCAACTGCTGGAGCAGTTCCACCTCGCCGACGTGGCGCAGCAGCAGACCAAATTCATGGCCTACGGCAAGCGCCGCCTGCTGGAGATCGCCATCGCGCTGGCCTGCGAGCCGCGCGTGCTGCTGCTCGACGAGCCCGTGGCGGGCGTGCCCGCTGGCGAACGCGAAGAGCTGCTGCAGACCGTGGCCGCGCTGCCGTCCGACGTGTCGGTGCTGCTCATCGAGCACGACATGGATTTGGTGTTCAGCTTTGCCGACCGCATGACGGTGCTCGTCAACGGCGCACTGCTGACCGAGGGCGACCCCGAGACGATCGCCAACGATCCGAAAGTGAAAGAGGTCTACCTGGGCCACGGAGAACATGCCCATGTCTGAACTGCTGCGCATCGAGAACCTGAGCGCCGGCTACGGCGAGGCCGTGGTGCTGCACGACGTGGCGTTCACGCTCGGCGAGGGCCAGACGCTCGCGCTGCTGGGCCGCAACGGCACGGGCAAGACCACGCTCATCAACACGCTGGCCGGTGCCACGCGCCAGCACGGCGGCACCATCGCGCTCGGCGGGCAGGCGGCGCTGCACAAGCTGCAGCCGCACCAGCGCGCGGCAGCGGGCATCGGCTGGGTGCCGCAGGAGCGCAACATCTTCAAGTCGCTCACCGTGCACGAGAACCTCACCGCGGTGGAGCGGCCGGGCAAGTGGAATCCGCAGCGCGTGTATGAGATGTTCCCGCGCCTGGCCGAGCGCAAGACCAACCTGGGCACGCAGTTGTCGGGTGGCGAACAACAGATGCTGGCCGTGGGCCGCGCGCTGGTGCTCAACCCCAAGCTGCTGCTGCTAGACGAGCCGCTCGAAGGCCTCGCGCCGATCATCGTGGAAGAGCTGCTGCGCGCGATTCGTCGCATCACGCAGGACGAAGGGCTGGCCGCGATCATCGTGGAGCAGCACCCGCAGGCGATCCTCGCGATCTCCGACCACGCCGTGGTGCTCGACCACGGGACCATCGTGCACACCGACACGGCCGCGGCGCTGCGTGCGCAGCCCGAGGTGCTCGACCGGCTGCTGGGCGTGGCGCGGTAGCAGCGGTCACTCACAACGAACCACAAGGAGACAGACAGATGGCGATCCCCCAGACAGTGTTCAGCGGGGGCGCCATGCTGGCGACCGCCGCCTTGCTCGCCGCATGCGGCACGGCCCCGACCGGCCCCACACGCCTCGGCCTCGGCGCCGATCCGGCCCAAGCCTGCGCGGCGCTCACCGCACCGGTGGCGGCCACCGCCATCGGCCTGCCCAGCGGCGCGGCGACGATCGATTCCGCGGCGCTCGTGCCGGCGTCCGCGCTCGCCGTGGCCGAGCGCGGCCCCAGCCCTGCGTCGCGCATCACGCCGGCGATGCCCGCGTACTGCAAGGTGCTCGGGCGCATCGCACCGGTCGACGCGAGCGCGCCGCCGATCCTGTTCCAGGTCAACCTGCCGCTCGCATGGAACGGGCGCAGCGTGCAGTACGGCGGCGGGGGCTTCAACGGCGTGCTGATCACCGGCCTTTCGCTGGTGCCGGCGGGCCGCTTCGACCAGCCCACGCCGCTCGCGCAGGGCTACGTGACCTACGGCACCGACTCGGGCCACCAGAACGTGCAGGGCCAGCCGCCGCAGGCCTTTGCGCTCAACGACGAGGCGCTCGTGAACTTCGCGCACGCCTCGTACAAGAAGGTGCGCGACGTGGCGGTGGCGCTGACGCAGCGCGCCTACGGCCACGCGCCGCAGAAGCTCTACTTCATGGGCAGCTCCGAAGGCGGGCGCGAGGCGCTCACGATGGCGCAGCGCTATCCGCAGGACTTCGACGGCATCTTCAGCCGCGTGCCGGTGATCAACTGGACCGGGCTGCAGCATGCGGGCACGCGCAACGGCATCGCCACCTTCGGCGAAGGCTGGCTGCGGCCCGCGCAGGTGCAGCTGGTGCACAACGCGGTGCTGGCGTCGTGCGACGCGACGGATGGCGTGGCCGACCGCATCGTGTCGAACCCGGTGGCCTGCCTGCAGCGCTTCGACCCCGCCACCTTGCGCTGCGCGTCGGGCACGAGCGGCGACAACTGCCTCAACGACGCGCAGGTGCAGGCGGTGCGCACGCTGCGCACACCGTGGCGCTCGCCCGTGCCGCTGGCGCATGGCGTCACCGAGTACCCGGGCTGGGGCATCGGCGGCGAAGGTACGCCGGCCTTCGCTTCGATGGGCGGCTGGAACGCCTGGTGGACGGGCACCGCCGCACCGACCGTGCCGCCGCAGCCGAGCAACGGCATCGCGTGGTTCTACGGCAGCGGGGCGCTGCAGTATTTCTATGCGCGCAACCCGTCGCTCGACGCGCGCAACTACCGCGCCGAAGACTTTGCCGCGCGCATCGCCACCGTGTCGCAGCTGATGGACTCGACCAATCCCGACCTCAGCGCCTTCCATGCGCGCGGCGGCAAGCTGCTGGTGCTGGAGCACATGGCCGACTACGCGCAGAGCCCGTTCGCGGGCATCCGCTATTACGAGGCGGTGGTGGCACGCATGGGCCGCGAGAACGTGGACCGCTTCATGCGCCTGTACACCGCGCCCGGTGTCGACCATGTGGGCAGCGGCGCACCGGCCAACGTCGACATGCTTGGCGCGCTGGCCGATTGGGTCGAGCGCGGGCGGGCGCCGTCGGGGCTGCAACTGCTTGAACAAGAAGTGCAGCCGCCGTTCAGGACCACCCGTGCGCGTCCGCTGTGCGAGTGGCCGCTGTGGCCGCGCTATGTGAGTGGCGATGCGTCGCAGGCGGCGAGCTTCCAGTGCAGCCGGTAGCGCGCGCTTGAAGAGGTCGCGATCTTCAAGGAGCGATTGAAAGAGTTTCCGGGTGCGGGGGCTTTTTCATGTGCGGGTGTCAGCACAGACTGCAGGCAACAGAACTTCTTGCCGCAGCGCACCGACCCATGAGCACCACGCCCCTCATCAGCATCGCCGTATTGAAGGCCAGGACCGGCCAGCGCGAGGCGCTGCGCGACGCCTTGAGCGCGCTGGTGGCGCCCACACGGCAGGAGCCTGGCTGCCTCGACTACACCTTGTTCGAACTGCGCGACGAGCCCGGCAGCTTCTACATGCGCGAGTCGTTCCAGGACCAGGCCGCGCTCGACGCGCATTTCGCCACGCCGTATTTCCAGGCCTTCGAGCAGCGGTTCGACGAGTTGCTGGACGCGCCGATCCGGCTGGTGTTCCTGGAGAAGGTCGCCTAGATCGCGCAGCCGTCGGGGCCGCACGTTTCAGGCGCCGCAGTTGCCGCAGGCGTCGGCGCGACGAAGGTGGCGAGTTGCGCCTTCCAGTCGTCCGCACGCCCCAGCCACGGCCCGATGTCGATGCGGCCCGCACTGCCATCGGCCTGCGCGAGCACGAAGGTCGGAAAGCCCTGGCCGCCCGAGCGCTGCAGCAGGTCGCGGCTTGCGGCGATGTGCTGCGTGGTGGCGTCGCCCGTGTGCTGCGCGAAGGCTGCAGCAAAAACATCGGCATCGAAGCCAAGCTCGACTGCCAGCGCGGCGAGCACGCCGGCCTCCGCGATGCGCTGGCCTTCGACGTAGTGCGCCTGCTGCACGCGGTGCGCCATGTCCAGCCCGCCGCCCGCGCGCAGCGATTCGGCGGCGAGGATGGCGGTGATCGGCGGGGCCGAATCCATCACCGCGCCGCTGTCGCGCAGCAGGCCTTCGAAGTAGGCCTCGCCGAAGGGCTGGCCCGTGAGTTCGGCGATGCGCTTGTCGTGCGGGATCACGTAGTCGCGCCACTGCGGCGTGATGGGGCGGCGGTTGGCGCCGGTCATCATGCCGCCGCCGTGGAATTCGACGCGCAGGCCCGGCACGGCGCGCGCCGCCTCGACCAGTGGCGCGGCGGCATAGCACCAGCCGCACAGCGGATCGAAGATGTAGTGCAGCGTGGCGGTGTCGCCGTTGCTGTTGCTGTTGGTTATTGCGGCCACTTCATTTCTCCCTTGATGACCTTGGCGCCCAGTTCGAGCGACGAGGCGTCTTCGAGCTTCGGGTAGCGCTGCTTCATGGCGGCGATGAGCGCGGCCGAGTCCTTGGCCTTGGTGGCTTCGGTCTCGAAGGCTTTCAGGTAGTCGCGCGTGAACTTCACCGAAGCCACGGTGTAGGGCGCCGAGCCGTCGGCGTTGGGCAGGTAGTGGCCGGGCACCACGGTCTTGGGGTGCAGCGCGGCGATGCGGTCGAGCGTCTTGAGCCAGTCGCGGCGCGACTGCACGGTTTGCGTGTCGGCCACCCAGACGTGGATGTTGGCCGACACCGGAATGCCGCCGACCACCGCCTTCAGCGAGGGAATCCACGCGAAGGTGCGCGCGGGCGTGGCGCTGTCGAGGCCGACGACCTGGATCTTTTTGCCTTCGAGCGTGAGGCTGTCGCCGGCCAGCGGCTCGGGCACGACCAGCGCCTGGGGCGCGTTGTCCTTGAGGATCGGGCGCCAATGCGCGAGCTTGCCGTCTTTCGAGGCCTGGATGGCGGCCACGGTCTGCGGCGTGGCGACGATCTTGGCGTCGGGGAACGCGGCGCGGATCACGTCGAGGCCGAAGTAGTAGTCGGGGTCGCTGTGGCTGATGTAGACCGTGGTCAGCTTCTTGCCGCTGTCCTTGATCTTCTGCACCAGCGCCTGCGCGTCGTTGCGCTGGAATTGGGCGTCGACCAGCACGGCGTCGGTGGCGCCGGCGACCAGCACCGACGACACGGGGAACATCGACTTGGTGCCGGGGTTGTAGACGTCGATCTTCAGCGGCTGGGCGGCCTGGGCGGCGAAGGGCGCGAAGGCGAATGCGGCGGACAGGGCGGCGGCGGCAACGAGGGTTCTGCGGAACATGGCGGTGTCTTTCGGTCGGTGGGTTGGATGGGTGACAGCGTGAACAGACCGAATGTTAGGTTGCGGGAAACGAAACAAAAACCACCGCCAGGACAATGGATCGTTTCGGTTATCGGACGAATCAGCCGGCTTCCGCGCGGTCCGTGGCGCATCGCTCCAGGTGCGCGACCAGCAGCTGCGCCGAGGGCGACAGCGTCGCCTCGCTGCGAAAGCAGATCGCGAAACGACGGCGCGCCCAGTCGTCCGTGAGCGGCATCAGCCGCAGCCCGAAGGCCTCGGTGAAGGGCCGGGCGACTTCCGCCGGCACCACGCTGATGGCCAGCCCGGCGCGCACCACGCGCAGCGCCGCATCGAAGTTCGACACCAGCACGCGGTACACGAGCGGCTTGCCGGCCACGGCCGCTTCGCGCGCGAGCATCAGCTGCACGGCGCTCAGCGCGGGCATGCCGACGAATTCGTGGTCGAGCACATCCTCGAAGCGCACCGCGTCGTGGCGTGCCACGGGGTGCGACGGGTGCGCGACGATCGCCAAGTGGTCCGACCGGTAATCGCGCCGCTCCAGCCCGTCGAGGTCGGCCGCGTCCCAGCACAGGCCGATGGAGGCCACGCCCTCGCGGATGCCGCGCACGATCTCGGGGCTCACGCGCTCTTCCATGTCGACGCGGATGTTGCGGTGCGCCGGGTCTTGCAGAAAGCCGGCGACGTCCTCGGCCAGCGATTCGGCCATGACCGAGGCCGACGCCAGGACGCGCACATGCCCGCGCGCCCCGCCCGCATAGGCGGCCATGTCGCGCTCGATGCGGGTGGCGCTGCCGAGCATGGCGCGCGCGTGTTCGAGCAGCGTTTCGCCGGCCGGCGTGGGCACCACGCCACGGCGCTTGCGCAGCAGCAGCGGCGTGCCGACCGTGTCTTCGAGCTGCGCGAGGCGCTTGCTGATCGCCGAGCCGACGATGTTCGCTTGCTCGCCCGCGCGCGCGATGCTGCGGCTCTCGCAGACGGCCACGAAGAGGCGCAGGGTGGTCAGGTCGAGGTCTCTCATGAAGTTCCAATTTGGAAGCCAATGGCTTCCAAAATATACCTTCAGGACTGAATCGGAACTTCTACGATGGGCGCCATTCCCTCACGACGGAGACAAAACCTTGATTCACGCCTTCCTGCCGCCGCGCGCGGTCGTCCGCGAAGTGGGCCTGCGCGACGGGCTGCAAAGCATTGCCCGCGTGCTGCCCACCGCCCACAAGCTCGAGTGGATCCGCGACGCGCACGCGGCCGGCCAGCGCGAGATCGAGGTCGGCTCGTTCGTGCCGGCGCACCTGCTGCCGCAGCTGGCCGACACGGCCGAGCTGCTGGCGTATGCGAAGACGCTGCCGGGCCTGTTCGCTTCGGTGCTCGTGCCCAACCTCAAGGGCGCGGAGCGCGCCATCGCCGGCGAGGCCGACCTGATGATGGTGCCGCTGTCGGCCAGCCACGCGCACAGCCTGGCCAACCTGCGCAAGACGCCCGACGAGGTGGTGGCCGAGGTCGGGCGCATGCGCGCGGCGCGCGATGCGGCGGGTTCGAAGACGCTGATCGACGGCGGCGTCGGCACGGCGTTCGGCTGCACGATCCAGGGCCATGTCGACCCCGACGAAGTGCTGCGGCTGATGCAGGCATTGCTCGATGCCGGCGCCGACCGCGTGAGCCTCGCCGACACGGTGGGCTACGCCGATCCGGCGATGGTGCGCAGCCTGTTCGAGCGCGCGCTGCGCATCGCGGGCGACCGCCTGTGGTGCGGCCATTTCCACGACACGCGCGGGCTGGGGCTCGCCAATGTCTACGCGGCGCTGGAGGTCGGCATCACGCGCTTCGATGCGTGCCTCGCCGGCATCGGCGGCTGTCCGCATGCGCCGGGCGCGAGCGGCAATGTCGACACCGAAGACCTCGTCTTCATGCTTGAGAGCATGGGCGTGGCGACGGGCGTCGACCTGCCGAAGCTGCTCGACCTGAGGAAGCGCGTGGCCGGCTGGCTCGACGGCGAGACGCTGCAGGGCACGGTGTGGCGCGCGGGTTTTCCGAAGACCTTCGCACTGTCGGAAGGCGTCGCGGCATGAGCAACGAAGCAAAACGCCTGCCGCTCGCGGGCATCCGTGTGGTCGAGTTCACGCACATGGTGATGGGCCCGACCTGCGGCATGGTGCTGGCCGACCTGGGCGCCGAGGTCATCAAGGTCGAGCCGATCGACGGCGACCGCACGCGGCATCTGCTCGGCGCGGGCGCGGGCTTCTTCCCGATGTTCAACCGCAACAAGAAGAGCATCGCACTCGACCTGCGCCATCCGCAGGGGCTCGAGGCGGCGCTGCGGCTGTGCGCCACGGCCGACGTGGTGGCGCAGAACTTCCGGCCCGGCACGATGGACAAGTACGGCCTGGGTTATGCCGCGCTCGGCAAGCTCAATCCGCGCCTCGTGTACGTGAACCACACGGGCTTCCTGCCCGGCCCGTATGAGCACCGCACCGCGCTCGACGAGGTGGTGCAGATGATGGGCGGGCTCGCCTACATGACCGGGCGCCCCGGCGATCCGCTGCGCGCGGGGAGCAGCGTGAACGACATCATGGGCGGCATGTTCGGTGCCATCGGCGCCATCGCCGCGCTGATGCAGCGCGCCGAAACCGGCCAGGGGCAGGAGGTGCAGTCGGCGCTGTTCGAGAACAACGTGTTCCTCGTCGGCCAGCACATGCTGCAGTACGCGATCACGGGGCAGGCGGCGGCACCGATGCCCGAGCGCATCTCGGCCTGGGCGCTGTACGACGTGTTCACCGTGAAGGACGGCGAGCAGATATTCCTGGCGGCTGTGAGCGACGCGCAATGGAAGACCTTCTGCGACGCGCTGGGCTTCGACGACCTGAAGGCCGACGCCACCTTGCAGACCAACAACGACCGCGTGCGCCTGCGTCCCAGCTTGCTGGCCGAATTGCGCACGCGCCTGGCCGACCGCTCGGCCGCCGAGCTGTCGGCGATCTTCGAGGCACGCGGCCTGCCGTTCGCACCGATCACGCGGCCCGAAGACCTGTACGCCGATCCGCACCTGAAGGCCACGGGCGGCCTCGCGGACATCCGCCTGCCCGACGGCGAACGCGCGGGCGAGATGGCGCAGACGACGTTGTTCCCGATCACGCTCGGCGGCGAGCGCCTGGGCGTGCGCCTGCACCCGCCGACGCTGGGCGAACACACGCGCGAGCTGCTGGCCGAGCTGGGCTATGCCGGCGCGCAGGTGGATGCGATGCATGCCGATGCGGCCATCGCCTGATTGCTTCATCCAAAACAAGACGAGAGACAAGACCATGACCACGAACATTTTTCCGATGAACCGCCGCGCGATGCTGGGTTTCGGCGCGAGCGCCGCGGCGCTCGCTGCACTTCCCGCGCTCGCGCAGGGCTCCGACAAACCCGTGCGCTTCATCCTGCCGATCAGCGCGGGCTCGGGTGTGGACGCCATCGCGCGCGCCGCCTCGGTTGCGCTCGGCAAGGCGCTGGGCCAGCCGGTGGTGATCGAGAACCTGCCGGGTGCCGGCGGCATCACCGGCACTTCGGCCGTGATCAAGGCGCTGCCCGACGGTTTCACGCTCGGCATGGTGTCGAACAACCATGTGATCAACCCGAGCGTGTTCAAGAAGATGCCCTTCGACGCCATCACCGACATCACACCCATCAGCGTGGTCGGCGCCACGCCGCTGGTGCTGGCCGTGAACCCGAAGCTGCCGGCGAAGAACGTGAAGGAACTGGTGGCGTTGCTGCGCGCGAAACCCGAGGGCTACAACTACGCCTCGTCGGGCAACGGCACCATCATCCACCTCGCGGGCGAGATGTTCATGGACGAGGCCGGCGTGAAGGCGCGGCATATTCCGTACAAGGGCACGGGGCCGATGGTGACCGACATGATCGCGGGGCAGGTCGAGATGGGCGTGGTCGCGCTGCCGGCGGTGCAGCAGCACATCAAGAGCGGCGCGCTGCGCGCCATCGGCGTGTGCGGCCCGGCACGCTCGCCGGCCGCGCCCGACATGCCGACCATCGCGGAGCAGGGGCTGCCGAACTACGCGGTCGAAGGCTGGTTCGCGGTGATCGGCCCGCCGAAGATGCAGCCGGCCGACGTCAAGCGCGTGCACGAAGCCATCGTGGCCGCCTTCGGTGCGCCAGAGGTGCGCGAGGCGATGGACAAGCAGGGCAACATCGTCAAGCCCACGTCGCCCGAGCAGGCCGCGAGCTACTTCCGCAGCGAGGCCGCGCGCTATGCGGCGCTGGTGAAGAAGGCGAACGTGGTGCTGGAATAAAGGTCTTGCTCCTTCCCCTCCCGGGGAAGGTTGGGATGGGGGCACGCGGCCTTCGATGAAGCGCCGCGTTGTCGTGGAAGCCGTCGTGCCCCCACCCCCGGCCCTCCTCCGGAAGGGGAGGGAGAAACACAGGCGAGGCCTACGCCGGGCTCACCGCGCGGTACAGCGCCCGCACGAAATCCGACTGCGTGATCATTCCCGTCAGCCGCTTCTCGCTGTCGATGATCGGAATGTGGTGGTGCCCGCCTTCCGAGAACAGCGGCACCAGCTCGACCACCGGCCGGTCGGCGCTGGCCACGCGCACCTGGCGCGTCATGATCTGGCCGACCACCTCGGGCTTGTTCGACATCACCGTGCGCGTGGCACGGATCAGGTCGCGCAGCCGGCCCGCGATGCCGTCGTGGTGCTGCAGGTCGAGCTGGCGAAAGAAGTCGGCCTGCGTGACGATGCCGACCACGCGGCGCGTGCGGTCGGTCACTGGCAGCGCCTTGATGCGGTGCTGGTGCATCAGCGTCCAGGCTTCCTGCAGCGGCGTGCCGAACTCCACCGAGATCGGCGTGCCCGACATGATGTCGGCGCAGTGCAGCGTGCCCAGGCGGCGCTTGTACGACTCCAGCTCGGTCTGCTGTATCAGCGACTCGAGGTCGTCGCGGCTGATGTCGAGCACCTGGTTGTAGCGCGCCAGCACGGCGTCGATGTCGCTCTGGCTGAAGCGCGCATCGGGCGAGGGCGGGCGTGCCACCTGCACGTGCGGATAGCGTCGGCCTGTGAGCGTGTTGTAGGCCACGCCGGCCAGCACCAGCAGCACCGAGTTCACGAGCACGGGGAACAGCGCCGCCGAGAAATCGGTGGTGTGCGTGAGCACCGCGAGCAGCGCCGCCGCGCCGCCGGGCGGGTGCAGGCAGCGCGTGAAGAACATCAGGCCGATGGCCAGCGCCACAGCGACGGCGGCTGCGAGCGCGGTGTCGGGAATCCAGCTCGCGCAGGCGATGCCCACGAGCGTCGACAGCGTGTTGCCGCCGATCACCGACCAGGGCTGGGCCAGCGGGCTGGCGGGCACGGCGAACACGAGCACGGCGGTGGCGCCCATCGGTGCGACCAGCCACACGGCGTGCTCCAGCGGGACGGCCAGCCAGCGGCACAGCAGGCCGGTGATCAGCAGCCCGATGCCTGCGCCGCCCACGGCGCGCAGGCGCTCGCGCGCATTGACGTTGGAGGGGCCCGGGAGCCAGGCGCGCAGATAAGTCCACAGTGCGGCGAATCGCATCCCGCGTCTCCCTCAGGCTTCGTCGAGAGCCACCCGACGCCCGATGTCGGGCCAACGGTGGTGCAGCCAGACCCAGGCGACCAGCCCGATCGCGAGCATCAGCGCGGAGGTGAGGGCCAGTGCCAGCGTGGAGTGCATCACCAGCGGCGCCACCGCGCCGGCCACGACGCCGTTGGCGGTGGAGCCGATGACGGCCTGCAACGACGAGGCCATGCCGCGGCGCTCGGGGTGCAGGTCGAGCACGAGCAGCGTGACCACGGGCACCATCAGCGCCCAGCCGAAGGCGAACACCGCCAGCGGCCACACGGCCCAGGCCACATGCGCCTGGAAGAAGATGTTGGCCACCACGTTGACCACCGAGGTGACCATCATGATCAGGAAGCCGTCGCGGATCTGCCGCTTGGGCGCCACCTTGCCGGCCATGCGGCCGCTGGCGCGCGCGCCGAGCATGATGCCGCCGATGGTCAGCAGGAAGAACCAGAAGAACTGCTGCGGCTGCAGCGCGAGGTGGTCGCCCAGGAACGCGGGCGCGGCCAGCACGTAGAGAAACATGCCGTTGAAGGGCACGCCGCTTGCGAAGGCCAGCAGCAGAAAGCGCGGGTCGGAGCACAGGTCGCGGTAGCCGCGCATCAGGTGGCGCACCTGGAAGGGCTGGCGGTGGTCCTTGTGCAGCGTCTCGGGCAGCAGCTTGTAGTTGGCGACGAACAGCACCACGCCCACGGCCACGAGGAACCAGAAGATCGAGTGCCAGCCCGCGTGCACGAACAGGAAGCCGCCCACGATGGGCGCAATGGCCGGCGCGACGCCGAAGTAGATCGTGACCTGGCTCATCACCCGCTGCGCCTCGGCCGGCGGGAACATGTCGCGGATCACGGCACGCGACACCACGATGCCGGCGCCGGTCGACAACCCCTGCAGGCCGCGGAACAGCACCAGCTGCGTGATGTTCTGCGACAGCGCGCAGCCCAGCGAGGCGAGCGTGAACACCGCCAGCCCCCACAGCACCACGGGCCGGCGCCCGAAGCTGTCCGACAGCGCGCCGTGGAACAGGTTCATGAACGCGAAGCCGAACAGGTAGGCCGATAGCGTCTGCTGCATCTCGGCCGGCGTCGCGCCGATGGAGTGCGCAATGCCCGAGAACGCCGGGATGTAGGTGTCGATGGAGAAGGGCCCGAGCATGCCCAGTACGGCGAGCAGCACGGCAAGCGCCCAGCGCGGGGCCTGCCAGAGTTTGTCTGCGTCGGGATTCATGGAAAGGCGGCTCCGTTGTACTTGTAGTGTGTGTCGGTGGAAAAGAAACGAGAACGCCCGCCGCCCGGGTGAGGGGCAAGGCGGGCGCTTGGGCTTCAGCGAACCTGGATTACAGGGTGTCGATGAAGCTGCGCAGCTTGTCGGAACGCGACGGGTGCTTCAGCTTGCGCAGCGCCTTGGCTTCGATCTGGCGGATGCGCTCGCGGGTCACGTCGAACTGCTTGCCGACTTCTTCCAGCGTGTGGTCGGTCGACATTTCGATGCCGAAGCGCATGCGCAGCACCTTGGCTTCGCGTGGCGTGAGGGAGTCGAGGATGTCCTTGACCACGTCGCGCAGGCCGGCTTGCATCGCGGCCTCGATGGGGGCCGTGTTGCTGCTGTCCTCGATGAAGTCGCCCAGGTGCGAATCGTCGTCGTCGCCGATGGGGGTTTCCATCGAGATCGGCTCTTTCGCGATCTTCATGATCTTGCGGATCTTGTCTTCCGGGATCTCCATCTTGGCGGCCAGGATGCCGGCGTCGGGCTCGAAGCCGAACTCCTGCAAATGCTGGCGCGAGATGCGGTTCATCTTGTTGATCGTCTCGATCATGTGCACCGGAATGCGGATGGTGCGCGCCTGGTCGGCGATCGAGCGGGTGATGGCCTGGCGGATCCACCACGTGGCGTACGTCGAGAACTTGTAGCCGCGACGGTATTCGAACTTGTCGACCGCCTTCATCAGGCCGATGTTGCCTTCCTGAATCAGGTCCAGGAACTGCAGGCCGCGGTTGGTGTACTTCTTGGCGATGGAGATCACGAGGCGCAGGTTGGCCTCGATCATTTCCTTCTTGGCATCGCGCGAGGACGATTCGCCCTCGTTCATGCGCTTGTTGATGTCCTTGAGCTCGGTCAGCGGCACCACGACGCGCGACTGGATGTCGGTGAGCTTCTGCTGCAGTTCCTGCACCGGCGGGATGTTGCGCGCGAGCACTGCGCTCCAGGGCTTGCCGGCGGCAGACTGCTTCTCGACCCACTTGAGGTTGAGCAGGTTCGAGGCGATGCGGTTGCCGTTCTTGTCGAAGCCGCTGAAATCGCGAATGAACTCGTCCTGCGGGAAGCCGCACTTGTCCACGATGATGCGGCGCAGTTCGCGTTCCTTCTTGCGAACGTCGTCCACCTGCGTGCGCACCAGGTCGCACAGCTTCTCGATGGTCTTGGCCGTGAAGCGGATGGTCATGAGCTCGTCGGACACGGCCTGCTGGGCCTTGGTGTACGCCGGCGTGCCGTAGCCTTCCTTCTCGTAGATCTTGTGGATCTTCTCGAACATCTCGGCGATGCGGTCGAAGCGCGAGAGGGCGTCGTTCTTGAGCTCTTCGAGCTTCTTGGTCAGGGCCTTGGAGCCGCCCTTGCCGTCGTCGTCGTCTTCTTCGTCGAATTCGTCGAAGTCTTCTTCGGCCACGTAGTCGTCGGCCTCGTTGGGGTTCGAGAAGCCGTCGACGATGGTCGAAATGACGACCTTGCCTTCACGGATGGTCGCGGCCATTTCGAGGATCGCGGCAATGGTGGCGGGGGAGGCCGAAATGGCTTCCATCATGGCCATCAGGCCGCCTTCGATGCGCTTGGCGATTTCGATTTCGCCTTCGCGCGTCAGCAGTTCGACCGTGCCCATTTCGCGCATGTACATGCGGACGGGGTCGGTGGTGCGGCCGAATTCGCTGTCCACCGTGGAGAGCGCGGCTTCGGCTTCTTCCTCGGCTTCTTCCACCGTGGTGGCGGTGGGCGCGGTGTTGTTCAGCAGCAGGGTTTCGGCGTCGGGGGTTTGCTCGTACACCGCCACGCCCATGTCGTTGAGCATGGTGACCACGACTTCCATGGTCTCGGCGTCGACCAGCTTGTCGGGCAGGTGGTCGGAGATTTCGCCGTGCGTGAGGTAGCCGCGGGTCTTGCCCAGCGTGATCAGGGTCTTCAGGCGCGAGCGGCGCTTGGCCAGGTCTTCTTCGGAGAGCACGGTCTCGTCGAGGCCGAACTCCTTCATCAAGGCGCGTTCCTTCGCCTTGCTGATCTTCATGCGCAGCGGCTTGACCTTTTCTTCAGTGGTCGCGACGACCGCGGGCTCGTCACCGGCCAGGTCTTCTTCGATGTCCGACAGGTCGACGTCGCTCTCGCCGGCTTCCTTGGCGGCCTTGGGCTTGCGCCCGCGCTTGGCGCCGGTGGCGGGCGCAGCTGCAGCGCTGGCGGCCTTGGGCGGACGGCCAACTTTCTTGGCAGCGGGGGCAGCCGTGGCAGTGGCCGCGGCTTTTTTGGGATCGTCGAGAGAGGTCGATTTCGTGGACACGGTTTTCACTTTCGTTGCGGCTGCCGTTTTGGACGCGGCGGCAGCCGTCTTGGTTGCCGGTTTGGCACCGGCTTTCAGCGGTTTCTCTGCTGCGGGCTTGGTGGCGACGCTTTTGACGACGCTTTTGGCAAGTGAAGGAGCAGGCTTCTTTGAACTGGGCATACGACCTCGTTACGACAAGAAAAGACAAGCGGGATCACAGGCGCGCTGTCACGCGGACAGCACCACCATGCCCGTGCACAGGCACGGACAAAACAATTGGGAAACGAGGAATTAATTCCTCACCAGGCAAGATGTCGGGCGAACATTTGGTATGCAGTCCTTGCGGTTATTGACCCTTTCCGCCGGAATTTACCGTTGGAGTGCGTTGCGCTAGGGGTCGGCCCGGAGGTGCTGCTGTCGCTCTTGCCTAATTTCGCCAGTTGCGAAGCCCTACATTATAGCCTGTTGCGCAAATTTCAAGCAGTATCTGTCCCCGACGCGCGAATGCGGTCTCGCAATTCGAGCCGGCGGGCTTCCAGCGCCTTGTAGCGTTCCAGGGCTTTCGGGTCTTTTCCGACCGACGCGATGGCCTCGCTCTGCTGGGCCTTCAGTCGGTCGTCGAGCATGAAGTCGAGCACGCTCGCCAGCTCCTTGGCGGCATCGGCCAGGTGCTGTTCTTCCTCGCCCTCGGGCACCGGCCCGGCCTCCGAAACGCTCATGAGGCGCTCGGCCAGCGGCGCGAAATCGAGCCCGCGCAGGCCTTCGCGCAGCGCCGCCCAGGGTTGCACGCCGTGCTCGTGCAGCTGGCTGTCCAGCCAGGTGAAGAGGGCGCCGTGCTCGCCCGGCAGGTCGCACAGCATCACGTGCAGCTCGTGCGACAGCGCTTCCCACTGCGCCATGTTCGACAGCACCAGCCGCACCGCCACATCGGGTCGGCTCGGCGGCTTGCCGCGTCCGCGCAGCGGCTCGATGGGCTCCTCGAACTTGCCGCCCCAGCGCTTGCCCTTGGTGAACTTGCGCGGCTGGAACTTGGGCTTGCTCTCGTTTTCGTAGCGCGGCGGCTCGTAGTCCTGCGCGGGCGGCATGTCCGGGTAGTAGTCGCCGGGGTCATTGCCGTAGCTGTCGGGTTCGCTGTGGCGCTGCGGGGCCTGGGACGGCGCACCGGCACCCTTGCGCGGGCCGGGCGCGGCCGTGGCCCACAGGTCGGACAGCGCCGCGGCGTCGAGCTGCACCAGCGTGGCGATCTCGCTGAGCAGCTGCCGCTTGAGCGCGCCGTCGGGCATGGCGCTCCAGAGCGGGCGCACGTTGCTGGTCATGTGGGCGCGGCCCTCGGCGGAACTCAGGTCGCAGCCTTCGCGGGCGGCTTCGAGCATGAAGCGCGACAGCGGCGTGGCCTCGGCCACGAAGCCCGCGAAGGCCTCGGCGCCGTGCGCGCGGATGTAGCTGTCGGGGTCGTGCTCGGCCGGCAGGAACAGGAACTTGATGCTGCGCGTGTCGGTGGCATAGGGCAGGGCGCCATCGAGCGCCTTGCGCGCGGCGCGGCGTCCGGCGGCATCGCCGTCGAAGCTGAACACCACCGATTCGGTGAAGCGGAAGAGCTTCTGCACATGCTCGGTGGTGCAGGCGGTGCCGAGCGTGGCCACCGCATTCGGAAAGCCGAGCTGCGCCAGCGCGACCACGTCCATGTAGCCCTCGGTGACGAGCGCGTAGCCGCGGTCGCGGAAGGCGGCGCGCGCTTCGTACAGGCCGTAGAGCTCGCGGCCCTTGCTGAAGACGGGCGTTTCGGGCGAATTCAGGTACTTGGGCTTTTCGTCGCCGAGCACGCGCCCGCCGAAGCCGATGCACTCGCCCTTGACGTTGCGGATCGGGAACATCACGCGGTCGCGGAAGCGGTCGTAGCGCTTGGCCTCCTCGTCGCTGAGCTTGCCTTCCTCGTTGTTGACGATCACCAGTCCGCTCTCGGCGAGCAACGGATCGTCGTAGTCGGGGAACACGCTGGCCAGCGCACGCCAGCCGGCCGGCGCATAGCCGATGCCGAACTGCTTGGCGACCTCGCCCGAGACGCCGCGGCCCTTGAGGTAGTCGATGGCGCCGGGCGCCTGGCGCAGCGCCTTGCGGTAGGCGTCGCCGGCTTTTTCGAGCACGTCGGTCAGCGTGGCCTGTTTCTGGCGCTGGGTGGCGGCGCGGGCGCGTTCGGCGGGCGAAACGTCGTCCTCGGGCACGACCAGGCCGTACTGGCCGGCCAGGTCGTGCACGGCTTCGACGAAGCCCATGCCCGCGTGTTCCATGAGGAAGCCGATGGCGTTGCCGTGCACGCCGCAACCGAAGCAGTGATAGAACTGCTTGGTCGGGCTGACCGAGAACGAGGGCGACTTCTCGCCGTGGAAGGGGCACAGCCCCATGAAATTGGCGCCGGCCTTCTTGAGCTGAACGTAGCGGCCGACAATTTCGACCACATCGGCGCGCGCGATGAGTTCCTGGATGAATGAAGCGGGGATGGTCATGGCTGCGGGGAGCGGCAAATCATACGCAAGCCGACGGGCGGCATACTGAACCCCGCCGCAAATCCACATCACGCATGAAGACGCCCCTGCCTTTGCAACACGCCGCGCCGCTGCTGCGCCACCCGCTGCGCTTCGTCTGGGGCGCGCTCAAGGACTTCCGTGCCAACCAGGGGTTGCTGCTGGCGGGGGCGGTCGCCTATTACGCGCTGCTGTCCATCGTGCCGCTGCTGATCGTGAGCGTGATGGCGCTGTCGCACGTGATCGACCAGGGCGAGCTGCTGCGCACCATCGGGCGCTACCTCGAATGGCTGCTGCCGGGGCAGTCGAAAGCGATCGTGGCCGAGCTGTCGAGCTTCCTGGACCACCGCTCGGTGCTCGGGCCGGTGCTGCTGGTGACGATGATTTTCTTCAGCTCGCTGGCGTTCAGCGTGCTCGAAAGCGCGATGGCGGTGATCTTTCACCACCGCAAGGACGATCACAAACGGCACTTCCTGGTGTCGGTGGCGATGCCGTACCTCTACATCCTGAGCCTGTGCGCGGGGCTGTTGCTGGTCACGCTGGTGTCGGGGGCGCTGCAACTGGTGGGGCAGGAAAGCGTCGACCTGCTGGGGCGCAGCTGGTCGCTGTCGGGCATTTCGGGCCTGCTGCTGTACCTGCTGGGGCTGGGCGGCGAGATCTTCATGCTGACCTCGCTCTACCTCGTGATGCCGGCGGGGCGCATGTCGCTGCGGCATGCGCTGCTGGGCGGCGTGACCGCCGCGCTGCTGTGGGAGGCCACGCGGCGCGTGCTGATCTGGTATTTCTCGACGCTGTCGCAGGTGAACATCGTCTACGGCTCGCTCACCACGGCGATCGTGGTGCTGCTGAGCCTGGAAATCGCCGCCATGCTGGTGCTGCTTGGCGCCCAGGTGATCGCGAACTACGAGCGCCTGGACCGCACCGGCAGCACGGCGCTGCCGGCGTCCGAGATCAGCGAGGGGCCAATCGAATCGCTCCGTCCAGACGAATCACCTCGCCGTTGAGCATGTCGTTCTCGATGATGTGCTTGGCCAGCTTGGCGTAATCGTCGGGCGTGCCCAGGCGCGACGGGAAGGGCACGCTGGCGGCCAGCGCGTCCTGCACCTCTTGCGGCATGCCGAACAGCATGGGCGTGCCGAAGATGCCGGGGGCGATGGTCATGTTGCGGATGCCGCTGCGCGCGAGGTCGCGGGCGATCGGCAGGGTCATGCCGACCACGCCGCCCTTCGAGGCGCTGTAGGCGGCCTGGCCGATCTGGCCGTCGTAGGCTGCGACCGAGGCGGTCGAAATCAGCACGCCGCGTTCGCCGGTGGCTTCGGGCTCGTTCTTGCCCATGGCGTCGGCCGCGAGGCGGATCATGTTGAAGCTGCCGATCAGGTTGACCGTGACGGTCTTGCTGAACACGGCCAGCGCGTGCGGGCCGTTCTTGCCCACAGTCTTCTCGGCCGGTGCGATGCCGGCGCAGTTGACGAGGCCCATCAGCTTGCCGAGCTTGGCAGCGGCGGCCACCACGGCCTGGCCGTCGGCTTCCTGGCTCACGTCGCACTTGACGAACACGCCACCGATCTCGCGGGCGACGGCTTCGCCCTTGTCAGCCTGCATGTCGGCGATGACCACCTTGGCGCCGTTGGCGGCCAGCATGCGCGCCGTGCCTTCGCCGAGGCCCGAAGCGCCACCGGTCACGATAAAAACCTTGCCGTCGATTTGCATTGAGAGTCTCCAGAAATGAGACCTGCATTATCGAAGACGGCTGCCGGGCCAAAAAAAAGGCCTCGTCGTGAGACGAGGCCCTGAATTGGATCCGTGAGGACCCAAGGAGACAACTGGTGGTGGTCGGTGCTTAGCGCTTGCGCGAAGCGGTGGCCGTCTTGGCAGCGGCGACGGCTTGGGTCGACACGGCGTTGAAGTTGGCTTCGGCGACGTCCGACGCTTGCTTGACGGCCTTCTGGACCGATTCGAAAGCGTTGTTGGCGGCAGCCACGGCGCTCTTCAGCACGGCAACGGCGGTTTCCGAACCGGCGGGGGCGTTCTTGGATGCGCTGTCGACCAGACCGACGAAGGCTTGCTGGGCTTCAGCGGCCTTGGCTTCGAAAGCCTTCGAGAATTCGGCGTTCGTGCCTTGGGCGATGTCGTACAGGTGACGGCTGTAGGCAGCGGTCTTTTCAGCCAGGGGCTGGAACAGGCTGGCTTGCAGCGTCAGCAGCTCTTGGGCGTCCTTGACGCTCAGGGCGGCCTGGACGGTGCTCTGGGCTTCGGTCAGCGCGGCCTTGGAAGCGGTCACGTTCAGTTCGACCAGCTTTTCAACGCCTTCGAAAGCCTTGGAGGTCAGGCCGAACAGGGTTTCGAGGTTTGCTTTTTGAGCGGCGAGGATTTGGTCAGCGGTCAGGGCCATTTGAGATCTCCAGAAAGGATGATGGGGTGGTCGATTCACGTTGCGCTGCGCCTCGTCGTTCATGTTGCGGTGCAGCATGGCCTGAAGTATAGGCAGCTGACTGTGACGAGCAAGTGCTTTTTTGTTGCTGTGCAGCAATTTAGAAGTGGCCTTCTAAATCCGGCCTGCGCGGCCAGAATGCGGCCATGCGTGCTTTCTATTCCGGGCAGTTCGTCCTGCCCCTGCCGCCGGGCCACCGCTTTCCCATGTCGCGCTACGCGATGCTGCGCGACCGCCTGCAGGAACAGCTGCCGGCCGTCGAGATGGACCCGGCCCCGCGCGCCACCGACGACGAGCTCGCGCTGGCCCACACGCCCGAATGGATCGCCGCCGTCAGCGAAGGCCGTGTGAGCCCGCAGGCCATGCGCGAGATCGGCTTTCCCTGGAGCGAGGCGATGGTCGAGCGCTCGCGCCGTTCCACCGGCGCCACCATCGCCGCCTGCCGCGCGGCCTTCGCGGGCGGCGTGTCGGCCAACATGGCGGGCGGCACGCACCACGCCTACGCCGACAAGGGCAGCGGCTTCTGCGTCTTCAACGACGCGGCGGTGGCCGCGCGGCTCATGCAGGTCGAACAGGCCCGCGCCGGCCGGCTGCTCAAGGTGGCGATGATCGATCTCGACGTGCACCAGGGCAACGGCACCGCCCGCATCTTCCAGGGCGACCCCAGCGTGTTCACGCTGTCGGTGCACGGTCAGAAGAATTTCCCGTTCCGCAAGGAGGCGAGCGACCTCGACGTGGAACTGCCTGACGGCTGCGGCGACACCGACTACCTCGCGGCGCTGGAGCACGCGCTCGACGAGCTCGACCGCCGCTTCTCGCCCGGCCTCGTGATCTACCTGGCCGGCGCCGACCCCTTCGAGCGCGACCGGCTGGGCCGTCTCAAGCTGAGCTTCGACGGCCTGGAGGCGCGCGACCGCCGCGTGTTCGACTGGACCTGGCAGCGCCGCATCCCGACGGCCTTCGCGATGGCCGGCGGCTACGCCAGCGACATCGCCGAGACGGTGCAGGTGCAGCTGGGCACCTTCCGGGTGGCGCTGGACTACTGGCGCCGCTGGCAAAATGCCGCGCGATGAGCGCCCCGAACCCGACACCCACCCCCAAGCCCACGCCCCACACCCGCAGCGCCTATCGGGCGTTTCGCAGCATCCCGACGCGCTGGGCCGACAACGACATGTACGGCCACGTCAACAACGTCGTCTACTACAGCTGGTTCGACACCGCGGTGAATGCGCTGCTCATCGAGCGCGGCGCGCTCGACATCCACGGCGGCCCCACCATCGGCTTCGTGGTCGAGACGCAGTGCAACTACTTCGCGCCGCTGGCCTTCCCGCAGACGGTGGAAGCAGGCATCCGCGTGGCGCAGGCGGGCCGATCGAGCGTGCGCTACGAGATCGCGCTCTTCGCCGAGGGCTCCGACACCGCGGCTGCGCAGGGGCACTTCGTGCATGTGTACGTCGATCGCGCGACGCAGCGGCCGGTGCCGTTGCCCGAGGCGCTGCAGCAAGTGGTCGATTCGCTGCGCGCCTGAGCGCCCACGAAAAACGGCGCCCGCAGGCGCCGTCGTGAGCGGGGGCAGGGCCCCGCTTACATCGTCTTCTTCATGGCCTTGATGTCGGCCTTGCCCTGGGCCTCGTCGGCCTTGGCCTGCTTCACGCACGCGTCCTTGGCCGCGCCGGTCTGGTCGTCGCACTTTTCCTTTGCGACTTCATAGGTGGCCTTCACCTTCTCTTCGGCCACCTTGCGGGCATGGCTGTCGCTCGGCTGGTACTGCTGCTCCAGCTCGGCCTTGGCCACTTCTTCCTTGCCCTTGGCTTCCTTCTGGCAGACGTCCTTGGCGTTGTCCTTCATCGTGTCGCACTGGGCCTTGGCGACCTTGTAGTCGGCCTCGACCTTTTCCTTGGCGACCTTGTACTCGTCCTTGGTCATGGCCCCGGCCTGGCTGGCGACGAAGCAGGTGGAGGCGAGGGCGAGCATGACGAGGTGCTGTTTTTTCATGGTGTGTGTCCTTTGCGGTGAGTGACGGAAAGAAGAGCGCAGGGCGCGTTCGTTCTCAGTACTTTTCGAACCAGAGCGCGTCCGGCGAGCGGCCGTCGCGCGATTCCCAGTCCTTCACCTGCTTCTCGGCCTCGTCGCGGCTGATGCCGTGGCGTTCCTGGATGCGGCCCAGCAATTGGTCGCGCTTGCCGGCGATGACGTCGAAGTCGTCGTCGGTCAGCTTGCCCCATTGCTCGCGGACCTTGCCCTTGAGCTGCTTCCAGTTGCCTTCGATGGTGTCCTTGTTCATGCGAATCTCCTTGAGAAAGAGTGATGACCCGGCGGAACATGCCGCCGCCGTGAAATCAATGTCGCGTGAGTGATTCCCCCTGCCGGTAGGACGTGCAGTCCGACCCTCGTAGGCAGAGGCCGACGCAGGCCGTGATAATGGAACGGACGCCGACGCCAGAGACCCGACGAGACACCGCGCACCGCACCATGATCATTCACAGCCTGCTCGACACCGACCTCTACAAGTTCACGATGATGCAGGTGGTCCTGCACCACTTTCCGGGGGCGCGGGTCGAGTACCGCTTCAAGTGCCGCAACCCCGGCGTCAACCTCGCGCAGTTCGCGGGCCAGATCCGCGACGAGATCCGCAGCCTGTGCTCGCTGCAGTTCCGCGATGCCGAACTCGCCTACCTGCGCTCGATGCGCTTCATCAAGAGCGACTTCGTCGACTTCCTGGGACTGTTCAGGCTCAACGAGAAGTACATCAACGTCATTCCCCAGCCCTCGGGCGAGCTCGAGATCCGCATCAAGGGCCCGTGGCTGCACACGATCCTGTTCGAGATCCCGGTGCTGGCCATCGTGAACGAGGTCTACTTTCGCAACACGCAGAAGAACCCCGACTTCGAGGAAGGCCGCCGCCGCCTTGACCTCAAGATCAGCCAGCTGCAAGAGGCCGGCCTGGGCGACCTCAAGATTGCCGACTACGGCACGCGCCGCCGCTTCTCCAAAGACTGGCACGAAGAAGTGCTGCGCACGTTGACGCAACGGCTCGGCGCTGTGGCCTCGCCGCCGGCCAAGTCGCCCGCCGGCGAACACCTGCCGCAGCTGGCGGGCACCAGCAACGTGCTGTACGCCATGAAGCTCGGGCTCATTCCACTGGGCACCATGGCGCACGAATACCTGCAGGCCTGCCAGGCGCTGGGCCCGCGGCTGCGCGACAGCCAGATCTTCGGCTTCGAGAGCTGGGCCCGTGAATACCGCGGCGACCTGGGCATTGCGCTGTCCGACGTGTACGGCATGAGCGCCTTCCTGCGCGATTTCGACCTGTACTTCTGCAAGCTCTTCGACGGCGCTCGCCACGACAGCGGCGACCCGTTCCAGTGGGGCGAGCGCATGCTGGCGCACTACCACGCGAACCGGGTCGATCCGCTCACCAAGACGCTGATCTTCAGCGACGGCCTCACGGTGCCGCGCACCATCGAGCTGTACCAGCAGTTCCGCGGCCGTTGCCTGCTGGCCTTCGGCATCGGCACCAACCTCACCAACGACCTGGGCTACGAGCCGCTGCAGATCGTCATCAAGATGATCCAGTGCAACGACCAGCCGGTGGCCAAGCTGTCGGACACGCCGTCCAAGAACATGTGCGAGGACGAGAAATACCTGGCCTACCTGCGCCAGGTCTTCGAGATCGAACAACCCCCCGCGTGAACCCTGTACCGACCCCCGTACGGCGCTTCGTCTGGTACGGTACAGCCCCATGAAAAAATCCCTCCGACTGGCCGCGGCCGCACTGCTGCCGCTGATGTTCCCCGCCCTCGCGTCGGCCGCCGAATTCAACGGCGCCACGCTGTCGCCGCTGTGGGGCGTGCCCTTCGCAGGCATCCTGCTGTCGATCGCGCTCATGCCGTTGCTGGTGCCGTCGTTCTGGCACCACCACTACGGCAAAGTGTCGGCCGCCTGGTCGCTGGCCTTCCTGCTGCCCTTCGCCGTGATCTACGGCGCGCCGTTGGCCGGGGCGCAGACGGTGCATGCGCTGGTCGAGGAATACATCCCCTTCATCATCCTGCTCACCGCGCTGTTCACGGTGGCGGGGGGCATCCACATCCGGGGCAACCTGCACGGCGCGCCCGGGCTCAACACGGCCATCCTGGCCATCGGTGCGGTGCTCGCGAGCTTCATGGGGACCACGGGCGCCTCGATGCTGCTGATCCGCCCGCTGATCCGCGCCAACGACAACCGGGCGAACCGGGCGCACGTGGTCGTGTTCTTCATCTTCATCGTCTCGAACGCGGGCGGCTCGCTCACGCCGCTGGGCGATCCGCCGCTGTTCCTGGGCTTCCTGAAGGGCGTCGACTTCTTCTGGACCGCGCAGCACATCCTGCCCGACACGCTGTTCATCCTGGCCGTGCTGCTCGTGCTGTTCTACCTGATCGACCGCCATTACTACCGCAAGGAAGGCGTGCTGCCGGTCGACCCGACGCCCGACACCAAGCGCATCGGCTTCGACGGCGCCATCAACTTCGTGCTGCTGGGCGGCGTGATCGCGCTGGTGCTGATCAGCGGCTTCTGGAAGTCGCCGGTCACCTTCGACATCTACGGCTCCAAGATGGGCCTGCCGGGCCTGGTACGCGACGTGGGCCTCATTGCCATCACGCTGCTGTCGCTGAAGATCACCGCCGCCAAGGTGCACGCCGACAACCAGTTCGAATGGGGCCCGATGGCCGAGGTGGCCAAGCTCTTCGCCGGCATCTTCCTGACGATCATTCCGGTGATCGCCATGCTCAAGGCCGGCACGCAGGGCCCGTTCGGCGCCATCGTCGCAGCCGTGACGCGCGCCGACGGCCAGCCTGACCCGGCCATGTACTTCTGGGCCACCGGCATCCTGAGCTCGTTCCTGGACAACGCACCCACCTACCTCGTGTTCTTCAACACGGCGGGCGGGGACCCGGTGGCGCTCATGACCACCTACGCCACCACGCTGGCCGCCATCTCGGCCGGCGCCGTGTTCATGGGCGCCAACACCTACATCGGCAACGCGCCGAACCTGATGGTCAAGGCCATCGCCGAAAGCCGCGGCGTGCGCATGCCCAGCTTCTTCGGCTACATGGTGTGGTCGGGCGCGATCCTGGTCCCGCTGTTCGTGCTGACCACCTTCATCTTCTTCCGCTGATCCCTTCCGCCCTTCAAAGAAAGAGACACGTTCCATGAGCAGCAGCAAGCCCAAGATCCTGGTCGCGCGCGCGGTGTTCCCCGAGACCCTGGCGCGCCTCGCGCAGCATTTCGAGGTCGAGTCGAACCAGGCTGACGAGACCTGGAGCAAGGACCAACTGATCGCAAAGCTGCAAGGCAAGCAGGGCGCCTTCACCACCGGCAGCGAACGCATCGATGCCGCGGTGCTCGATGCCTGCCCGGAACTGAAGATCTGCGCCAACATGGCCGTGGGCTACAACAACTTCGACGTCGACGCCATGGCCGCGCGCGGCGTGCTGGGCACCAACGCGCCCGACGTGCTGACCGAGACCACGGCCGACTTCGGCTTCGCGCTGCTCATGGCCACCGCGCGCCGCATCACCGAGAGCGAACACTTCCTGCGCGCCGGCAAGTGGGAAAAGTGGAGCTACGACATGTTCGCCGGCTCCGACATCCACGGCGCCACGCTCGGCATCATCGGCATGGGCCGCATCGGGCAGGGCATTGCCAAGCGCGGCGCGCACGGCTTCGGCATGAACGTGATCTATCACAACCGTTCGCGCCTCGACGCCGCGCTCGAGGCCGAATGCAAGGCCAGCTACGTCGGCAAGGAAGAGCTGCTCAAGACCGCCGACCACGTCGTGCTGGTCGTGCCGTACTCGCCGGCCTCGCACCACACCATCGGCGCGGCCGAGATCGCGCTCATGAAGCCGACCGCCACGCTGATCAACATCGCGCGCGGCGGCATCGTCGACGACGCCGCGCTGGCCGTGGCGCTGCGCGAGAAGCGCATCGCCGCCGCCGGCCTCGACGTGTTCGAGGGCGAGCCGAAGGTCCACCCCGATCTGCTGACCGTGCCGAACGTGGTGCTCACGCCGCACATCGCCAGCGCCACCGTGCCCACGCGCCGCGCCATGGCCGACCTGGCGGCCGACAACCTCATCGCCTGGGGCAGCGGCAAGGGCGCGCTGACGCCGGTCACGCCGGTGCCATCGGCCACGAAGTAGTTCAACCTGACCGCGAGAGCGACACGCCCCCACCTTGGAACTGACGGAATTGATTCTTCTCGCACTGGCCGCACTCGCCGTGGTGCAGCTGGTGCTGGTCATCTGGCTGCTGGCCCGCCGGCAACCCGCACCTGATCACAGCGAGATGCTGGGCGTGCTTGCCGCGATGGGCCGCGCCAACGAGCGCACCGAGCGCGAACTGCGCCGCGAGATCGGCGAGAACTCGCGCGGTGCGCGCCAGGAAACCGCGCAGGCCTTCGCCACCTTCCAGCAGTCGTTGACGCAGCAGGGCGCCGAGGCCACGCGCACGCAGAACGCGCAGCTCGACGCCTTCGCGCTGCAGCTCGCCTCGCTGCAAAAAACCCTGGCCGACACGCTGAACACCCAGCTGCAGGGCCTGAGCGAATCGAATGCGCGCCGCCTCGCCGAGGTGCGCACGACCATGGAAACCCAGCTCGCCCAGCTGCAGCAGAGCAACGCCGCCAAGCTCGACGAGATGCGCAAGACCGTCGACGAGAAGCTGCAGAGCACGCTCGAAGCGCGCCTGGGCGAGAGCTTCAAGCAGGTGGCCGACCGGCTCGAGCAGGTGCACAAGGGTCTGGGCGAAATGCAGACGCTGGCCGTGGGCGTCGGCAGCCTGCAGCGCGTGCTGTCTAACGTGAAGACGCGCGGCGTGTTCGGCGAAGTGCAGCTGGAGGCGCTGCTCGAGCAGGTGCTCACGCCCGAGCAGTACGCGCGCCAGATCGAGACCAAGCCGCGCAGCGGCCAGCGCGTCGACTTCGCGATCCGCTTTCCGGGGCGCGGCGATGACGGCGCGCCGGTGTGGCTGCCGATCGATGCCAAGTTTCCGCGCGACGACTACGAACGCCTCATCGACGCCCACGAGCGCGCCGATGCCGCCGGTGCCGAGGCCGCGGCCAAGGCACTTGAAGCCCGCATCCGCACCGAGGCCAAGTCGATCGCCGAGAACTACCTCGCGGCGCCGCACACCACCGACTTCGCGATCCTGTTCCTGCCGGTCGAAAGCCTCTACGCCGAGGTTCTGCGCCGCCCCGGCCTGATGGACGCGATCCAGCGCCAGCACCGCGTGACGCTGGCCGGTCCGACCACCTTGCTCGCGATGCTCAACAGCCTGCACATGGGCTTTCGCACGCTGGCGCTGGAGCGCCAGGCCTCCGAGGTCTGGAAGGTGCTCGGTGCGGTCAAGACCGAATTCGAGCGCTATGGCGAATGGGTGGCGCGCATCAAGGAACAAGTGGCCAAGGCCTCCGACACCATCGACAAGGCCGACACGCGCGCCAAGCAGATGCGGCTAGCGCTGCGCAAGGTCGAGGCCTTGCCCGAGGGGCAGTCCGAGGCGCTGCTGCCGCCCATTGCCGGCACTGATCTCGACAGCGAGGGCGACGACACCCCGTGAAAGGTTCTGAACTGCTGCGCGTCATCGGCGCCCAGGTCTGCCTGCACGCCACGATGGCGGGCATGCGGCTCGCGACCCCGCTGCTCGCGCTGCAGCAAGGCTACAGCGCCGCAGCCGTCGGCCTGCTGATCGCGCTGTTCGCGCTGACCCAAGTGTTCCTTGCGCTGCCCGCCGGGCGCTTTGCCGACCGGCACGGGTTCAAGCGGCCGCTGTGGCTGTCGGTGATCGCGGCTTCGGGCGGGGCCGGGCTGGCGTTGATTTTTCCGGTGTTCCCCGTCATGTGCATCGCCGCGCTGCTGACCGGCGGCGCCACCGGCGCGACCGTCATCGCGCTGCAGCGGCACGTGGGGCGCTCGGCCACCGATCCGACGCAGCTCAAGCGCGTGTTCAGCTGGCTGGCCATCGCGCCGGCGGCGGCGAACTTCGTCGGTCCCTTCCTGGCCGGCATGCTGATCGATCACGCCGGCCGTGCACCGGCCGACCTGCTGGCCTTTCGCATCTGCTTCGCCGTGATGGCCTTCCTGCCGCTGCTGTGCTGGCTGCTGGCGCGCGGTGCGCACGAGCCGCCGCGGGTGCCGCCAGTGCCGGGCGCCGTGCCCACGCGGGCCTGGGACCTGCTGCGCGAGCCGATGTTCCGCCGCCTGCTGTTCGTGAACTGGCTGCAGTCGTCGAGCTGGGACGTGCACGCCTTCGTGCTGCCGGTGCTGGGCCACGACCGGGGCATCAGCGCCTCGGTGATCGGCTCCATCCTTGGCGCCTTCGCAATTGCCGCGGCGATCATCCGCGTGGTGCTGCCGCTGATCGCCTCGCGCGCGTCGGAGCGCAGCGTGATCCTGAGCTCGACGGTTGTCACCGCCGCCGTGTTCGCCGTCTATCCGTTGCTGAACTCGCCGTGGACCATGGGCATCTGCTCCGTGATCCTGGGCTTCGCGCTCGGCGCGGTGCAGCCGATGGTGATGAGCATGCTGCACCAGATCACGCCGCATGCGCGGCATGGCGAAGCGCTCGGGCTGCGGCTCATGACCATCAACGCATCGAGCGTCGCGATGCCGATGCTGTTCGGCTCGTTGGGTGCGCTGATCGGCATCACCGGCGTGTTCTGGGTGGTGGGCGGCGTGCTGGCGCTGGGCGCGAAAGCGACCTGGGGATTGAAGCTCTGACATGCACGGGGAGGGCGCCTGATCGCGGCCTGAATCCCACGTTGCAAATAACAGTAATTCTCATTTGATTGACAAAATACTGACTCAAAGTCAGTATCGGCGCCTTCTTCGTTCCTGACCCGAAGGCGTCCATGGACTCCCATTCCCCGTCGGCGGCTGCCGACCCGCGCCGCCGCCTGGCCCTGGTGGCGGCGGTCTACCTCGGCAGCTTCATTGCCACGCTCGACGTGAGCATCGTCAACGTCGCGCTGCCCACGTTGCAGCGCGCGCTCGCGACCGACCTGGCCGGGCTGCAGTGGGTGATCGACATCTATGCGCTGTGCCTGTCGGCCTTCATGCTGTCGGCCGGCTCCCTCGGCGACCGCTACGGCCGCAAGCGCGCCTGGCTGGCCGGCGTGGTGGTCTTCACCGTGGGCTCGGCGATGTGCGCGATGGCGTCGGGGCTGCCGATGCTGCTCGCGGGCCGCGCGGTGCAGGGCGTGGCGGGCGCGCTGATGATTCCGGGTGCGCTGTCGCTGCTGGCGCACGCTTTCCCCGAGCCAGCGAGCCGCGCACGGGTGATTGGCGGCTGGTCGTCGTTCACGGCGCTGTCGCTGATCCTCGGGCCGATGCTCGGCGGCCTGCTGGTGGACCACGCGGGCTGGCAGAGCATCTTCCTCATCAACCTGCCGATCGGCGTGCTGACCGTGGCGCTGGGGATGTGGGGCCTGCGCGAGTCGTCGCACCCCGAGCACGCGGCGCTCGACCCGGCCGGGCAGGTGCTCAGCGTGCTCTGGCTGGGGGCGTTGACTTACGGGCTCATCGCTGCGGGCGAACATGGCTGGGGCTCGCGCCACGCGGTGATCGCTCTTGTCGCGGCAGGTGTCGGGCTGGCGCTGTTTCTGGTCGTGGAGGCGCGCGTGGAGCGGCCGCTGCTGCCGCTCGCGCTGTTCCGCGACGCGCGCTTTTCGGTCACCAACTTCGCCTCGTTCGTGCTCGGCTTTTCGACCTATGCGAGCCTGTTCTTCTTCTCGTTGTTCCTGCAGCAGGTGCAGGGCTGGTCGGCCAGTGAGACCGGTTGGCGGCTGGTGCCGCAGTTCGTGGCGACGGGCGTCGTGGCTTCGCAGTTCGGCCGGCTGGCGCGCCGCTTCGAGGTCCACACGCTGATGGTCGCGGGCTACGGGCTGATCGGCGCGGCGATGCTGTTGCTGACGCTGTTCTCGGCCGACACGCCGTACCTGCCGCTGGCGTTGATCTTCGTGGCGCTGGGCGTGGGCGCGGGCCTGGCCGTGCCAGCCACGAGCACGGCGGTGATGGCCTCGGTGCCCGCGCAGCGCTCGGGCATGGCCTCGGCGACCATGAACGCGTTGCGCCAGGGCGGCATGCTGATCGGCATCGCGCTGCTCGGCACGCTGATGCGCACGCGCGCCACCGCGTTGATGACCGAGTCGCTCGCGCGTGCCGGCGTGCCCGATGCGTCGCAGGCGGCTGTGGCTGCGGTCTCGCGGCATGACCTCGGCGCGCTTGCGGCGCTCGACGCCGGCACCGCGCAGCGGTTCTTGAGCGATGCGCTCGCGGGCGGCTTCCATGCCGCGATGGCCTGTGCCGGCGTGGCCGGGTTGGTGGCGGCGGGGCTGCTGCTGCGTGTCAGGCCGCGTGCCGCCGCAGTGGCCGCCGCCACGCGCGCCTGAGCTGGGAGCCGCTCGCCATGCCCGCTGTACGCGTTCCTTTCCTGCGCCGGAGTGCCCGACGCCTTCTGTCCATTCCCAAGGAGTCTTTCATGGTCCGTCATGAACTCAGTCAATGGCCGCTGGTCATCAGCGTGTCTACAGGCTTGCAGACGCTGGAAAGCATGCAGGCCTTCTCCGAGGACTGGAACCGCTGGCTCGACCGCGGCGAGCCCTTTGTCTCGCTGCGCGTGTTCGCGGACGCCGACGCGCTGGTGCATCCCGAGGGCAGTGCGCAGCGCGCCAAGCAGTGGCTGCAGGCGCGCGGCGCCGACATCCGCCGCCATATGATGGGCATGGCGAGCGTGGTGCCCGCCGACCAGTTCGAGAAGATCAGCAAGATGAACGTCGAGAAGCTCTTCGGCATTCCCGCCAGCACCTTCGCCCGCACCGACGAAGCCCTGACCTGGTTGCGCGAACGCGTGATGGCGCCGCGCGGCCTGATCCTCGATGCCGCGGCGGTGCGCGCTGCCATCGACACGGCACGCGCGGGTGCCACGGCCTCCTGACCATGACAAACAGCAGCCCCGACGACACCCCTGCCACCACCGCACGCCGCCGCACCAAGGCGCCGCAGACCCGCGCCGCCGCGCTGATGGACGCTGCCGAGCAGCTGTTCATCACCAAAGGCATTGCGGCCACCAGCATCGATGACATCGCGGCCGGCGCGCAGGTGGCCAAGGGCACCTTCTATCTGTACTTCCCGTCGAAGGAGGCGATGCTCGGCGCGTTGCAGCAGCGCTTCGTCGACACCTTCTGCGGGCGCCTGCAGGAGGCGATGGACCGCCACGCGCCGGGCAAGTACCGCGCGCGGCTCAAGGCCTGGGTGGAGACGGGGCTGGAGACCTACCTGGACAACGTCGCGTTGCACGACGTGGTGTTCCACGAGTACCGGCCCGAGGACCGGCGCATGCGCAACGACAACGTCGTCATCACGCAGCTCGTGACCCTGCTGACGCAAGGCGACGCCGCGGGCGTGTGGGAGGTCGAGGACGCGACGCTGACGGCCGTGATCCTCTTCAATGCACTGCACGGCGTGGCCGACGATGCCGTGGCGATGGGGCCGCACGCGAACCCCGTGGCCGACCGGCGCCGCCGCGCCCGCGCGCTCACGCGCTTCTTCGAGCAGGCCCTGCGGCCCGACGACAGCGACGACGCCTGATCGCGTCGGTCAGAGTTTGTAGAAACGCTTGATGGCGTCCCACGCGTCTTCGGGCGCGTCGACGTATTCGAAGAGCTTCACGTCGCCCGGCGAGATCACGCCTTCGTCCACCAGGAAGTCGAAGTCGATCATCTTCTTCCAGTAGGCCGAGCCGAACAGCACGATCGGCACCGGCTTCGACTTCTTGGTCTGCACCAGCGTGATGACTTCGAACAGCTCGTCGAGCGTGCCGAAGCCGCCGGGGAACGCCACCAGCGCCTTCGCACGCATCATGAAATGCATCTTGCGGATCGCGAAGTAGTGGAACTTGAAGCTCAGCGCCGGCGTGACGTAGGGGTTGGCTTCTTCTTCCATCGGCAGCGCGATGGCCAGGCCGACCGAGAGGCCGCCGGCTTCGTGCGCGCCGCGGTTGGCCGCCTGCATGATGCCGGGGCCGCCGCCGGTGCACACGAAGAGCTTGTCCTGCGGCTCCTTCTTCTCGCTGTACTGCGCGACCAGCTTGCCGAAGGTGCGCGCCTTCTCGTAGTAGTGCGAGTTGCGCGCGAGCCGGCGCCAGCGGTCGGCCGCGGCCGTGTCGCCGGCCGCCTCGGCCTGCGTGACCAGCGCGGTGGCTTCGTCTTCGCTGCGGAAGCGCGCACTGCCGAAGACCACCACCGTGTTCTCGATGCCGTGCGCGCGCTGCTCGAGGTCGGGCTTCATCAGCTCCAACTGCATGCGGATGCCGCGCGTTTCGCGGCGCAGCAGGAACTCGGGATCGGCGAAGGCCAGGCGCGAGGGATCGGGGTCCAGGGGCAGGCCCCGGTCGGAGTGGGACTGCAACGTGGCCCAGGCATCGGCCAGGCGCTTGTCGTGAATGTTGTGCGTGTTGTTCATGGAGCTGTCGAGCTGAATTGACCAGACATTGTGCGCCGACGCAAGCGGTGTGCCCGCCAACGAAAAAGGCTCCTTGCGGAGCCTTTTTGTGGTGGTGGTCAACCGGGTGCGAACGCGCTCAGACGCGCTTGCGGTATTCGCCGGTGCGGGTGTCGATTTCGATCTTGTCGCCTTGTGCAACGAAGAGCGGCACGCCGATTTCGAAGCCGGTGGCGATCTTGGCGGGCTTCATGACCTTGCCCGAGGTGTCGCCCTTGACGGCCGGCTCGGTCCAGGTGATTTCGCGCTCGACGCTGGTCGGCAGTTCGACCGAGATGGCCTTGCCGTCGTAGAACACCACTTCGACAGCCATGCCGTCTTCGAGGTAGTTCAGGGCGTCGCCCATGTTCTCGGCTTCGACTTCGTACTGGTTGTACTCGGTGTCCATGCAGACATACATCGGGTCGGCGAAGTAGGAGTAGGTGCACTCCTTCTTGTCGAGCACGATCTGGTCGATCTTGTCGTCGGCCTTGAAGACCACTTCGGTGTTGAAGTTGGCGATCAGGCTCTTGAGCTTCATGCGCACGGTGGCGCTGTTGCGGCCGCCGCGGCTGTACTCGGTCTTCAGGACGACCATCGGGTCCTTGCCGTGCATGATGACGTTGCCGGCGCGGATTTCTTGAGCGATTTTCATATCAGGTTCTCTGGATGTTGGCCGCTCGGTGCGCGGGGCCCTCGGCGCTGTGTGCCGTCGTATCTGGCCCCGCCGTACATGTCCCGCGGCAGGTTTGGCGAAAGGCGTCCCGGACCACGGCGGTCAGGGCTGAATTCCGCAAAGCCTGCTATTTTAGCTTTTTCCGGCGACCAGCTGCCGCAGTTGGGCGAGCAGATCGTCCTGCGCGAGCAGCCTGTCGCGCGCCGCACGGGCGGTTTCGCGCCATGCCGCCAGCGGGCCGGGTGGGGGCAGGGCGCTGTCGCCGAAGCCGTTCCAGGCGTGGTGAAAAAGCCGCAGCGCGGGCGGGGCGCCGAGCCAGTCGAGCCAGGCGTTGAGCTTGACGTGGTGCGCGTCGTCGTCCTGCGGGTAGATCTGCCAGACCAGGGGCGCACCGGCCCAGAGGGCGCGCACCAGGGAGTCTTCGCCGCGCACGAAGTTGAGGTCGCAGGCCCACAGCAGGTGGTCGAAATCCGCCTGGCTGAGGTAGGGGAGGTATGAAATTGATAGCGAACTTTGGACGCCCATCGGGCGATCAGGCGCATCAAGGCTCGCCTGCACGGCGCGCGCGGCCCGGCCCGCGGTGACCAGCAAGCGCGTGGGCACCGAGTCGGCAGCCAACTGGGCCAGCAGAGCGGTCAGCGCCGGCGGCTCGTAACAGAAGAGCGAGACCAGGCGTTCGCCTTCCTGCCAGGGAATCTGCTGCGCCTCCAGCCAGCGCGCCCGGTCGAAGCGTGCCTGGCGCGCCATCAGGTCGGGCTCGCGCAGCAGGCCGCCGGTCGCAGGCGTGAAGCCCGGGTAGAAGAAACGCTTCGTCAGCCCGGCGCCCGGGCCTTTGAACACCGGCGACGGCAGCCGGTGCAGCTTCTCGACATAGGGCTCGGCCGACAGGTATTCGAGGTTGATCCAGGCCTGCGCATGGCTCGGGGCTTGCGCGAAACGCGCGACGAGTTCGGGCTCCGGGTCGCAACCGAAAGCTTCGACCAGCACGTCAGGCACCGAGTCGGCAACGGCGCGGCGCACGACTTCGGCGTCGGACCAGTCGATCACCTGCACGCCGTCGCAGCCGGCCGGCGCCATCCAGTGCAGCGCCGTCGGGTCGTCGACCCACAGCCGCGCGCGCTCGCCGGCCGCCGCCAGCTGGCAGGCCAGGCGCCAGCAGACGCCCAGGTCGCCGTGGTTGTCGATGACTTTGCAGAAGATGTCCCATTGCATGCGCGTGCCCATGGCCGCGAGTGTGCCTGCCTTCGCGGTCGCCCAGGCGCAGGCGAAAACGCCGCGTGATTGCTATGCTGGCCCTCGCCACAACAACCATCGGAGAGAGCCAGACCATGAGGATGCAGACCCGTCGCCGTTCGCAGATTTCTTCTTCGTCTCCCTTGTCCGCCGCCCGACGCGGCGTGCTCGCGCTCTCGCTGGCCCTGGCCGGCATCGCCGGCGCCCAGGCCCAGACCGCGCCGCTCACCGCTCAACAGCAGCGCTTCCGCGAGATCTACAAGGAGCTGATCGAGATCAACACCACCCACTCGGTGGGTGACAACACCGCCGCGGCGCGGGCCATGGAAAAACGGCTGGTCGATGCCGGCTTCGCCGCGGGCGACATCCAGATCTTCGAGCCCTTCCCGAAGAAGGGGAACCTGGTGCTGCGCTTCAAGGGCGACGGCAGCAAGAAGCCGCTGCTGCTGCTGGCGCACATCGACGTGGTCGAGGCCCGCCGCGAAGACTGGAAGACCGACCCCTTCAAGCTGCAGGAAACCGGCGGCTACTTCACGGCGCGCGGCGCCATCGACGACAAGGCGATGGCCGCGGCGCTGGTCTCCGTGCTGGGGCAGCTCAAGCAGGAAGGCTTCAAGCCCAAGCGCGACATCATCCTGGCGCTCACGGCCGACGAGGAGCGCGGCGACGCGCTGAGCAACGGCGCCTTCTGGCTCATCAACAACAAGCCCGAGCTGCTGCAGGCCGAGTTCGGCATCAACGAAGGCGGCGGCGGCGAGCTGCGCGGCGGCAAGCCGAACCTGCACCGCATGCAGGTGGCCGAGAAGATGTACACGACCTACATGCTCGAGGCGCGCGACGTCGGCGGCCACAGCTCGGTGCCGACCAAGACCAACCCGATCTACGCGCTCTCGGCCGGCCTGGAGCGCCTGGGCAACTACGCGTTTCCGATCAAGCTCGCGGACGTCACCAAGACCTACTTCGCGCGCAGCGCACCCTTTGCCGCCGGCCAGCTGGCCGACGACATGCGCGCCATCGGCAGCGGCAACCCCGACGCCGGCGTGCTCGAGCGCATGACGGCCAACCCGGCCTACAACGCGCAGCTGCGCACCACCTGCGTGGCGACGATGGTGCAGGCCGGCCATGCCGAGAACGCGCTGCCGCAATCGGCCAAGGCCACGGTCAACTGCCGCATCCTGCCGCACGACGATCCCGAGGAGGTCGAGCGCCTGCTGACCCAGGCGGTGGGCAACGACAAGATCGTGGTGCGCAACATGGGCAAGCCGCTGCGCAGCCCGGCCTCGCCGCTCAACGGCGACCTCGTGAAGACGGTCGAGACGCTCACGCAGCAGATGTGGCCCGGCGTGCCCGTGGTGCCCGCGATGAGCACCGGCGCCACCGACAGCCGCTTCCTGCGCAACGCCGGCATCCCGATGTACGGCGTGACCGGCATGTTCCTCGAGCCGACCGATGCGCGCGCGCACGGGCTGGACGAGCGCATCGAGATCCAGCGCCTGTACGACGGGCGCGAGTTCCTGTACCGGCTGGTGTCGGAAGTCGCGAAGTAAATAGACAGATCAGTGATCAGGCCGAAGGGCCGGCGCGGCGAGGGCTGCGCCGGCCCTTGGTCGTTCAGGGCGTGAAGGTGTCGCCCAGCACGATGCCCTCGCGGCGCGGGTCTGCACCGCCGGTCAGCGCGGGCTTGCCGCCGACGTTCGTGCGGATGATGGTGCTCACGCCGCTGGACTGCGCGCCGAAGTTCACCGTGTGACCGAGCGCTCGCAGGCCAGCAATCAGCGGGTCGTTGTTGCCCGCGTTGGAGGTGTCGATGGCCGGATGCTCGCCGCCTACGTTGGTGAGGCTGTAGGTGGCGCCGGAGGGCGTTGGTGGTGGGGTGTTGGTGGCACCGAAGTCGACCAGCGACGTGGCTTGTTGCGCATCGAGTCCCCAGTCGAGCGCGCCAACCAGTGTCTTCACCACGTACTGGATGATCGTGCCGCCGCCCGGCGAGCCGGTGCCCATCACGAACTCGCCCATGCTGCCGTCGGCGTTCTTCTTGAACACCAGCGTCGGCGCCATCGTGCTACGCGGGCGCTTGCCGGGCGCGACGCGGTTGGCGAACTTCACGTTCGGGGTCACCGAGGTGTCGATCGGGTTGGGCGCGAAGTCGGTCAGCTGGTTGTTCAGCAGGAAGCCCTGCGTCATGTGGAACGAGCCCATGCTGGCTTCCACCGTCGTGGTCATCACGACCACGTTCCCTTGCTTGTCGACGACGGTGAAGTGCGTGGTGCCATGCTCTTCGGTCTTGTCGACGCCCAGCGGCACATCGCCCCGATCGCCAGCCTTGGCGAGGTTCATGCTCTTCGTCAGGCTGATGAGGCTGGCGCGGCCCTGCAGGTAGGACTTGTCGATCAGCATGGCGGGGCTGCCGCCGGGCAGCGGCACGAAGTCGGTGTCGGCCACGTACTTGTCGCGGTCGGCATATGCCAGCCGCTCGGCCTCGCTCACCAGGTGCACGCCCATCACGCTCGGCTTGCCGCCTTCGAGGTCGATGGCGGTCGGCTTGTACAGGCCCAGGTTGAAGGTCTCCAGGATGCCGAGGGTGGCCACCACCGCGATGCCGCCCGAGGACGGCGGCGACATGCTGCACACGTAGTAGTCGCGGTACGTGCCGCAGACTGGGTCGCGGCGCTTGGCCTTGTAGTTGGCCAGGTCGGTCAGCGTGGTCTTGCCGGGCGTGATGGCCGAGCCGTCGCTGGCTGCCGTGGTGACGCCGATCTTGTCGACGATGCCCTTGGCGATGTCGCCCGTGTAGAAGGCGTTGGCGCCTTGCGTGGCGATGGTGGTGAGCGTCCTGGCGTAGGCCGGGTTCGTGAGCTTGGTGCCCAGCGCCTTGGGCGTGCCGTCGGCGTTGAAGAAATAGGCCGTGGCGTCGGCGTCTCGCTTCAGGCTCGACGCGGAACCCGCGATGGCGCTCGCCATGCGTCCGCCGATCAGGAAGCCGTCGGACGCGAGCGTGATGCCGTAGCCGAACAGGTCTTTCCAGGGCAGCTTGCCGTGGTCTTGATACGCGATGTCGAGCATGCGCACGGCGCCGGGCGTGCCGATGGAGCGACCGCTCGCTCGGGCGCCGCCGGGCTTGGGCGCGGTCTGGTCGTTCGTGTCGTCGATCCAGCGCAGGTAGTTCTCGGTGGCCGCGGCAGGCGCCGTCTCACGCCCGTCGTAGGCCTGCAGCTTCTTCGTCGCCGCGTCGTAATGGAGCATGAAGGCGCCGCCGCCCAGCCCGCTCGATTGCGGCTCGACCAGACCGAGCACGGCCTGCACCGCCACCGCCGCATCGACCGCGCTGCCGCCCGCTTTGAGCACGTCGCAGCCGGCGCGCGTGGCCAGCGGGTGGTTCGCCACCACCATGTAGTTCTTGGCGTAGACCAGCTTGTGGCCCGGCACATAGCCCGACGCCGGTTCCGGTGCGGCCGGATCGCCCGGGTCGCCCGAGCCGACGACCACGGAGGTGCCGCTGCTCGGAATCTGGCAGCCGTTGTCTGGGGCGGGCGGGGTGGGCGGCGGCTGGTTGGCCGCGTTGATCGCCGCGATGGCCGCGACGAGCGCGGCGTTGTTCTGCGCGTCGTTGTTGCTGCTGCCGCCGCAGCCGGCCACGGCCAGGGAGAGCGCGAGGGGCGTCAGGGCCCACCACACGCGCGTGGAGTTTTTCTTCATGGAGAGTGCTTCCCGAGTGCTGTTATTTGAAGGACAACGGGCGCTCCTCGCGCCCGCACCCATCATGAGCACATTTCGTTCCCGCCCGTGTCACGTGCGTGCGGGGTGGCCGGGTTCGCCGCGGGGCCTCGCGCCGCGCGCCACAATAGCCGCCATGTCCGACGTGCATTCCGATCAATTGCTCAGCGAAGTCGCGGCCCTGCCGCAGCTGCCGGGCGTCTACCGCTATTTCGACGCGGCCGGCGCCGTGCTGTATGTGGGCAAGGCGCGCAACCTGAAGAAGCGGGTCGCCAACTACTTTCAGAAGAGCCACGGGGGCACCCGCATCGGCCACATGATCTCGAAGATCGTGCGCATGGAGACCACCGTGGTGCGCTCCGAAGCCGAGGCGCTGCTGCTCGAGAACAACCTGATCAAGACGCTCAAGCCGCGCTACAACATCCTATTTCGCGACGACAAGAGCTACCCTTACCTGAAGATCGCCTCGCACGCCTTTCCGCGGCTGGCCTACTACCGCGGCGCGGTCGACAAGAAGCACCGCTACTTCGGGCCGTACCCGAGCGCCTGGGCGGTGAAGGAATCGATCCAGCTGCTGCAGAAGGTGTTCCGCCTGCGCACCTGCGAGGACACGGTGTACGCCAACCGCACGCGCCCCTGCCTGCTGTACCAGATCAAGCGCTGCAGCGGCCCCTGCGTGGCGCTCATTTCGCCCGAGGCCTACGCGCAGGACGTGGCCAGCGCCGAGGCCTTCCTGCTCGGCGACACGCAGGGCGTGCTCTCCACGCTGGAGCAGCGCATGACGGCGCACGCCGAGAAGCTCGAGTTCGAGCAGGCGGCCGAGCTGCGCAACCAGATGTCGGCGATCTCGCGCGTGCTGCACCAGCAGTCGATCGAGGTGGTGTCCGACAAGGACGTCGACATCCTCGCGGTCAAGGTGCAGGGCGGCAAGGCCTGCGTCAACCTCGCGATGGTGCGTGGCGGGCGCCACCTGGGCGATCGCGCGTACTTTCCGGTGCACGTGGACGACGCGGCACAGATCCACCACGGCGAACTCGACGCGGAAGAGGGCGTCGACCCGGTGGCCGCCGACCCGATCGAGGTGCAGGTGCTCGAGGCCTTCATTGCGCAGCACTACATCGACGTGCCGGTGCCCGCCACGCTGGTGCTGGGCCGGCAGGTGAGCCGCGCGCTCATCGAGGCCATTTCGCAGCAGGCCGGTGCGCGCGTGACGGCGGTGTTCCAGCCGCACGAACAGCGTCGTCACTGGCTCGAGATGGCCGAGACGAATGCCGGCCTGCAGCTCGCGCGGTTGCTGGCCGAAGAGGGCTCGCAGCAGGCGCGCACCCGCGCGCTGGCCGATGCGCTCGAGCTGGCGTCGGACGACCTGGACAACTTCCGCGTCGAGTGCTTCGACATCTCGCACACGGCGGGCGAGGCCACGCAGGCCTCGTGCGTGGTGTTCGCGCACCACACGATGCAGAACCGCGAGTACCGCCGCTACAACATCGAGGGCATCACGCCCGGCGACGACTACGCCGCCATGCGCCAGGTGCTGCACCGCCGCTACGGCAAGCTGGCCGAGGCGATGGCGGCCGAGACCGAGGCGCTGGCTCCGGGCGACGCCGAGAGCGAAGGGGCCGAAGGCGTCGAGGCACCGCCGCCCAAGACCCCGGCCGCGCGCATGCCCGATCTGGTGCTGGTCGACGGTGGCAAGGGCCAGGTGTCGATGGCGCGCGAGGTGTTCAGCGAACTGGGCCTGCCGCTGTCGCTGATCGTCGGCGTCGAGAAGGGCGAGGGCCGCAAGGTCGGGCTCGAAGAGCTGGTGTTCGCCGACGGCCGCGAAAAGGTCTACCTCGGCAAGGATTCGGCGGCCCTGATGCTGGTGGCGCAGATCCGCGACGAGGCGCACCGTTTCGCCATCACCGGCATGCGGGCCAAGCGCGCCAAGGTGCGCGTGGGCGGCAGCCAGCTCGAAGACATTCCGGGCATCGGCCCGAAACGCCGGGCGCGCCTGCTGCAACGTTTCGGCGGCATCCGCGGCGTGGCGGCAGCGAGCGTGGAGGACATCGCATCGGTCGAAGGCATTGCCACCGAATTGGCCGAGGAAATCTATCGCGCGCTGCGTTGAAGACGGGATTGCCCCCGACCTTCCAGCGCTTCACGCGTGCATGACACAATCGCCCGCATGTTCTGGACCCTACCGACCATCATGACCTGGACGCGCATCGTCGCGATTCCGTTGATCGTCGGCGTTTTCTACCTGCCGATCAGCGAGCCGATGCGCAACCTGATCGCCACGGTGATGTTCATCGTGTTCGCCGCTACCGACTGGCTCGACGGTTACCTGGCGCGCAAGCTCAACCAGACCTCGTCCTTCGGCGCCTTTCTCGATCCGGTGGCCGACAAGTTCCTGGTGTGCGCCGCCCTGCTGGTGCTGGTGCATCTGCAGCGCGCCGACGTGTTCGTGGCGCTCATCATCATCGGCCGCGAGATCGCCATCTCGGCGCTGCGCGAATGGATGGCGCGCATCGGCGCCGGCAAGAGCGTGGCGGTCCACATGATCGGCAAGGTCAAGACGACCGTGCAGATGGTCGCGATTCCCTTCCTGCTTTATGACGGGCACCTCTTCAAGGTGATCGACACCGGCTTCTGGGGGCAGTGGCTGATCTGGATCTCGGCGGTGCTCACCGTCTGGTCGATGGTCTATTACCTGCAGAAGGCCATTCCCGAGATCCGGGCCCACTCCAAATGACGGCGGCCGTCTCGGCCCGCAACGCAGGCTGGCTGCGGGCGATGCCGGCGGTCTTTGTGCTGATCTGGAGCACGGGATTCATCGTTGCGCGCTATGGCATGCCCTACGCGCCGCCCCTCAAGTTTTTGGCCGTTCGCTATGCGCTGTCGCTCGCCTGCTTCGGCCTGTGGGTCATGCTCGCGCGGGTGGCGTGGCCGTCGAAGCGCGCGCAATGGGGGCACCTCGCAGTCACGGGCGTGCTGATGCAGGCCGGCTATCTCGGTGGTGTCTGGGCTGCGGTGCATGCCGGCATGGGCGCGGGGCTGGTCGCGCTGCTGGTCGGCATCCAGCCGGTGCTCACGGCGGTCTGGCTGTCTTTCAATGGCGGGCGCATTTCGGGGCGGCAGTGGACCGGGCTCGCCCTGGGCTTTGCAGGGCTGGTGCTCGTGGTGTCGCGCAAGCTGGGGCAGGGCACCGAGGTCAACGCGCTGACGATGGGGCTGGCCGTGATGGCGCTGCTGTCGATCACGGCGGGCACGCTGTACCAGAAGCGCTTCGTCGCGCCGTGCGACGTGCGCAGCGCCAGCGCGGTGCAGATGGCGGCCGCGCTGCTCGTGACTCTGCCTTTTGCCGCGCTCGAGACGCAGGCCATCGAATGGAACACGCATTCGATCGGCGCGATGGCGTGGTCGGTGCTGGCGCTGTCGCTGGGCGGCAGCTCGCTGCTTTATATGTTGATCCAGCGCGGCACGGCCACGGCCGTCACCAGCCTGCTGTACCTCGTGCCGCCGTGCACGGCGCTGATGGCCTGGCTGCTGTTCGCCGAACCGATCACCTGGACCACGGTGCTGGGCATCGGCTTGACGGCCATCGGCGTGAGCCTCGTGGTGCGCGCCGAGCGCTGACGGCGCTTTCTTTTTCTTTCAGCGCCCGCCCGGCTTGACCGGCTTCCAGGGCTCCGAGCGGAACTGTTCGACCAGGTGATCGACCAGCAGACGCACGCGGCGCGGCGTCTTCGGCCGCCAGGGCGCGACCCAGTGGATGTCGGCGTCGGGCATGCCGTACTGCGGCAATACGCGCACGAGTTCGCCGCCGGCCAGCTGCGGCGCGATGTCCCAGAGGCTGCGCAGCATGACGCCGTGGCCCGCGAGGCACCAGTCGCGCACCATCTCTCCTGAATTGCTCGTGAGCGGACCCTGCACCCGCACGCGTGCCGTGCTGCCGTCACGCGCGTGGCGCAGTGTCCAGAGCGCGAACTGGCGCGACTGCGCCGCGTCGCCGTTCTCACGCGCGATCAGGCAGTCGTGCGTGGCCAGCGCTTCCACCGTGGCGGGCGTGCCGCGGCGTGCAAGGTAGTCGGGCGAGGCGGCCAGCACACGCTGGTTGCGCGCGATGCGGCGAGTGGTCCAGTCGGCGGCGCGGTGCTGCTGCACCGCCCACAGCCAGACCGCGCCGTCGTAGCCTTCGGCGCCCAGGTCGGGCAGCTGCTCGGTCAGCAGCAGCTCGACCTGCAGGCCGGGGTGCTGCGCCTGGAAGTCCGCGAGCGCCGGGCCGAGCCAGCGCCGGCCGAAGCCGAAGGTGGCGGCGAGGCGGACCGTGCCGATCAGCGCGTTCTGCCGTTCGCCGAGTTCGCTTTCGAGCGCCGCGAAGCCGTCGAGCAGCGTGCGCGCATGCAGGCACACGGCCTCGCCCTCGGCCGTGACACTGAGCCGCCGCGTCGTGCGATCGAACAGCCGCTGCCCGAGCCGAGCCTCCAGCGCGCCGAGCCGTTTGGTGACGACCGAGGGCACCACGTCGAGCGTGGCCGCCGCGCCGGCCAGGCTGCCCTGGTCGCGGATGGCCAGCACCAGTTCGAGATCGCCGCGTTCCATCGCGTGGGGATTCATGCCAAATCGGAAAGTATGAATTGGCTGATTGTTGCTTGATGGCCGCCGGGGTGCAACGCACAATCGTGGCGTGACGGCTTCTTTCCTCGACTTCCCCCGCTTCGACATCGCCCGCGATGGCGTGCGCATCCATGGTCGCATCGGCGGGCAGGGCGCCCCCTTGCTGCTGTTGCACGGCCATCCGCAGACGCATGCGATCTGGCACCGCGTGGCGCCTGCGCTGGCCGAGCGCTTCACGGTGGTTGCCGTGGACCTGCGCGGCTATGGCGACTCGGGTCGCCCGGCGGCCGACGACGAGCACGCGGTCTACAGCAAGCGGGAGATGGCGCGTGACGCGCTGGCCGCCATGCAACACCACGGCTTCGAACGCTTCGCCGTGCTCGCGCACGACCGCGGCGCGCGTGTGGCGCACCGGCTCGCAGCCGACCATCCGGGCGCGGTCGAGCGCATGCTGCTGCTCGACATCGCGCCGACGCTGGCGATGTACGAAGGCACCTCTGAAGCGTTTGCCAAGGCCTACTGGCACTGGTTCTTCCTGATCCAGCCGCCGCCGCTGCCCGAGGCGCTGATTGCCTCCGATCCGGTGCGCTATGTGCGCAGCGTGATGGGCGGGCGGCACGCGGGGCTCGCGCCGTTCGCGCCCGAGGTGCTGGCCGAGTACGAACGCTGCATCGCCATCGCTGGCACCGCCGAAGCCATCTGCGAGGACTACCGCGCCTCCGCCACGATCGACCTCGTGCACGACCGCGCCGACATCGCCGCCGGTCGTCGCCTCGCGCAGCCGCTGCGCGTGCTGTGGGGCGAGCATGGCGCGGTGGGGCGCGCGTTCGACGTGCTCTCGCTGTGGCGCGAGCGGGCCGACGACGTGTCGGGCCACGCGCTGCCCTGCGGCCACTACATCCCCGAAGAAGCCCCCGAGGCCTTGCTGGCCGAGGCGCTGAATTTTTTCGTTTCCCCTGAACACCCAGGAGCCACTTCATGAGCACCCACAGAATCGCAGTCATCGCCGGCGACGGCATCGGCAAGGAAGTCATGCCCGAGGGGCTGCGCGTGCTCGATGCGGCGGCGCGCAAATTCGGCATCGACCTGAAGTTCGACCACTTCGACTTCTCGAGCTGGGACTATTGCGAGAAGCACGGCCAGATGCTGCCCGACAACTGGAAAGACCAGATCGGCGGCCACGACGCCATCTTCTTCGGTGCGGTCGGCTGGCCCGAGAAGATTCCCGACCACGTGTCGCTGTGGGGCTCGCTGCTCATGTTCCGCCGCGAGTTCGACCAGTACATCAACCTGCGCCCCGCGCGCCTGATGCCCGGCATCATCGCGCCGGTGGTGCGCCGCGACGGCTCGCCGCGTGAACCCGGCGAGATCGACATGTACATCGTGCGCGAGAACACCGAGGGCGAGTACTCGAGCATCGGCGGGCGCATGTACCAAGGCACGCCGCGCGAGATCGTGGTGCAGGAAACCGTGATGTCGCGCGTGGGCGTCGACCGCGTGCTGAAGTTCGCGTTCGAGCTGGCGCAGTCGCGGCCGAAGAAGCACCTGACGAGCGCCACCAAGTCGAACGGCATCTCGATCACCATGCCGTACTGGGACGAGCGCGTGGTGGAAATGGCCAAGGGCTACCCGGGCATCACGCTCGACAAGTTCCACATCGACATCCTCACGGCGCACTTCGTGCAGCGGCCCGACTTCTTCGATGTGGTGGTGGCGAGCAACCTGTTCGGCGACATCCTGTCCGACCTGGGCCCGGCCTGCACCGGCACGATCGGCATCGCGCCCAGCGCCAACCTCAACCCCGAGCGCACCACGCCCTCGCTGTTCGAGCCCGTGCACGGCTCGGCGCCCGATATTGCCGGCCAGGGCATCGCCAACCCGATCGGCCAGATCTGGTGCGGCGCGATGATGCTGGAGTTCCTCGGCCACAAGGACGCGCACGACGCGATCCTGGCGACCATCGAGAAGGTGCTCGCGCCCCAAAGCGGCGCACCGCGCACCCCGGACATCGGCGGTCGGGCGGGCACGGCCGACCTCGGAAAGGCAATTGCCGAGGCCCTTTGAAAAGTACGTCGCGAAACGCCCCTAAAATCGCGCGCTCCGCTGGGCTGCAGAGCCTTGTGTCTTATTGACACCCCGCAGACCAGTGGTTGTAATCCTCGCTGGCAGTGCGCTGCCGAGGCGTCAGGCCTGCCATGTTCTTGAGTCGCACCCGTCGCGGCCAGGTCGCAGCTGACGAAAGCCGACCAACTTTTTTTCGACAAGGGGCCCTTGTGAACAAGACCGAACTGATTGAGCACATCGCAAAGAACGCCGATATTTCCAAAGCCGCAGCGACCCGTGCGCTCGAATCCACCATTGGCGCCATTCGCACCACGCTCAAGAAGGGCGGCTCCGTGTCGCTCGTCGGTTTCGGCACTTTCGCAGTCGGCAAACGCGCAGCCCGCACCGGCCGGAATCCCCGCACCGGCGAGGCGATTAAAATCAAGGCTGCCAAGATCCCGAAGTTCCGTCCCGGCAAGGCGCTCAAAGACGCGCTGAACTGAGGCTGTAGACTCGGAGAGTATTTCAGGTGGGGTGCTTAGCTCAGTTGGTAGAGCGGCGCCCTTACAAGGCGTAGGTCGGGGGTTCGAGCCCCTCAGCACCCACCACCACCCGATGCAAAGGCGAACACCGGTTCGCCTTTTTTATTGCCGTCCGGCGCCCGTCGAAAAAGAGTGTTCAAGCATGTTTGATACCTTCCGCAAGTACAACAAAGTCGTGATGATTTTCTTGTTCTTGCTGATCATTCCCTCGTTCGTCTTCTTTGGTGTCGAGCGCTACCAGGGCATGGGCGGCGACGAGAAGGTGGCCCGCATCCAGGGTCACGACATCACCAAGCCCGAGTGGGATCAGCAGCACCGCGTCGAGACCGACCGCATCCGCCAGCAGTCGCCCAACGTCGATCCGACGCTGCTCGACTCCGACGCGCTGCGCTACGCCACGCTGGAACGGATGGTGCGCGAGCGCGTGCTGGCGGCCGCGGCGGTCAAGTCCAACGTGTCGGTGTCCGAAGACCGCCTCTCGCGCATGTACGCGCAGGATGCCGGCTTGGCCGCCTTCCGCACACCCAAGGGTGACTTCGACAGCGAGGCTTTCCTTCGCGCCACCGGCCGCACGCCCGCGCAGTACGAAGCCTCGTTGCGCGCCGAGATGGCCTCGCAGCAGGTGCTGCTGGGCGTGACGGGCACGAGCTTCGCGCCGGCGGCACTGACCGCGGCCACGGTGAATGCCTTCTACGACCGCCGTGAAATCCAGGTGGCGCGCTTCGCACCCGAGAGCTTTGCGTCGAAGGTGACGGTCAGCGATGCCGACATCGAGACCTACTACAAGGACCACACGGCGCAGTTCCAGGCGCCGGAGCAGGCCAGCATCGAGTACCTCGTGCTCGACCTCGAAGCCGCGAAGAAGAACATCGTCGCGAACGAAGCCGACCTCAAGACCTACTACGAACAGAACACCGCGCGCTTCGGCACCAAGGAAGAGCGCCGTGCCAGCCACATCCTGATCACCGCACCGGCCAGCATGTCCAGCGGCGACCGCGCCAAGGCGAAGGCCAAGGCCGAGCAGCTGCTGGCCGACGTGAAGAAGGCACCGAACACCTTCGCCGACGTAGCACGCAAGAACTCGCAGGACCCCGGCTCGGCCGAGAAGGGCGGCGACCTCGACTTCGTCACGCGCGGCGCGATGGTCAAGCCGTTCGAAGACGCGATGTTCGCGCTCAAGAAGGGCGACATCAGCGACCTCGTCGAAACCGAGTTCGGCTACCACATCATTCAGCTGACCGACATCAAGCCGGCCGTGGTGCCGCCTTTCGAGAAGGTGCGCGCCACCATCGAGAGCGAAGTGCGCGCACAACAGGCCACGCAAGAATTCGCGAAGGCTGCGGAAATTTTCACGGACACCGTGTATCAGCAGCCCGAGAGCCTCAAGCCGGCCGCCGAGAAGCTCAAGCTCACGATCCAGACCGCCACCAACGTGCCGCGCACGCCCGCGCCGGGTGCCACGGGTCCGCTTGCCAGCCGCAACTTCCTGCAGGCGCTGTATGCCTCCGACGCGCTGGAGCGCAAGCAGAACACCGAAGCCATCGAAGTCGGCCCGAACCAGCTGGCATCGGGCCGCGTGACGCAATACACGGCCGCGCATCCGATTCCGCTGGCCGAGGTGAAGGACAAGATTCGCGCACAGCTCATCACCGAGCGCGCTGCTGCATTGGCCAAGGCCGAAGGCGAAGCCAAGCTCGCCGCCTGGAAGGTCAAGGCCGACGGCGCCACCTTCGGCGCGCCGGTCACGGTGTCGCGCATCGACGCGCAGTCGCAGCCCGCACCGGTGATCGACGCCGCATTGCGCGCCGATGGCGCCAAGCTGCCCGCGCTGCTCGGCGTGGACCTCGGCATGCAAGGCTACGCCGTGGTCCGCGTGACCAAGGTCGTGCCGCGCACGCCACCGACGGCCGAACAGGCACAGCAGGAAAGCATGCAGATCGCTCAGTCGGTGACCGCCGCCGAAGCCGCTGCGTACTACGAGCTGCTGAAGCAGCGCTTCAAGGTCGAGATCCTCGTGCCGAAGCCGGCCGACACGCTGCCGACCGCTGCAGCGGCTCGCTGATACAGACGAGCAACCGCTGCTCGCAACAAGCCCGGGTCCGACGACCCGGGCTTTTTTTGGTCGCACGAGGGACAAGCGCCGCCCGTGCTTCTTGCCAGAATCCGGCGCATGGGAACCCTTTACCTCGTGCGCCACGGACAGGCCAGCTTCGGTGCTGCCGACTATGACAACCTGAGTGAGCTCGGCCACCGGCAGGCCGTGCGCCTGGGCGAATACTGGCGCGAGCGCGGCATGCGTTTCGATGCCGTCATCACCGGCACGTTGAAGCGCCACAAGCAGACCTGGGAGGGCATCGCGCAGGGGCTCGGGCTGTCGCGCGACGACGTGCTGCCGTGGCCGGGACTCAACGAGTACGACAGCGAAGCCGTCATTGCCACGGTGCACCAGGGCAAGCTCGAGAAGCCCGATTCACCCGAGATGTACCGGCATCATTTCCGCCTGTTGCGCGACGGGCTCGGCGCATGGATGCAGGGGCGCACGGCGCCGGTCGGCATGCCGAGCTACGTCGACTTCCTGGCCGGCGTGACCACGGCGCTCGACCATGTGCGCGAGCGGCACCACGGCGCGAAGGTGCTGGTGGTGTCGAGCGGCGGGCCGATCAGCACCGCGGTCGGCCATGTGCTGGGCACCAGCGCCGAGACGACCATCGAACTCAACCTGCGCATCCGCAACAGCTCGGTGACCGAGTTTGCCTTCACGCCGAAGCGGCACATGCTCGTGACCTACAACACCTTGCCGCACCTCGATGGGCCGGCGTACGAGGATTGGGTCACGTATTCCTGAACAGCGTCAGGCCTGCCAGACGCCGTAGCCGGCGCGGCGCAGGGCGATGCCCAGGTCGACCTCCATCAGCCGCGCATCGTCATACGGCATCGGGTTGTAGCGTTCGTAGAGCGCGGGCAGCAGCCGCAGGCCGAACTCCTGCACGAAGCGGTTGGCCTGGATGCCGGCCTTGTGCTTGTCGAAACGGATGTCGGGGTCCAGGCCGGTCATGCCGACATAGACGAAGGGCTTGCCGAGTTGGTAGTCGGGGTTGGCGCGCCGGAAGCGGCCGTTGTTCCAGACGCGATCGTCGAGTTCGACCACATAGACGTGGTGACGGGCGCGTGGTTTGCGGGGCATCGGCGGGGAGGCCTCGCGAGGCTGGCTGAAGAAGTGCGGGGTTCAGGCAGCCGGAGCCACCGGCCGCATTGCGCGGCACGGCGTCTGGGGCATCAATCAGCTCTTGCGCTTGATGAGACCGTAGAGAACCAGCAACACGATCGCACCCAGCACGGAGGCGATGAAGCCGGCGCCCTGGCCGGCGGTGTACCAGCCCATCGCCTGGCCCAGGTAGGTCACGCCCACCGAACCTGCAACGCCGATCAGCGTGGTGACGATGAAGCCGGCGGAGTCGTCGCCCGGCTTGACGGCCCGCGCCACGAGACCCACGACGAACCCGATCAGGATAGTCCAGACGATGCTCATGAAGAAGTTCCTTTGAAGAAGTGAAAGTGGCGGGAGCCGGGCCCGGCCGGGCCGCTCGCATTCATGATAGCGGAGGCATTCGCGCGTCGGTGTCGGCCAGACACATCGAACGGGCGACTGCGAAGTTATGCCCACGGGGCAGGGCGGATGTGTGGCGGCAGACCATCGCGAACGGCCTGCGAAGGCGCTGGGTCGCACGTCGATGTGGCATTTCGGCGTCTTTGGTGACCGCGAGATCGAAAGCCGCGATTTTTAACGCTACAATCAGAGGCTCTACGGTGGCTGTAGCTCAGTTGGTAGAGTCCCAGATTGTGATTCTGGTCGTCGTGGGTTCGAGTCCCATCAGCCACCCCAAAAAATTCAGTCCCTGCGCTATTTCTCAATAGCACCCAAGGGATTCCAACGCCGGGCTTGCCCGGCGTTGTCATTTCTGGCTTCGCCGTCGCTTCAAGCGCCAGGTTGCAAGCCGCATTCTTTCCCCCTGCTACCCTGATTTTGAAAAGTGCCCAAAATGGTGCGCGTGTGTTGCGCCTTGTTGCATTCAACCAATGCGTCTGCATTTTTCTGCTGAAAAGGCGCTTGTGGCAAAAGTGGTTTGAATTAGAATTCAGCCGTTTTCAATTCACAACAGGAGTCCAACAATGGCTTCGTCACTCGCCGATATCAATTCCCAGATCCAGAAGCACGACGAGCAGATTGCCCAATTGCGCAAGCAGGCCGAAGACCTGCGTAACCAGGAACGGGCCGGCGTGATCGAAGAAGTGCGCAGGAAGATTGCGGAATACGGTTTGACCGCTTCCGATCTGAAGCTGGGTGGTGGCCGTGCCGCCGCAACCAAGCGCAGCGCAGGTCCTGCAGCAGCCAAGGCCGCCGCCAAATACCGCGGCCCGACGGGCGAAACCTGGTCCGGTGGCCGTGGCCGCAAGCCGCGCTGGGTCACGGAAGCCCTGGCAGCCGGCAAGTCGCTCTCCGATTACGAGATCAAGTGATTGCCCGCAGAATCAGTTGGACATTCGCCCAATAAAAAAGCCCGCTTCGGCGGGCTTTTTTATTGGGAAGCGCGCAGGGTGATGCGCGCGTGCCCCGGTCAGTTCACCATCACGAGTTTTCCCTTGACGCCGCGCGATCCCATGTGCGCATAGGCGGCCTTCAATTCGGCCATCGGCATCGTGCTGTCGATCACCGGCTTGATTTTTCCCTGGCCGTACCACTGGGCCAATTCGGCCATCATCTGTGCATTCGCCTTGGGTTCGCGCTTGGCGAAATCGCCCCAGAACACGCCCACGAGCGACGCGCCTTTGAGCAGCGTCAGATTCAATGGCAGCGACGGGATCGGGCCCGACGCAAAACCGACCACCAAATAGCGACCGCGCCAGCCAATCGAGCGGAATGCCGGTTCTGCGAAATCGCCGCCCACGGGGTCGTAAATCACATCCGGGCCTTTGCCGTCGGTCGCAGCTTTGATGGCGTCGCGGAAACCATTGGGCAGCGCGTGCGTCGTGTAATTGATCGTCACGTCGGCGCCAATCGAGCGGCAGAGTTCGCACTTCTCGTCGGTCGATGCTGCTGCAATCACTTTGGCGCCCGCCGCCTTGGCGATCTGGATGGCCGCGGTGCCCACGCCGCCGGCCGCGCCGAGCACCAGCACGGTTTCGCCGGCCTTGAGCTGCGCGCGGTCCATCAGTGCGTGCCACGAGGTGGCGTAGATCATGATGAACGCGGCGGCATCCACGTGGCCGAAGCCTTCGGGCAGCGGCATGCACAGCGCAGCGGGTGCCAGCGTGTGGGTGCCGAAGCCGCCGGTGCCCGACAGGCACGCCACGTTCTGGCCGACCTTGAGGTGGGTGACGCCTTCGCCCACTGCCTGAATCACGCCCGCATATTCCGATCCGGGAACGAAGGGCAGCGGCGGCTTGATCTGGTACTTGTTCTGCACGATCAGCAGGTCGGGGAAATTCAGGCTGGCCGCCTTGATTTCGATCAGCACCTGGCCCGGGCCCGGTGTGGGGGTGGGCAGTTCTTTCCAGGTCAGCGCGTCGACGCCGGTGGGGTTTTCGCAAAGCCATGCGTGCATGCTCGGGGTCTCCTTTGAATGAGTCGTGTGGGCAATGAATTCGGGGCGATGATAGGCGGCGCTGTGGTGCGGCGTTGTCCCTGCTGCGACGCACCCCGCACCTACAATCCGCTGCACCCAGAAGCACCATGAAGATACTTATTTCCAATGACGATGGCTTTCAGGCGCCGGGCATCGTCGCGCTGCATGACGCGCTCAAGGACATCGCCGACGTCGAAGTCGTGGCCCCCGAGCACAACAACAGCGCCAAGTCGAATGCACTGACCCTGGCCGCGCCGCTGTATGTGCACAAGGCGCACAACGGCTTCCGCTATGTGACGGGCACGCCGGCCGATTGCGTGCACATCGCGCTCAAGGGCCTGCTCGACTACCGCCCCGACCTCGTGGTCTCGGGCATCAACAACGGCGCCAACATGGGCGACGACACCATTTATTCAGGCACCGTGGGCGCGGCGATGGAGGCCTACCTGTTCGGCATCCCGGCCATCGCGTTCTCGCAGATCGAAAAGGGCTGGGCGCATGTGGATGCGGCGGCCCAGGTGGCGCGCCGGCTCGTGCAGCAGATCGAGCGCGAAAAGATGCTCGGCGGCCCCGCCTTCCTGCTCAACGTGAACGTGCCGAACCGACCGTTCGACGAGCTGAAGCCCGTCAAGGTCTGCCGCCTCGGCCGCCGCCACGCGGCCGAAAAGGTGATCACGCAAGACAGCCCGCGCGGAGAAACCATGTACTGGATCGCCGGTGCAGGCAGCGCCAAGGACAGCGGAGAGGGCACCGACTTCCACGCGACCGCGGACGGCCACATCGCGCTGACGCCCTTGCAGATCGACCTGACCGACCACGCCAACCTAGGCCAATGGCGCGAGACGGTCGCCCGTCTCGGCAATTGACGACATGGCGACCCCTCCACGGCCCAGTTTCCCGGTTCGACTGACCCCCACTGCCTCGGCCGCCACGCGCGGGCGCATGCCCGCTGTGCCGGTCAAGCCGATGGTGTCGTCCACGCCCTCGATGGCCTCCGATGCCGTGCGCGCGCGCATGGTGCAGAGGCTTGCGGCCCAGGGCATCAGCGATGCACGCGTGCTGCGCGCCATGGGCGCGGTCGAGCGGCATCGCTTCGTCGACAGCGCGCTGGTCAACCAGGCCTACGAAGACACCAGCTTGCCGATCGGGCTGGGGCAGACCATTTCCAAGCCCAATGTGGTGGCTCGCATGATCGAGCTGCTGCTGGGCGCGCCGGCACTGGCTGGCAAACCGCAGGACCGCCTCGGCCGCGTGCTAGAGATCGGCACCGGCTGCGGCTACCAGGCCGCAGTGCTGAACGAAGTGGCCACCGAGGTCTACAGCATCGAGCGCCTGCGCGGGTTGCACGAACGTGCCCGCATCAACCTGCGGCACTTCCGGCTGGCCACCGTTCACCTGATGTTGGGCGACGGCATGATCGGTTACGCAAAGGGCGCGCCCTACGCGGGCATCATCGCGGCGGCAGGCGGCGAGGCTGTGCCCGAGGCCTGGATCACGCAGCTCGCAGTGGGTGGCCGCATCGTCGCGCCGACCCATTCCGCCACCGGTGGACAAGCCCTCGTCGTGATCGATAAGACCCCTCGTGGGCTCGAGCGGCGCATTCTTGAGGCGGTTCACTTTGTCCCCCTAAAATCGGGCATCGCTTGAAGGAATAACAAATGCAGGGTTTTGGCAATCGGAGTTTGTTCGCAGGCATCACGTTGGCAGTTGTGCTCGTGATCGCAGGCTGCTCCGCACCGCGGGGTCCCGCGCCGGTCGAAGACCGGGGCACGATGACGCGCGCACCCGGGGCGACGGCGCCCGGTGGTCCCCCCATCACGACCGATGCGTCGGGCAAGCCGCTCGCCGGTATCGAGAACTACGGCAAGCCCGGCTACTACGCCGTGCGCCCCGGTGACTCCATCCGTCGCATCGGCAGCGAAACGGGCCAGCGCTGGCAGGACATCGTGCGCTGGAACAACCTCGACAACCCCGACCTGATCGAAGTCGGCCAGGTGTTGCGCGTGATTCCGCCAACTGGCGCCAGCGGCAGCACGGCCGTCGCTACGGCACCGTCTTCCTCTTCTTCCTCTGAAGGCGCAACCACGAAGCCGGTGGCCCCGCAGGCCTCCGTCACGCCGGCCGTGCCGGCCAGCGGTGCGAGCGGCACCAAGTCGCCGGCGCCTGTCACGGCCTCGCCCTCGGGGCCGAGCAGCGGCAACTCGGGCGACGACGACCTGGGGTGGATCTGGCCCGCGAGCGGTTCGCTGATCGCCGGTTTCGACGAAGCCAAGAACAAGGGCTACGACATCAGTGGCAAGGCCGGTGACCCCGTGCTGGCCGCGGCCGACGGCCGTGTGGTCTACGCCGGTGCCGGCCTGCGCGGCTACGGCAACCTGATCATCCTGAAGCACAACAACACCTACCTCACGGCGTATGCGCACAACCAGACGCTGCTCGTGAAGGAAGACCAGTCGGTTCAGAAGGGCCAGAAGATCGCCGAAATGGGCAACAGCGACGCCGATCGCGTGAAGCTGCATTTCGAGATCCGCCGCCAGGGCAAGCCCGTCGACCCGTCGCGTTACCTGCCCAATCGGTGATGCCATGGCTGCCTCCCGCCCTCGCCGCACACTGCCCGTGCGCGGGCTGGCGGGGCAGGGCAGCCCTTCACCTCGAACCAACGGGGGCCGCAATGGCCACCAGGACAGCGGCGACGAGCCGCTGAGCACGGACTCTCTTCCCGACGACCCCACCGCGGATCCGTCGATTCCCTCTGCAGCATCGACCCCGCTTCACGGTGCGACCGCCGAAGTCATGGGCGGCGAGGGTGCCGATGCCCTGACCATCTACCTGCGCCAGGTCCGGCGCACCGAACTCTTTACCCCCGCCGAGGAATACGCCGCCGCCTGCGCAGCACGTGCCGGCGACTTCGCGGCGCGGCAATCGATGATCGAGCACAACCTTCGGCTCGTGGTCAACATCGCCAAGAACTACCTGGGGCGCGGCATGCCGCTGTCCGACCTCATCGAGGAAGGCAACCTCGGGCTGATGCACGCCATCACCAAGTTCGAGCCCGAGCGCGGGTTTCGTTTTTCCACTTACGCGACCTGGTGGATTCGCCAATCGGTCGAACGTGCCGTCATCACGCAGTCGCGCGCGATTCGCCTGCCAGTGCATGTCGTGCGCGAGCTGCAGCAGGTCCTCAGGGCGCGTCGCACGCTCGAGGGCGATGCGGAGTTCCTGGCGAGTCGGCCGGACGGCGTGCGCGTCGAAGACGTGGCCGCGCTGCTCGGTCGCGAGGTGCAGGCCGTGGCCGACCTGCTGGCGCTGGCCGAGACGCCGCGTTCGCTCGATGCAGGCGACGCGCACGGCGAAGAAGGCTTCACACTGGCCGACACCGTGGCCTCCGACGACGAGCAGGGAAATCCGGCCGGCGTGACGCACACGCACGAGGTCGAGCGCCTGCTCGACCAGTGGGTGCAGGCCCTCAACGCGCGGGAGCGCGAGGTGCTCGAAGGCCGCTATGGTCTGCACGACCGGGAGCCCGAAACGCTCGAGGTGCTGAGCGTGCGGCTGGGCCTGACGCGGGAGCGCGTGCGGCAGATCCAGAACGAGGCGCTGGCCAAGATGCGCAAGCAGCTGGCGCGCTCCGGCGTGGGCCGCGACTCGCTGTTCTAGAGGCTCAAGAAAAGAAGGTAACCCGTCGCGGCCGGACCGCCCCGGCCACGCTGAGACAATCGGGGGATGACGGAATCCATCGAAGAAAAGAAAGTCCCCGCGAACCCCGCCGATGAATGGCTCCTGGTCGAGTCGCTCGACCTGGACGCGCAAGGCGTTTCACACAAGGCCGACGGCATGGTCGTGTTCATCGACGGCGCGCTGCCCTTCGAGGAAGTGCAGTTCAACGTCCATCGCCGCAAGAACAACTGGGAACAGGGCACGGTCACGCAGATCCGCCGCGAGTCCTCGCAGCGTGTGCGCCCCGGCTGCCCGCATTTCGGCCTGCACACGGGCGCGTGCGGCGGTTGCAAGATGCAGCACCTCGACGCCTCGGCCCAGGTGGCGGTGAAGCAGCGTGCCATGGAAGACAACCTCTGGCACCTCGGCAAGGTCAAGCCCGAGAACCTGCTGCGCCCGCTCGAGGGCCCGGCCTGGCACTACCGCTACCGGGCGCGCCTGTCGGTGCGCCACGTGGTCAAGAAGGGCACGGTGCTGATCGGCTTCCACGAGCGCAAGAGCCGCTACCTGGCCGACATGCAGGTCTGCCCCGTGCTGCCCAAGCAGGTCAGCGCCATGCTGATGCCGCTGCGCGCGCTGATCGGATCCATGGATGCGCGCGAGACCTGCCCGCAGATCGAGCTGGCCTGCGGCGACGCGCCGGATTCGACCGCGCTGGGCACCATCGCCCTGGTGCTGCGGCACCTGGAGCCGCTGTCGGGCGCCGACATCGGACGGCTCAAAGCCTTTGCGGCCGAGAACGAGGGCGTTCAATGGTGGCTGCAGGCCAAGGGCCCGGACACCGTGAAGCTGCTGGAAGAAGGCGGCACACCGCTGGCTTACCGCCTGCCCGCGTTCGGCGTGACGATGCCGTTCAAGCCCACCGATTTCACCCAGGTCAACCCGCACATCAACCGCGCGCTGGTCGGCAAGGCACTGCGCCTGCTCGACGTGAAGCCCGAGGAACGCGTGATCGACTGGTTCTGCGGCTTGGGCAACTTCACGCTGCCGCTGGCCAGCCAGGCGCGCGAGGTGCTGGGCATCGAGGGCAGCGACACGCTGGTGGCGCGCGCGACCGAGAACTTCAAGAGAAATCAGCCGGCAACGCCCGCGCGGCGTGCGCTGTCGGCCACCCAGTTCGTGACGCGCAACCTGTTCGACATGACGCCCGAGATGCTGGTGGCCGACGGCAGCGCCGACAAGTGGCTGGTCGACCCGCCGCGCGAAGGCGCCTTTGCGCTGGCCAAGGCGATGGCCGACCTGCACCTGCAACCTGAGCTCCGCACCGGCGGCTGGACGCCGCCGAAGCGCATCGTGTACGTGAGCTGCAACCCGTCGACGCTGGCGCGCGACGCCGGCCTGCTGGTGCACCAGGCGGGCTACCGCTGCACGTTCGCGGGGGTGGTGAACATGTTCCCGCACACCGCGCACGTCGAGTCGATCGCGGTCTTCGAGCTGGAATGAAAAAAGGCCCGAGAGGGCCTTTTTTCTTGGGGTCGGGGAAAGCGGCTCAGTCGCGCTCGCCGCCGAAGATGCCGAGCAGGGCCAGCAGGCTCTGGAACACGTTGAACATGTCCAGGTACAGGGCCAACGTGGCGCTGATGTAATTGGTTTCGCCGCCGTCCATTATCTGCTTCAGGTCATAGAGCATGTAGGCCGAGAAGATGCCGATGGCGGCCACCGAGATCACCAGCATGCCGGTGCTCGAGCCCACGAAGACGTTGATGACGGCGCCGAGCATCAGCACCAGGGCGCCGACGAACAGGAACTTGCCCATGCCCGACAGGTCGCGCTTGATGACCGTGGCCAGCGAGGCCATCACGAAGAACACGCCGGCAGTGCCGCCGAAGGCCGTCATGATCAGTTCGGGGCCGTTCTTGAAGCCCAGCACCATCGCGAGCAGGCGCGACAGCATCAGGCCCATGAAGAAGGTGAAGCCCAGCAGCACCGGCACGCCGGCGGCCGAGTTCTTGGTCTTCTCGATCGCGAACATGAAGCCGAAGGCGCCGCCGAGGAAGACCATCAGCCCGAGCCCGCCGGTGAGCGAGCGGGTGATGCCGGTGCTCACGCCGATCCAGGCGCCCAGCACGGTGGGCAGCATGCTCAGCGCCAGCAGCCAGTAGGTATTGCGCAGCACGCGCTGGCGTTCGGCCTGCGGCAGTGTCTGGCCGTAGCCGGTGGAAGTGTCGAGGGTGGTCACACGGTCGTTCATGGCCGAAGCTCCTGAGGTTGCTGCATGCATGCAATGACACGCAGTTGGGCGCATTCTAGGGGGCTGCAAGAGGGGGTATTGCAAAGACCGTATGCCCGATGTTCTTAAGCCCCGACGGGACGCTGCGGCGCCCCGCCGTTATGCTGTCGGGTTTTCGACGCAACCTGAGCTTATTCATGAAGACCAAATCATTCCTCGAACTCGCCGACGTCAAGGCCATTGCCGCTGCAGCGGAAGCCGAGGCCCTGAAGAACAACTGGGCCGTGACCATCGCCATCTCCGACGACGCCGGCAACCTGCTCTGGCTGCAGCGCCTGGACGGTGCCGCCGCGCTGTCCTCGCACATCGCCCCCGCCAAGGCGCACACCGCCGCCATGGGCCGTCGCGACAGCAAGGTCTATGAAGACATCATCAACGGCGGCCGCACCGCGTTCCTGACGGCGCCCCTGGTGGAAGGCTTGCTCGAAGGCGGCGTGCCGATCGTGAAGGACGGCCACGTCATTGGCGCAGTCGGCGTGAGCGGCGTGAAGTCGAACGAAGACGCGCAAATCGCCAAGGCCGGCATCGCCGCGCTCGGCCTGTAAGCCTTTTCCTTTCGCCCAAAGCAAAACGCCGACCATCTGGTCGGCGTTTTCTTTTTCGGGGCTTCAGCGTGAAAAAAAGCTTGGCTAGTCGGCGAACCGTTGGCTAGCAAAAAACGACCCTTCGGAGATGAATCTCCTCGAGTCGCCCCACGATGAAACTTGCGCGAGGGGCGGGCTGATCGACCTACTTGGTCAGGATCAGCTTGCCGAGTTTGGTGGCTTGAAGCCGGTAGAGCGAGCCGTTGTGCATGATGCCCACGGTCTTGCTTCCTTTCAGAAGCTCGGTGCTTTCGACCATCGGTGCCGGACGCGCCACCTGGATCGATGCATGACCGCCACCCGATTGGTCGAGCGAAGGGTGGTTCAGAACAGAAAAGGCATTCGGGGTGGCTGGCATCTGGAGTTCCTTTATGGAAGCGATGAGTGAATGATAATGATTCTCAATAAAAAGTCAATCGTCGCGATCAACTTTTTTTCAATCATTTGTTCATTCGTTCAGATCACTTCGCGTCGGGCTCGGTGATGAAGCCGATCTTGCGCACGCCGGCCTCACGCGCCTCGGCCATGGCCTTGGCCACGCGCTCGTAGCGCACGGCCTTGTCGCCGCGGATGTGCAGCTCGGGCTGCGGTTCCTTGGCGGCTTCGGCGGCCAGGCGGTTCGGCAGCTGGCTGTCGTCGATCTTCTCTTCGTTCCAGTAATAGGAGCCGTCGGCCGTGACGCTGAACAGGATGTTCTGCGGCTTGGGCTGCTCGGGCTCGCTGCTGGCACGGGGCAGGTCGATGTTGACCGCGTGCTTCATGACCGGCACGGTGATGATGAAGATGATCAGGAGCACCAGCATGACGTCGACGAGCGGCGTCATGTTGATCTCGTTCATCACCTCATCGGGTTCGTCTTGGGTTCCGAAAGCCATGATGCTGCTCAGCCCTTCTTGAGCGGAACCACGATCGCTTCATTGCCGCCGCTTTGCACGCGGGCGCCGGTCACGAAGTAGGCATGCAGGTCGTGGGCAAAGCTGTTGAGCTTGGTCAGCACGAACTTGTTGCCGCGCACCAGGGCGTTGTAGCCCAGCACGGCGGGGATGGCGACCGCCAGGCCCAGGGCCGTCATGATCAGCGCTTCGCCGATCGGGCCGGCCACCTTGTCGATGGTCGCCTGGCCGGCCGAGCCGATGCTCATCAGCGCGTGGTAGATGCCCCAGACCGTGCCGAACAGGCCGATGAACGGTGCCGTCGAGCCCACCGAAGCGAGGATGGCGAGGCCGGTCTGCAGGCGCGCCGTGAAGGCGTCGATGCCGTTGCGCAGGGCGCGCGTGATCCAGTCGCTCACGTCGAGCGCGTCGTGCAGGTGTGCCTTGGTGTTGCGGTGGTGGGCTGCGGCTTCTCGGCCCTCGAGTGCCAGCGCGCGGAAGGGGTTGCCGTCGCCGGTGCCCAGCTTGTTCAGGGCGGTGGCGAAGTCTTCGCTGTGCCAGAAGTCTTGCGAGTGCTTGGCGAAGCGCTTGTAGCGGATGACGTCGAGCGCCTTCACGATGATCACGATCCACGATGCGAGGGACATGCCGATCAACAGAATCGCGACAGCCTTGGTGACGAAGTCGCCCTGATTCCAGACGTTCATCAAGCCAAAATGGGAATCCATACGAAGTTGCTCCAGAGAAAAATTAGTTCAGGACGTAGTTGACGGGGGCGTCGTAAGACATGGCCTGCACCACGCCGTTGACCTTGCCGGGCACGAACCGGCATTTCATGATGTATTCCACGGCCGCCTCGTCGAGGCGATCGAAGCCGCTGGACTTCTTGACGTCCGCGCTTTTAGGCAGTCCGTCAACGCCCACGAGCACGCGCACGATCACTTTGCCCTGCTCGCCGAGGCGCTTGCTCATGGCCGGGTAAACCGGCTTCGGATTTTGTAGATAGTCGGCGTTGCTCGACGGCAATGACACAGCCGGCGGCGCCGGAGGCGACGGCGGCGGTGCGGGAGGGGCTGGCGGCGCGGGCGGTGCCGGTGGGGCAGGCGGGGGCGGCGGCTCGGTGGTGCCTGCGGGCGCGTTCGGCGCGGGCGTCGGCTTGGGCTCGCGGATGGCCTGCGGGCGCGGCGGCGGCGGCGCCTTGCTCACCTTGGGTTGCGGCGGCGGAGGAGGCGGGGGCGGCGGGTCGGCCTTGGGTTTTGGCGGCTCGACGAACTGGCTGAGGATCTCGACGGGAATCACCACTTCGGCGGCCCGGCGCAGCAGGCCGCTTTGCAGCGCCCACAGCGCGGCGCCGTGAAAGAGGATCACACCGCCGGCAATGACGACAGTGCGCGACAGGCCAAGAAAGGAGGGAGGGGGGGCAAAGCGGTCAGACACGATCAACCATTCGAATGCGGGCACTACAAATCGTGCCCCGATTGCAGCAAAACCGCTACAGAGACGCTACTTGCGAAAAATCCACCAGACAGAGCCGGCGACGAGGATCAGGCTGCCGCCGAGAGCCGAGACGAGTTCCATGCTTTGCTTTCCTTGATGGAGTTGGCAAGCTGGATCGCTCTCGGCGCCGATTCGCAGTTGAGTGCGGCCACCGGGTGAGAGACGCTGCACTGCGCCACGATGTCGCGGGCACAACCTTCACACTGGCCACACTGGGTGGCCACGCCGAGTTCGAACTGGACTTCGTCGAAAGTCATGCCCGCGCGCACATGACGTGCGATTTCACGGTCAGAGACTCGGCGGCAGACGCAAACGATCATGGCAGTGAAAGCGGCAGTTGGCTGGCTGTTGGATGTGACTCATTATAAATAAGAATCCATCGCATTTGCAATAACTATGGCTGACATGCGGTCGGAGTTTGCAAGCCGGTGTTACACCTCGGCCCAGAGGCGCAGCAGGTTGTGATAGTGGCCGGTGAGCGCCACGGTTTCCTCGCATTCGCCCAGGCGGGCGCGCAGTTTCTGGATCGTCTGGTCGAGTTCGAACAGCATGCCGCGCTGTGCGTCGTTGCGCACCATGCTCTGCAGCCAGAAAAATGAGCACACCCGGGCCCCGCGCGTGACCGGGTGCACGCGGTGCAGGCTGCTCGCCGGGTAAAGGATGAGGTCGCCGGCCGGCAGCTTCACTTCGTGCGAGCCGTAGGTGTCGATCACTTCGAGCTCGCCACCTTCGTAATCTTCCGGATCGCTCAGGAAGAGGGTGCACGACAGGTCGGTGCGCAGCTGCTGGCTGCTGCCCGGCACGGCGCGCACCGAGCCGTCGACATGCACGCCGTAGTGCTCGCCGCCCTCGTAGCGGTTGAACAGCGGGGGCACGAAACGCGAAGGCAGCGCCGCCGAGAAGAACAGCGCGTGGCGCGAGAGCGCGGCCAGGATGGTTGCGCCGAGTTCGCGCGAGACGGGTGAAGACTCCGGCAGCTGGCGGTTGCGCTTCACCTGCGCGCCCTGGTCGCCCACGGTTTCTCGGCCGTCGATCCACTGGGTGGCGTCGAGGGCGGCGCGCATCTCGCGCACCTGGTCGGGGCTGAGGACGTCGGGAATATGCAGCATCATTTCGAGGAACTCCGGAGAAAGGAATCGCGCCGCGCGCTCACGGCCGGGCCGATGATGCCGCACGGGGAGCGTTGCGTCGGCGGCGGGCCATCCGGTCCGATTCAGTAGACATCACGCCGGTAGCGTCCGCTGGCGGACAGCTCGGCCCAAAGATCGTCGCCGGCGATCTGTCGCAGCGCGGCGTCCACGCCCGACGCCATGCCCTGCAGGCTGCCGCAGACATAGACGGCCGCGCCGTCGCGCAGCCAGGCCTGCAGCGTGTCGGCCACCTGCAGCAGCCGGTGCTGCACGTAGAAGCGCTCGGCCTGGTCGCGCGAGAACACCATGTCGAGCCGCGCGAGCGTGCCGTCGGCCTGCCAGCCTTCGATCTCCTCGCGGCAAAGGAAGTCGTGGGCGGACTGGCGCTCGCCGAACACCAGCCAGTTGTCTTTCCGGCCGGCGGCGGCGCGCGCGCGCAGATGGGCGCGCAGCCCGGCCAGCCCGGTGCCGTTGCCGATCAGGATCAGTGGACGGTTCTCGTTGCCCTCGAGCTGGAAGCCGCGGTGCGGCCGCAGGCGCAGCGCGACGGTGTCGCCGACCGAGAGCGTCGAGGTGAGCAGGCCCGATGCCGCGCCCATGGAACCGTCGGGGTGCTGTTCCTGCCGCACGAGCAACTGCAGTTCGCCATCGGCGGGCATGGAGGCGATCGAGTAGTCGCGCGGTCGTGCCGGATCACTCGCGACCGCCACCTGCACCAGGTCGCCCGACGCCCAGTGCGGCAGGGTGCCGGCTGGCGGTGTCAGGCCGATGTGAAAGACCGGGCCGCCCGTGCTGCCGGCGTTGAGCAGTTCGCGCCGCGTGAGCCGCCAGGGCGCAAAGCTCGCCGGGGCGTCGTCGGTGTCCTCGGGTGCGTCGCCCCAACGCGAGTGCCAGTCGGCGAGCGCGGCGGGGTCGCTGTTGTCGACCTCGAGGGGGGCGAAGTCGCGCACGGCGCCGGACGTGTGGAGCCACGCATCGAGTGCGCGGCCGAAGCCGCAGAAGTGGGCGTACTGGCGGTCGCCCAGCGCCAGCACGGCGTAGCGCAGCGAAGGCAACGCCAGCGGCGTACCCATCACGCGCTCGGCGAACACGCTGGCCCCGTCGGGCGCGTCGCCTTCGCCGTAGGTGCTGGCCACGAAGAGTGCCCGGCGGGCCGAGGCGAGCGTGGCGCTGTCGAGTGCGTTGAGCGCCATCACGCGCACCGCGGTGCCAGCCGCGCGCAGCCGCCGTGCGGTCTGCCAGGCGATGGTTTCGGCCTGGCCGGTCTGGCTGGCGAACAGCACGAGGGTGGGCGAGGCTTGCGCGTCGTCACTGGCCGACAGCGCCGCAGCTTCGCGGGCTGCAGTGGCGTGCAGTCCCCGCTGACGCGCATAGATGCCCAGGCACAGCGCGGCATAGGCCGCGACCGTGGCGCTGGCCCCCAGCGCACGCCACAAGGTCTCGGTCATGCGCCGGCCTGCGCCTGCCACGCGCGCGTGGCGCGCTCGGTGAGCGATCCGTCGTCGGCGCGGGAGATGAACAAGGCCGCGACGTCGCGCTGCTGCGCAAAGGCCAGGCCCTCGTCGGGGCCGAGCACGGTCAGCACGGTGGCGAGCGCATCGGCCTGCATGCATTGCGGGTGCAGCACCGTGACGCTGGCCAGTGCATGCGCCACCGGCTCGCCATCGCGCGGATCGATGGTGTGCGACCAGCTGCGGCCTTCGAGCGCGCGCCGGTGCCAGCGGTCGCCCGAGGTGGCCACGGCCATGTCGGCCAGGGCGATGCGTTGCGGGAGTGGCATCTCGGTGTCGACCTGCACTTGCCACGGCGCGCCGCCGGGTCGTCGGCCGATGCCGCGCAGCTCGCCGCCGATCTCGAGCAGCAGGTCGGTGAGGCCGAGTGCGCGCAGCGCGTCGACACCGTGGTCGACTGCGAAGCCTTTGGCGATACCCGAGAGATCGAGCTGCACGCCGCCGGGTTGCAGCAGCGTGTGATCGGATTCATCGAACGTCAGCCGTTGCCAGCCGACATTCGAGTGGATCACGGCCAGCGCGTCGGGCGAGGGCAGGGTGTTGTCCTGCGACGCTGCGGGGCCAAAGCCCCAGCGCGCCACCAGTGCGCCGACCGTCGGATCGATCGCACCGCCGCTGGCCTGCGCCCACGCGAGCGCGCACTGCATCACCCGCGCAAACTCCGCCGGCAGCGCATGGCGCGAGCCAGCGGGCGCCGCGTTGAAGCGGCTGATGAGGGAGTCGGGCTCCCAATGGCTCATCTGCGCGATCACGCGCGTGAGCGCGGCTTCGACCGCCTCGCGCATCTGCGCGAGCGGCAGCATCTGCGGGTTGTCGAAGCGCAGCGACCAGGTCGTGCCCATCGTCTGCCCGCCGAGCTGCTGAAGGCTGGCGGGATCGGCGCGACGGGGGACGGCCGCGTTGGCGTAGCCGCCCACGCGCCAGGTGGTGCTGAACGAAAGGCCCAAGGGAGCGGGTGCTGCCGGTACAGGCGGCAGGGTCAGGGCATCACTTCCAGGGTGGCCGCGTAGCTCAGGCGGCGTTCCTTGGCTTGCGGCACGGTGGTCTTGCTGTCCTTGGTGCTGGCGTCGAGCCAGTACATGCCGGCGCTCGGCCAGGTCACGCTGAACTGGCCCTTGTCGTCGGTCTTGAGCTTGAGCTCTTCGAGCTTGTCGCGGTACTGGGTGTTGCCGGCGGTCACCGTCACTTCGAGGTCCTTGGCGGGCTTGCCGTCCAGGTGCAGCGTGAAGGTGGCCTTCTCGCCCTTGGCGAGGTCGGTCGGGCTGCCGGCCGAGATCAGTTCCAGGCCCTGGCCGATGGGCTTGAGCGCCGAGGGCTTGCCGACGGTCACGAAGGTCTCGATGCGGCCGGCCGATTGCGTGATCGTCACGTCCTGCGCGTCGGCCGGGATTTCCTTGCCGATGGTCTCGGCGGTGCCGCGGGCGCGCTTGTTCTGGCCCGTGGCCTTGTCCTTCCAGGCGGCGAACGCGCCGTTGTTGACCACCGCGATGCGGTACGTGCCCGGCTGTGCGACGTTCACGTCGAACACGTTGCGCAGCTTGAGCTTGGCTTCGGATTCGGGCTTCACTGCGCTGCCGTCGGGGGCGGTGATCTGCAGGCCCTCCAGGCGCAGCGGCGCGTGGTTGGCAACGAACAGGTCGTTCGACACGGCGGCGTCGACGCTCACGGTGTCGGCCTTCGACAGTACGGTGGTCGAGGGCAGCAGCCAGGCGTTGTGCGCCTGGGTCACGGAAGCAACGGCCGAAAGGGCGAGGGCGAGGCCGGCGGCGCGCAGGGTGAAGCGGGTCATGGGGGTCCTTGGAATGAGAGGGCAGGCGGGTGTGTGGAGGCGATGTTCAGGGCTTGAGTTCGAGCTTGATCTCGCCGAGCTCTTCCTTGCCGGCCACGACCGGTTGCGCAGCCGCGGTGGGCGGCCACTGGAACGGGATGGTCACGACTTCGCGGCCGCCGACTTCACGGGCGGCTTCCACCACCAGTTTGTAGGCGCCGGGGGCGAGCTTCGGCATGGCGCCCGAGCCTTCGGTGAAGCTCAGCTGGTGCTTGCCTGCGGGCTTGGAGGCGCCGGTCACGCCGTCGACCGGCACGGCCAGTTCACGGCCGCCGCGGCGCCACCACTGGCGCATGTCCTTGAGCCACTTGGTGCCTTCGCCTTCGGGGTTGTTGGTCTTGGTGCGCACGTCGTACCAGACGGCCAGCGTGCCGGCCATCGTGCTGTCGGCGCGCTCGATCCAGGTCGCCACGTAGGGACGGTGGTACTCCGACACGTTGAGCCGGGGGATCTCGATGTTGACCGACAGGCCGGCGGCAATGGCCGGAGCCGCGAACAGCGCTGACATGGCGATCGGTGCGAGCGAGTAGCGAAGGTGCACGGGAAACCTCTTTTCCTGAATCAACAAAAACAACGTGCCGACTGATCCAGCTATCGAATCGGTCAGTGAATGAACAGCAGCGCGAGCAGCACGGGCACCACCAGCCCCATGCCCACCATGGGCCAAGTGAAGGGGCGGTTGCCTGCATGCATCTTGAGAATGAACAGCCCGGTGACCGAGAAGACCAGCGTGGCGGCCGCGAAGATGTCGATGAACCAGCTCCAGGCCGTGCCGGTGTTGCGGCCCTTGTGCAGGTCGTTGAAATAGGAGAGCCAGCCTCGGTCGGTGCGCTCGTATTCGACCTCGCCTTCAGGCAGGCTCAGGCGCAGCCAGGCGTCGCCGCCGGGGCGAGGGAGCGAGAGGTAGATTTCGTCGTCGGACCACTCGGCCTCGCGGGCGGCGGTGTCGATGTCCCACTGCTTGCGCAGCCAGGCTTGCAGGTCTGCGGGGAGCGGGGCCTTGCCCTGCTGGGCCTTGGCGGCCGGCAGCTGTTGTTCGAGGCGGGCGCGCAGCGCGTCGTCGACGGTGCCGTTGTGCGTGGTGACCACCGGCTTGGCCTCGATCTGGCCCGCGTGGTTGAGCGTGAAGCCCGTGACGCTGAACAGAATCATCCCGACAAGACAGATGGCAGAACTGACCCAATGCCACTCGTGGAGGGTCTTGAGCCAATAGGCGCGGCGGCGGTTGTCGGAACGGGCGGGGGCAGTCATCGAAAGCGCGAATTGTATTCGCGCAGATGAGAATGACTGCTATTCAGTGAGGATAAAGTTAAGTAAAGAGCAATAAAAAACGGGACCGAAGCCCCGTTTGTTTGCAATGCCGTGGCGGCGCTGCGTTGTGCTTACTCGAGCTCGCCCACCTGCAACTGCAGGTAGTTCTGCAGGCCGACGCGGTCGATCAGGTCGATCTGCGTCTCGAGGAAGTCGATGTGCTCCTCGGTGTCGTCCAGGATCTCTTGCAGCAGGTCGCGCGAGACATAGTCGCGCACCGATTCGCAATGCGCGATGCCGTCCTTGATGGTCGCTTGCGCGCCGGTTTCGGCGCCGAGGTCGCAGCGCAGCAGCTCGGGCACGTCTTCGCCGATGTTCAGCTTGCCCAGGTCCTGCAGGTTGGGCAGGCCGTCGAGCATGAAGATGCGGTCCATGAGCTTGTCGGCGTGCTTCATCTCGCCGATGGATTCTTCGTATTCCTTCTTTGCCAGCTTGTCCAGGCCCCAGTGCTTGAGCATGCGGTAGTGGAGGAAGTACTGGTTGATCGCAGTCAGCTCGTTCTTGAGCTGCGCCTGCAGGTGTTCGATGACTTTGGGGTCGCCCTTCATGATTCTTTTCCTTGTTCTGAAAGCGGTGATTGTCGGAGGGGCGAACACGCACTTGCAAGCAAACCCATGCTGCGCCGGTCTGCATGCGTGTGATGGTGATACACGTTCGTATTGACCTGGCGCAAGGCGATGCGCGAGGCGATGGCAAACATAGGGGGTTCCAATACTTTCAATAGTTGATATCTATCAAAAACTACGTATTGGTAGTTATACTCATGGCTCGCACTTTTCTTTCCAACCGCAGCATCCAAGGAATCACATGTCCCTGATCAACACCGCAGTCCAACCCTTCAAGACCCAGGCTTACCTCAATGGCAAGTTCATCGATGTGTCCGACGAGACGCTCAAGGGCAAGTGGTCTGTGCTGATCTTCATGCCGGCGGCCTTCACCTTCAATTGCCCGACCGAAGTCGAAGACGCGGCCGACCACTACCCCGAGTTCCAGAAGCTGGGTGCCGAGGTCTACATCGTGACCACCGACACGCACTTCTCGCACAAGGTCTGGCACGACACGTCGCCGGCTGTCGGCAAGGCCAAGTTCCCCCTGGTGGGCGACCCGACCCACACGCTGACCAACGCGTTCGGCGTGCACATCCCCGAAGAAGGCCTGGCACTGCGCGGCACCTTCGTGATCAACCCCGACGGCATCATCAAGACCGCCGAAGTGCACTCCAACGAAATCGCCCGCGACGTCAAGGAAACCCTGCGCAAGCTGAAGGCAGCTGTCTACACCGCCGAGCACCCGAACGAAGTCTGCCCGGCCAAGTGGAATGACGGCGACAAGACCATCGCTCCGTCGTTCGACCTCGTCGGCAAGATCTAAGCGCCCCGCGCAAAGCCCGGGCGCTCACGAAGCCCCGGGCTTTTTTGTCCCCAGTTGATAGTTTTCAGATATCGAAAGTGAGTCCCTCATGCTTGACGCCAGCACCAAAGCCCAATTGAAAAGTTACCTCGAACGCGCCACGCAGCCGATCGAGATCGTTGCCTCGCTCGATGACAGCAAGGCTTCGGGCGAAATGCTGTCACTGCTGAAGGACGTTGCCGAAGTCTCGCCGCTGGTCACGCTGACCGAAAGCCGCGACGACAACCACCGCAAGCCCTCGTTCTCGGTCAATCGCCCGAGCGAAAACCACGGCCCGCGCTTTGCCGGCCTGCCGATGGGCCATGAATTCACATCGCTGATCCTTGCGCTGCTGCAGATCGGCGGCTACCCACCCAAGGTCGAGCAGGCCGTGCTCGACCAGATCAAGGCGCTCGACGGCGACTTCGAGTTCGAGATCTACGTCTCGCTCACCTGCCACAACTGCCCCGACGTGGTCCAGGCGCTGAACCTGATGGCCATCCAGAACCCGCGCATCCGCACCACGATGATCGAGGGCGGCACCTTCCAGGATGAGGTCAAGGAACGCCAGATCATGGCCGTGCCGACCGTGTTCCTGAACGGCACCGAGTTCGGCCAGGGCCGCATGAGCCTGGAAGAAATCCTCGCCAAGATCGACACCAGCGGCGTCGAGCGCGAAGCCGCCCAGATCGCCGCCAAGGACGCGTTCGACGTGCTGATCGTCGGCGGCGGCCCCGCCGGCGCCGCCGCTGCGGTGTACGCCGCACGCAAGGGCATCCGCACGGGTGTCGCCTCGGAGCGCTTCGGCGGCCAGGTGCTCGACACGCTGGGCATCGAGAACTTCATCTCGATCAAGGAAACCGAAGGACCGAAGTTCGCCCACGCCCTCGAAGAGCATGTGCGCGACTACGACGTCGACATCATGAATCTGCAGCGCGCCAAGGCGCTGGTGCCGGGCAACGACCTCATCGAGGTGCAACTCGAAAGCGGCGCGTCGCTCAAGAGCAAGACCGTCATCATCTCGACCGGTGCCCGCTGGCGCAACATCAACGTGCCGGGCGAGCATGAGTTCAAGAACAAGGGCGTGGCCTACTGCCCGCACTGCGATGGCCCGCTGTTCAAGGGCAAGCGCGTCGCCGTCATCGGCGGCGGCAACTCGGGTGTCGAGGCCGCCATCGACCTCGCCGGCATCGTCGGCCACGTCACGCTGATCGAATTCGACACGCAACTGCGCGCCGATGCCGTGCTGCAGCGCAAGCTCAAGAGCCTGAAGAACGTCGACATTTTCACCAACGCGCAGACCACCGAGATCACCGGCGACCAGAAGGTCAACGGCCTGGTCTACAAGGACCGCGCGACGGGCGAACTGAAGAAGGTCGAACTCGAAGGCGTGTTCATCCAGATCGGCCTCGTGCCCAACACCGACTGGCTCAAGGGCACGGTCGAGCTCACGAAGCACGGCGAGATCGTTGTCGATGCGCGTGGCCAGACCTCGGTGCCCGGCGTGTTCGCGGCGGGCGACGTCACCACGGTGCCGTTCAAGCAGATCATCATCGCGGCCGGCGACGGCGCGAAGGCGGCGCTCGGCGCATTCGACCACCTGATCCGCTCGACGGCGCCGGCCTGAGCCCCGGGGGAGCGCTGAAAGAAAAGGGGTGCCATCGAGCAGATGGCACCCCTTTTTCTCGTGCGTGACGGGTGAGGCGGATCAGTAGACCAGCCGCTCAGGCCGCAGCTCTTGCAGGATCGTGGTGGCGATTTCCTCGATCGACTTGGTGGTGGTCGACAGCCAGCGGATGCCGGCGCGCCGCATCATGGCCTCGGCTTCGCTGATTTCGTGGCGGCAGTTCTCGAGGCTGGCGTAGCGCGAGTTGGGGCGGCGCTCGTTGCGGATCTCGCTCAGCCGCTCGGGCTGGATCGTCAGGCCGAAGATCTTCTTGCGGTGCGGGCTCAGCGCGGGCGGGAGCTGGCGGCGGTCGAAGTCTTCGGGAATCAGCGGGTAGTTCGCCGCCTTCAGGCCGTGCTGCATCGCCAGATAGAGCGAGGTGGGCGTCTTGCCGCTGCGGCTCACGCCGACCAGGATCACGTCGGCGCCTTCGAGGTCGCGGTGGCTCTGGCCGTCGTCGTGCTGCAGGCTGAAGTCGATGGCCGCGATGCGGTCGTTGTAGGCCTTGCTCTTGCTCACGTCGCTGAAACGGCCGATGCGATGGTTCGACTTCATGGCCAGCTCGATTTCGAGCGGCCGCACGAAGGTGCCGAACATGTCGAGCAGCATGCCCTTGCAGCCGGTTTCGATCACGCCCAGCACGTCCATGTTGGCCAGCGTGGTGAAGACGATGGGCCGAACGCCCTCGACCTCGGCTGTGTGGTTGATCTGCCGCACCGCCTGGTGCGCCTTGTCGACTGTGTCGGTGAACGGCAGCCGCACGTGGCGCGGCTTCATCTCGAACTGGGCCAGAACGGCGTTGCCGAAGGTTTCGGCGGTGATGCCGGTGCCGTCGGAGACGAAGAAAACAGTGCGTGTATGCATGGTGTTGCTTTTGCGGCGGAGTCCTGCGGCGCGCGCGACCTGCCACGCCTACAATCCGGGCCATTATCGGGAATCCGCTTTCCCCACCCCCTCGAATTCTTTCCATGCACACCGCGACCGCACCCAAAGCAACGACAACGATCGTGCTGCGCCGTCTGCATGCAGCGCCGGTTTCAACTTCTGGAGCTTCCCCATGTCTGCACTTTTCGAGGCGACCGCACTGGTCGTGCCATTTGAAAACCTGAGGATGACCGACGTCGAGTCGGTTGGCGGCAAGAACGCCAGCCTCGGCGAAATGATCTCGCAGCTGCCCCAGGGCGTGCGCGTGCCGACCGGTTTTGCGACCACGGCCCACGCGTTCCGCCAGTTCCTGGCGCATGACGGCTTGGCCGACAAGATCAGCAAGCGCCTGGCCGCGCTGGACACCGAAGACGTGCGCGCCCTGGCCACGGCCGGCGCTGAGATCCGCGCCATGGTCGAGGCCCAGCCGTTCCCGGCCGACCTGCAGAAAGCCATCGGCGAGGCCTTTGCCACGCTGAGCGCCGGCAACCCGTCCGCCTCGTTCGCCGTGCGTTCCTCGGCCACCGCCGAAGACCTGCCCGACGCCTCGTTCGCCGGTCAGCAGGAAACCTTCCTGAACGTGGTCGGCATCGACGACGTGCTGCACAAGATGAAGGAGGTGTTCGCCTCCCTCTACAACGACCGTGCCATCAGCTACCGCGTGCACAAGGGCTTCGAGCACGACGTGGTCGCGCTGTCGGCCGGCGTGCAGCGCATGGTGCGCTCCGACCTCGGCGCCGCCGGCGTGATGTTCACCATCGACACCGAGTCGGGCTTCGACCAGGTCGTGTTCATCACCTCGAGCTACGGCCTGGGTGAGACGGTGGTGCAGGGCTCGGTGAACCCCGACGAGTTCTACGTGCACAAGCCGACCCTCAAGGCCGGCAAGAAGGCCGTCATTCGCCGCAACCTCGGCTCCAAGCTGATCCAGATGGAGTTCGCCACGCCTGAAGAGAAGAAGGCGAGCGGCAAGCTGGTCAAGACCACCGACGTCAAGGCCGAGCAGCGCAACCGCTACTCGCTGAGCGACGCCGACGTCGAGCAACTGGCCCGCTATGCGCTGGTGATCGAAGAGCACTACGGCCGCCCGATGGACATCGAGTGGGGCAAGGACGGCACCGACGGCCACCTCTACATCCTGCAGGCGCGTCCCGAAACGGTGAAGAGCCAGCAGCAGGGCAAGGCCGAGCAGCGCTACAAGCTGCTGGGCAAGGGCGCCGTGCTGGCCGAAGGCCGTGCCATCGGCCAGAAGATCGGCACCGGTGCCGTGCGCATCGTGCACAACATCAGCGAGATGGACCAGGTGCAGGCCGGCGACGTGCTCGTCACCGACATGACCGACCCCAACTGGGAGCCGGTGATGAAGCGCGCTGCCGCCATCGTCACCAACCGCGGCGGGCGCACCTGCCACGCGGCCATCATTGCGCGCGAACTTGGCATTCCGGCCGTGGTCGGCTGCGGCGACGCCACCGACCTGCTCAAGGACGGCACGCTCGTCACCGTGAGCTGCGCCGAGGGCGACACCGGCTTCATCTACGACGGCCTGCTCGAGACCGAAGTCACCGAAGTGCAGCGCGGCGTGATGCCCGAGATCGACCTGAAGATCATGATGAACGTGGGCAATCCCCAGCTCGCCTTCGACTTCGCGCAGCTGCCGAACCACGGCGTGGGCCTGGCCCGCCTCGAGTTCATCATCAACAACAACATCGGCGTGCATCCGAAGGCGATCCTCGACTACCCGAACGTCGATAACGACCTGAAGAAGGCCGTCGAGTCGGTGGCCCGCGGCCATGCCTCGCCGCGTGCGTTCTACGTCGACAAGGTGACCGAAGGCGTCGCAACCATCGCCGCTGCGTTCTGGCCCAAGCCCGTCATCGTGCGCCTCTCGGATTTCAAGTCGAACGAGTACCGCAAGCTGATCGGCGGCAGCCGCTACGAGCCCGAGGAAGAAAACCCGATGCTGGGCTTCCGCGGCGCCGCGCGCTACCTGAGCGCCGACTTCGGCGAGGCCTTCGCCATGGAGTGCGAGGCGCTCAAGCGCGTGCGCAACGACATGGGTCTGACCAACGTGCAGATCATGGTGCCCTTCGTGCGCACCCTGGGCCAGGCCGAACGCGTGACCACGCTGCTGGGCGAGCACGGCCTGAAGCGCGGCGAAAACACGCTCAAGCTGATCATGATGTGCGAGGTGCCGAGCAATGCCGTGCTGCCGGAAGAGTTCCTGAAGTTCTTCGACGGCTTCTCGATCGGTTCGAATGACCTGACCCAGCTCACGCTGGGCCTGGACCGCGACTCCGGCCTCGAGCTGCTGGCGGCCGACTTCGACGAGCGCGACCCGGCCATCAAGGCGCTGCTGAGCCGCGTCATCAAGGCCTGCAAGGACCAGGGCAAGTACGTCGGTATCTGCGGCCAGGGCCCCAGCGACCACCCGGACTTCGCGCTGTGGCTGGCGGAGCAGGGCATCGAATCGATTTCGCTGAACCCTGACAGCGTGATCGACACCTGGCAGCAACTGGCCCAGCGAGGCTGAGCCCGCGCGCGGCGGGCATGCCCCAAGGCATGCGCCGCCGCGTGATGCAACGCGGCGAATGGCGGAAATCCCCATCGGGGATTCCCCCGTGCCCGCCCGTGCAAATGAAACAAAGTGCGTTTCCGGTGTCAGACTCGTGACATTCGCAGGCGGCGCACCCCGGTTGCCTGCCTGAGGCGACGCCGGCCCATCAGGGCCCGTGTCAGCACTTCGCCGGAGACCCCCATGATTCTTGTCAAGACGGAAGCCGGACAGCAGGTCCTCAAGGACCGCTCGGTGCCGTTGACGCCGCGCCAGCGCTCGGCGTTCATCCAGTTCGACGGCAAACGCTCGATCGACGACGTGCTGGGCTCGGGCCTGGGCATCGGGCGCGAAGAGGTCGAGCAGATGGTCGCGTTGGGCCTGCTGGCGCCCTTGGACGGCCAGCCGGCTGCGGCGCCCGCAGCCGTGGCGGCGGCCCCGGCGCCTGCTGCATCTTCCTCTGGCCGCAGTCGGCAGCAGCGCTACAAGGATGCGTACCCGATCGCCACCCAGCTGACCGGCAGCCTGGGTCTGATGGGCTTCCGGCTCAACCTCCAGGTCGAGGGCACGACCAGCTACGAAGACCTCCTGGCGCTGGCGCCCAAGATCCGCGCCGCCGTGGGCACGGAGAAGGCCGCCGCCCTCGACAAGGCCCTCAACGACTGAGCTGCCTTGCCGGATTGCGCAAGACAGGGCTATAATCGCCGGCTTTGCCTTGCCATACCGCGCCCGACGCTGCGGATGGCTTTTCCTCTTCCACGGAAGAATCCACAAGGAGTGCCATGCGTCACTACGAAATCATCTTGCTCATCCACCCGGATCAGAGCGAACAAGTTCCGGCCATGCTGGAGCGTTACAAGGGCCTGATCACGGCCGGCGGCGGCAAGGTCCACCGCGTTGAAGACTGGGGCCGCCGTCAGCTGGCTTACCAGATCAACAAGCTCAACAAGGCCCACTACCTGTGCGTCAACATCGAAGCTGAACAAGCCGTGATGGGTGAACTGGAACACGCGTTCAAGTTCAACGATGCCGTGCTGCGTCACCTGACCGTTCAGAAGAAGAAGGCCGACACCGGTCCTTCGTCGATGATGAAGACGGTCGAGCGCGAAGAGGCCCGCAAGGCCCAGCAGGCCGAATACGCCGCCAACAACAACTGATGGCGTGACGGCTGCCGCTGCGGCGACCGGGGTCAACCAGCTTCTGCTGACCGCCTCTGTCGCCGAACTCGGAACCCTGCGATACACGCCAGCCGGCCTTCCCGCCCTCGATCTGAAGCTCGACCATGAGTCGACGCTCCAGGAGGCGGGGAAGCCCCGGCAGGTGAAGACGGCCCTTAAAGCCGTTGCGTTCGGCGCCATCGCCGAGCGACTCGCAGCGCAGTCGATGGGAAGTCTCTGGCGATTCCAGGGGTTTCTCGCGACACCGGGCAACGGCAAGCATCCGGTCCTGCACATCCAGGATTTTCAGCAAGATTAATTTTCGACAAGAGGTCCCCCAATGGCCACGTTCAAGAAATTCAACAAAGACAAGCGCCCGAAGCGCAACACCCAGTCGCTGCTGTTCAAGCGCAAGCGCTTCTGCCGTTTCACCGTCGCTGGCGTCGAAGAAATCGACTACAAGGACATCGACACGCTGCGTGACTTCATCAGCGAAAACGGCAAGATCATCCCCGCACGCCTGACCGGCACGCGCGCGATCTACCAGCGTCAGCTGAACACCGCCATCAAGCGCGCGCGCTTCCTGGCCATGGTGCCGTACAGCGACCAGCACCGCGTCTAAGAAGGAGCACACACCATGCAAATCATTCTTCTGGACAAGGTTCTGAACGTCGGCGGCCTGGGCGACATCGTCAAGGTCAAGGACGGCTACGCACGCAACTTCCTGATCCCCTCGGGCCGCGCCCGTCGCGCCACCGCTGCCAACAAGGCCGAATTCGAAGCCAAGCGCGTCGAACTCGAAAAGGCTGCCGCCGTCAAGCTGGCCGAGTCGCAAGCCCAGGGCGAAAAGCTCGCCGGCTCGACCGTCAAGCTGACCCAAAAGGCTGGCGTGGACGGCCGTCTGTTCGGTTCGGTCACCAACGGCGACATCGCCGAAGAGCTGAACAAGCAAGGCTACAAGGTTGCCAAGTCGCAAGTGCGTCTGCCCAACGGCCCGATCAAGGTGGTTGGCGACAACACCGTGAGCGTCTCGCTGCACACCGACGTGGTCGTCGAGATCACCGTCACGGTCTACGGCGAAACCGCCTGATCGTTTGCAGCGCCCCGTGCGCTGACGCAAGAAAGCCGCCTTCGGGCGGCTTTTTCTTTTCTGCGCACGAGTTGTCCACCTCGCCGCACCGGAAGTTCACTGTTTATTAACAACCTTGTCCACACACGCTGCGCTCTGCGCGGCTTAGCATGCAGGGTTGCAAGGGAAGTCCATGTCCGCCGTTTTCTCCTATGCCGACAATGATTCGTCGGCCGACCGCCAGATCGCGCAACTGCGCATTCCGCCTCATTCCATCGAGGCCGAATCCAGCGTGCTGGGGGGCTTGCTGCTGGACAACGGCGCCTGGGATCGCATGGGCGACCTGCTGGTCGACGGCGACTTCTACCGTCACGAACACAAGCTGATCTACGCAGCCATCGGCGGGCTGATCAATGCCAGCAAGCCGGCCGACGTGATCACGGTCTTCGAGCAGCTGCAGAACCTCGGCAAGGCCGACGACATCGGCGGGCTGGTCTACCTGAACTCGCTCGCGCAGTACGTGCCGAGCGCGAGCAACATCCGGCGCTACGCCGAGATCGTGCGCGAGCGCTCCATCCTGCGCAAGCTGGTGTCCGCCGCCGACGAGATCGCGACCAACGCCTTCAATCCGCAGGGCAAGGCGGTCGACAAGATCCTGGACGAAGCCGAGCAGAAGATCTTCAACATCGGCGAAGAAGGCACGCGGATGAAGCAGGGCTTCCAGAGCATGGATGCCCTGGTGGTCGAGCTGCTCGACCGCGTGACCGAGATGGCCGAGAACCCGAACGACATCACGGGCGTGCGCACGGGCTTCCACGACTTCGACAAGATGACCTCGGGCCTGCAGCCGGGCGACATGATCGTGCTGGCCGCGCGTCCGTCGATGGGCAAGACCTCGCTCGCGATCAACATCGCCGAGCACGTGGCGCTCGAAGAGGGGCTGCCGGTGGCGGTGTTCTCGATGGAAATGGGCGCCGCCCAGCTGGCGGTGCGTATCGTGGGCTCCATCGGCCGCATCGACCAGGGCCACCTGCGCACCGGCAAGCTCAGCGACGAAGAGTGGCCGCGCCTGACCGAAGCGATCGAGAAGCTGCGCACGGTGTCGCTGCACATCGACGAGACGCCGGGTCTTTCGTCCAGCGAGCTGCGCGCCAATGCGCGCCGGCTGGCGCGCCAGTACGGGCGCCTCGGCCTGATCGTGGTCGACTACCTGCAGCTCATGTCGACCAGCAGTTCGGGCGACGAGAACCGCGCCACGGCCGTGGGCGAAATCTCGCGCGGCCTGAAGATGCTGGCCAAGGAACTGAAGTGCCCGGTGATCGCGCTGTCGCAGCTCAGCCGCGGCGTGGAAGCGCGAACCGACAAGCGTCCCATGATGAGCGACTTGCGCGAATCCGGCGCCATCGAGCAGGACGCGGACATCATCATGTTCATCTACCGCGACGACTACTACAACAAAGAGTCGAAGGAGCCGGGCGTGGCCGAGGTGATCATCAGCAAGCACCGTAACGGCCCGACCGGCACGGTGAAGCTGGCCTTCCTGAAGCCGATCACCAAGTTCGAGAACCTGGTCGGCTACAGCAACAACGACGAGTACTGACCGGCCCGCGCGGCAGGTCGTCAGCCGGCGTCGCTGCCGGGCTCGGGCGTCGAAGCCGGCGGCTTCTGCGCCCACTCCTTGTGCCGCGCCGCCTCGGCCTTCACCTGCCGCAGCAGGTCGGCCAGCGTCTTGCCGGGTTCGTCCCGGAAGCGCGTGTCGAGCACCTCCACGGCCTCCATGCGGTCGACCCGGAAGCCGCGGAAATCGTTGCGCAGCTCGCACCACGTCGAGAGCGTCCAGACCTTGCCCCAATAGAAGCAGCCCAGCGGCCGCACCGTGCGCTCGCTGGCATCGCCCGAGACGTCGCGGTAGTGCAGCCGCAGCTTCTGGTGAGCCTGCACGGCCTCGCGCAGCGTTTGCAGCCGGGTGCGCAAAGCGTCGTCGAGACCGAGCGCGGGCGCATACAGCGCCAGCGCCTCGGCCGACACGCGCGCCGCCGGCGGCAGCACCGACAGGATCTTTCCAAGGCCCGTTTCGATGTTGCGCGCCATCGCCGGATCGACCCAGCTCTGGGTCATGCGCGCGGCGGCCACGAGTGCCGATGCCTCGTCTTGCGTGAACATCAAGGGCGGCAGCTCGAAGCCCGCGCCCAGCCGGTAGCCGACGCCGGCCTCGCCTTCGATGGGCACGCCCTGGTGCTGCAGGTCGGCCACGTCGCGGTACACCGTGCGCTCCGACACCTCCAGGCGCTGCGCCAAAAAGGCGGCCGTGGTGAGCCGGCGGCCGCGGATGAGCTGCACGAGCTGGAAGAGGCGGTCGGCGCGGCGCATCAACGCGTACCGACGAGTTTTCTGGCGAAGTCCTCGACAAAGTAGCGCTTGCCGCGCTGGACCACCGTGTGGCCTTCGGTCTCGAGGCGCGACATCTGGGCCTCGATGCTGCCCGGGTATTTGGGATTGAGTTCGCCGCCGATCTTGAGCGTGCGCCAGTAAGGCGTGCGCTCGGTATCGGTCGTGGCTTCCTCGGTGGCATGGGCCACCATGTGGGCAAAGATGGCAGTGGTCACGGTGCAGCCGATGGTCGCGCGATGCCGCGCCGCGATCTCTTCGCCGATGCCGAGCACGGTCGTGAGCCGGCCTTCGGGCACGCCGCGCATCGCGTCCTCGACTTCGGCGGGCGAGGGCGTGGCGATGGTGCCCTCGCCGTGCCGCGCGCGCATGGCCGGGGGAATGGCCTTCACGTTCGGCAGGTTCGGGTAGCCGGCCAGCCTGTCGCGCCAGCCCTTGCGTGTGCTCATGAGACTCCGATATGGATCGCCACTGCGTCCGGCCCCTCGTAGGCTTCGAAATCGCTGCGGTAGCGGCGAACGATTTCCGGGTGCGCCTCGAAATACTGCCAGATGCGCTGCCAGGTGGCGATCACCATCTGCGGCATGTCGCCGCGGCCGGTGAAGACGAGGTAATTGCCTGCTTCGATGGCGACGCTGTCCGCGCCATCCGAAACGGCCACGCCGGCCGTCACGTCGAAGGCGCCGTGCGCATCCGATTCGTAGACGGAGTAAATGCTGAAGATGCGCGTATCGCCGGTGCGGTACGGCGTCGCGTCGTAGGTCTGCTCGCCGAAGAAGCGGTTCCACAGTGCGCCGATGCGGGCGGTGGCGGGGTCGTTCTCTTCACGGTTGGTCGTGCGTGCCGTGAGGCCGGAGACCCGGAAGGCGTCTTGGTGTTGGCGGATGGGGTCCATGCGTTGTTTCTCCGGAGGTGTCGGATGAGGAGGGCGAAGGCGCTCAAAACAGGAGCGCCTTCGGTTCGGCCTTCATCGTCTGCGCGATCAGTTTCATGTCGATGTCGGTGATGTCGAACAGGCCGAAGCGGAATTTGTAGCCCCATTGCTTCGGGGTTTCGATGAAGGCGAGGCGTTCGATCAACGGGGCGATGGGCGCCTCGTGCGCGGCGACATAGGCCACGTCGCGACGCCACGGGACGAAGCCGTTGCCCATGTCGAACTCGTACGGGTCGCCAGGCTGGACGATGCCGAGCGACACGAAGCTTTGCAGCTTGTCCGTGCCGCCGAACACCGTGGCCGGCGAATAGTAGGCCACGCGGTCGCCCGCTGCCACGCGCTTGAGCGGTGCGAGCTTGCCGTGGCCCACCTGCATGAACCCGAGCGGCCGGTGGTCCCGGCCGCGCCGGGCATGCTCGGCGCTGGCGACCGCAATCCAGTTGCGCTGTGCCATGGCGTGTCAGGCCGGGGCGTGCAGGCCGACTTCGTTGCCTTCGGTGTCGCGCAGGTGGGCGATGAAGCCCATGCCCGGCGGCAGCGCCGACTTGGGCGCCACGATCTGCCCGCCGGCCGCCTCGACGCGCGAGAGCACGGTATCGATGCCGGTGCAGTCCAGGTAGATGCGGATGCCGCTGCCGGCCTGCGCGCTGGTGTTGGCGCCGGGCTTCAGCGCGCCGCCGGTGGCGGGGTCGTCGTAGGGGAACACGGCCAAGGGGTTGCCGCCGAAGTCCTCGCGGCGCAGCTTGCGCGCGAGCACGGTTTCGTAGAAGGCCTGGGCGCGGTCCAGATTGGCGACGGGAATCTCGAACCAGGTGATGGCGTGGGTGGTCATGAAGTGCTCGCTTTCTTTCGTTCGTTGTTGCGTTGGAGGGAGCCTGGATGGTGCGAGCCGCCTCCTGACAACGTCTTGTCAGTAGCCTGTCATGACGGACGAAAAAAAGCCCGCGATGCTCCGGGAGCATGCGCGGGCTCGGGTCGGCCGGGGCCGACGAACTTAGAGCACGTCGCTCGCGAAATCCGCCAGTCGCGAGCGTTCGCCGCGCGCCAGCGTGATGTGCCCGCCGTGCGGCCAGCCCTTGAACTTGTCGACCGCGAAGGTCAGGCCCGACGAACCTTCGGTGAGGTAGGGCGTGTCGATCTGCGCGAGGTTGCCCATGCAGATGATCTTCGTGCCGGGGCCGGCGCGGGTGATCAGCGTCTTCATCTGCTTGGGCGTGAGGTTCTGCGCCTCGTCGATGATCACGTACTTGTTCAGGAAGGTGCGTCCGCGCATGAAGTTCATGCTCTTGACCTTGATGCGGCTGCGGATCAGCTCGTTGGTGGCCGCGCGGCCCCACTCGCCGGCACCACCGCCGTCGCCCTTGGCCAGGAACTCGAGGTTGTCGTCCAGCGCACCCATCCAGGGGCCCATCTTCTCTTCTTCGGTGCCGGGCAGGAAGCCGATGTCTTCACCGACGCTCACCGTCGCGCGGGTCATGATGATCTCGGTGTAGCGGCGGTCGTCGAGCACCTGGGTGAGGCCGGAGGCCAGCGCCATCAGGGTCTTGCCGGTGCCGGCAGTGCCGGTCAGCGTGACGAAGTCGATCTCGGGGTCCATCAGCAGGTTCATCGCGAAGTTCTGCTCGCGGTTGCGCGTGTTCACGCCCCACACCGCGTTCTTGCCCGAGCTGTAGTCCTTGAGCGTCTTGAGCACGGCGGTCTTGTCGCGGATCTCGGTGACGCGCGCGTACATGCTCGGCTCGCCGGGCGCCTCGAAGAAGACGAACTGGTTGATGTACAGGTTGGGCACGATCGGACCGCTGATTCGGTAGAACGTGTTGCTGCCGCTCTGCCAGCTTTCGACCGTCTTGCTCTGGCGCGTCCAGAAGTCGGGCGGCAGTGCGAGCGAGCCGGCGTAGAGTAGGTCGCCGTCTTCCAGCGTCTTGTCGTTCTGGTAGTCGTCGGTGGCCAGGCCCAGGGCGCGCGCCTTGACGCGCATGTTGATGTCTTTCGACACCAGCACCACTTCCTGCTTCGCCTTGCCCGGGCGGTCTTTCGCGTATTCGTCGCGCAGGGCCTGGACCACGCCCAGGATCTGGTTGTCGGCCTTGCCCTGGGGCAGGCTGACCGGCAGCGAATAGTCGAGTGGCGCGGTCTGGAAGAACAGCCGGCCGCCGGCCTCGCGATGGCCGGTGGTGTCGAGCTTCAGGCCTTTGTCGATGTCGGCGTCCTGCGCACCGGCCAACGCATCGAGCGTGCGGCTGGTCTGGCGGCCGTTGCGGGCGACTTCGGTCGTGCCCTTCTTGTGGCCGTCGAGCTCTTCCAGCACGATCATCGGCAGGAAGATGTCGTGCTCTTCGAAGCGGAACAGGCACATCGGGTCGTGCAACAGCACGTTCGTGTCGAGCACGAACAGCTTGGCCGGGCCGGTGGATTTGCGCTTGGGGCGTGCCGGGCTGTGGAGCGACGCGACCGGCGCGACGGCGGCGGGCGGCGGCGTGGGCACGCGCGTCTCGACCTGCACCATCGCGGGTTGTGGTTGCTGCTGCGGTGCGCTCACCGGTACTGGTGCGGACATGGGCGCCGGGGCGGGCGCAGCCTTCGTTTTCGAGCGGCGTGCCGGTCGCGCGGCCGGTGCATCGCCGCCGCCTTCCGTGCCGAGGTTGTCGAACAGCTCCAACGGCTGCGGTCCGCTCTTGGCGGGGGCGTCGTCGCGCGAATCGCCGGAACGGCGCGAGTTTCTGTGCGAGGGACGGGCGGGTGCGTCGATCGCGTCCGGCGAGAGCAATGCGGCGCGTTTCGTGGGGGCGGGAGGCAATGGCATGGGTCAGGTCGCTCGCAAGGAAGAAAGAGGAGGGCCGGAAAACGAAAAAGCCGCCTGTAGACCCAGGCGGCTTCGTTCGGAGGATGCGGTCGTGGAGCTCAACGGCATGAAGCCATTATGCACACCGCAAAAGACGCACCAGGGGCTCTTTGCACGCCGCGTGGGGCAATTCCCACGACTTGATGCAAAAGCGCACGCCCGGTGCCTTGCGGCGCGGTCAGGCAGCCTTCTTGAGTGCCTTGACGGCCTTGAGGACGTCTTCGACATGGCCCGGAACCTTGAGCCCGCGCCATTCGGCCTTCAGGATGCCGTCGGCGCCGATCAGGAAGGTGCTGCGCTCGATGCCCTTGACCTTCTTGCCGTACATGATCTTGTTCTTGACCACGCCGAACATGTGGCACATTTTTTCTTCGGTGTCGGCAATCAGTTCGAACGGGAGTTCGAGCTTGGCCTTGAATTCGTCGTGCGACTTCATGTTGTCGCGCGACACGCCGAAGACGGTGGCACCGGCTTTTTCGAAGTCTTTGTAATGGTCGCGGAACTGCATCGCTTCGGTCGTGCAACCCGGAGTGTTATCTTTCGGGTAAAAATACATGACCATGACGTGGCCGAGGTGCGAGGTGTTCGAAACCTTGATGCCGCCCGTGGCGTTGGCGTCGAATTCAGGAATGGGTTTGTTGACAACGATCGCCATGAAACTTGTTTTCTCCGTTAGATTCCGTTCTCCGAGCCCTCTCAGCCTTTTTCGGGCTTGCTCGATGAACGGAGGATTGGTCGTTGCTAACTTTGGGTAGCTGGCCGGTTCGCAACCCGCTATTTTACCTCGAAAACCCCCTCTCAGTCAGCCGCCGGGCTCTCGACCAGCAAGGCGGCGATCACGTGCCGTCCTTCGCCGGCCAGGATGTTGTAGGTTCGGCAGGCCGCCGGGGTGTCCATGGTCTCCACGCCGGTGCGCTGCGCCATCAGGGGCTGCAGCCATGCGGGCTGGGGGAAACGGATGCGGGTTCCGCTGCCGAAGATGACCAATTCGGCGCCCAAAGAGGCCAATTGCGCGAAATGTTCGGGCCCTAGCTGGTCGAAACGCGTGCAATCCCAGGCAAAGCGTTCGCCGCGCGAACCGACGACCACGCTGCCCTCGATCTTTTCGTTGTTGATCGCGACCCAGCCGGGGCCGTGTGCGGTGAGGGTCTGGGCGTCGGATTTGTCAGGCTGGAGCTTCATCGGGGCACTGGGAACTGTGGTCAAATTATAGGTTTTCCCTAGTGACACGAGGCCCGCAGGGGCCTTTGACCTTCGAGTAAACCCGCCCGGGAGGGCCCCTTTGAAGCAGCTCAAGAAATCGGCCAAGCTGGCCAACGTCCTCTATGACATCCGCGGTCCCATCATGGACGCCGCCAAGCAGATGGAGGAAGAAGGCCAGAAGATCATCAAGCTCAACATCGGCAATCTGGCCGTGTTCGGGTTCGATGCGCCTGAGGAAATCCAGCAGGACATGATCCGCAACCTGCCGACCTCGGCGGGGTATTCGGACAGCAAGGGTGTTTTCGCGGCGCGCAAGGCCGTGATGCACGAGACCCAGAAGCAGGGCATCGCGGGCGTCACGCTCGACGACATCTACCTGGGCAACGGCGCCAGCGAGCTGATCGCCATGTCGACCAACGCGCTGCTCAACGACGGCGACGAGCTGCTGCTGCCGGCCCCCGACTACCCGCTGTGGACCGCCTCCACGAGCCTGTCGGGCGGAACGCCGGTGCACTATCTGTGCGACGAGGACAACGGCTGGATGCCGAACCTGGCCGACATCCGCGCCAAGATCACGCCGCGCACCAAGGGCATCGTGGTCATCAACCCGAACAATCCGACCGGCGCGCTCTATTCCGACGACCTGCTCAAGAGCCTCGTCGAGATCGCACGCGAGCACGGCCTCGTGATCTTTGCCGACGAGGTCTACGACAAGGTGCTGTACGACGGCGTCAAGCACACGGCGATTGCCAGCCTGTCGACCGATGTGCTCACGCTGACTTTCAATTCGCTGTCCAAGAGCTACCGCTCGTGCGGCTATCGCGCCGGCTGGCTCGTGGTGTCGGGCGACAAGCGCAGCGCACGCGACTACATCGAGGGCCTGAACATGCTCTCGAACATGCGCCTGTGCGCCAACGTGCCGGGCCAGTGGGCGATCCAGACGGCGCTCGGCGGCTACCAGAGCATCAACGACCTCGTGGGCGAGGGCGGCCGCCTGCGTCGCCAGCGCGACCTGGCCTACGAACTGATCACCGCCATTCCGGGCGTGAGCTGCGTCAAGCCCAGCGCCGCGCTCTACATGTTCCCCAAGCTCGATCCTGCGGTCTATCCGATTGCGGACGACCGCCAGTTCTTCCTCGAGCTGCTGAAAGAAACCCGCGTGATGCTGGTGCAGGGCACCGGCTTCAACTGGGCCACGCCGGACCACTTCCGCATCGTGTTCCTGCCCCATGAAGACGACTTGCGCGAGGCCATCAACCGCATCGCCAAGTTCCTGGAGCAGTACCGGTTGCGTCGCAAGACGGGACCATGAAATCCGCCTGCGTCGCTGCCGCGCTGTTGCTGGGCGCACTGTCTGTCGGCGCGGCCGAGAAGAAAGAGCTGGTCTCGTTCTCGCACAACGACTGGGAACTGGTCTGCGACAACACGCGCACCTGCCGCGCCGCCGGCTACCAGTCGGAGAGCGGGCAATCGGAGCCGGTGTCGATGCTCCTCACGCGCGCCGCGGGGCCTGACCAGGCCATCGAAGTCCAGTTGCAGGTCGGCGGCGAAGGCGAGGCGAAAGGCCCGCTGCGGCTCAAGGTCGGCAGCGCTACTGTTTCGGGTCTCAAGGCCGACACCGCGACCCTCGATGCCGGGCAGGCCCGCACCGTCCTTCCCGAGCTGCTGAAAAGCAGCGAGGCGACCGTCACCGCCAACGGCGGCAAGAAGTGGACGCTGTCGCTCGCCGGCCTCAATGCCGTGCTGCTGAAGATGGATGACACGCAAGGCCGCATCGGCACGCCGGGCGCGCTGGTGCGCCGTGGCACCAAGCCTGAAGCTTCCGTGCTGCCTCCCGTGCCGGCCCCCGCCGTCAACGTGGTCAAGCCGCCCAAGGCGAAGCCCGGCGACGCCGGGCTGCCCGCGCGCATCTTTCCGTCGCTCGACGTTGCCGCAGTGAAGGAACAGTGCAACAACAGCACCGACTTCAGCGCCAAGTCGCTGGAGGTTGTCCGCCTGAGCGGCAGCAAGGTGCTGCTGTCCATGGGCTGCGGCATGGGCGCGTACAACTATTCGAGCCTGCTCTGGATCGCCAACGACAAGCCGCCCTATGCGCCGGTGTCCCTCGAGGCGAACGGCGACTTCGACGACAGCGACGCCAGCGTCACCTCGGCCATGAAGGGCCGCGGCGTCGGCGACTGCTGGTCCAGCGAAACCTGGCACTTCAACGGCACGACCTTCGTGCGCACCGGCGCGTCCGGCGACGGCATGTGCCGCGGCTTTGCAGGCGGCGCCTGGAGCCTGCCGCGCTATGTCAGCCGCATCGTGGACGCTGCACCGTCCGCCACCCCATCCAAACCATGAACGCCATGAGCGCGACTCTCCCAATGAAACCCATCCAAGTAGGCCTGCTCGGCGCAGGCACGGTCGGCAGCGGCACCTTCAAGGTGCTCCAGCGCAACCAGGAAGAAATCAAGCGCCGCGCCGGCCGCGGCATCGAGATCACCATGGTGGCCGACCTCGACACCGCCCGTGCCCGCGAAGTGGCCGGTGAAGGCGTGACGGTGGTCGCCGATGCGCGCGAAGTCATCGCCAACCCCGACATCGACATCGTCATCGAACTCATCGGCGGCTACGGCATCGCCAAGCAGCTCGTGCTCGAGGCCATCGCGGCCGGCAAGCACGTGGTCACCGCCAACAAGGCACTGCTCGCCGTGCACGGCACCGAGATCTTCGCCGCCGCCCACGCCAAGGGCGTGATGGTGGCCTTCGAGGCCGCGGTGGCCGGCGGCATTCCGATCATCAAGGCGCTGCGCGAAGGCCTCACGGCCAACAGCATCCAGTGGCTGGCCGGCATCATCAACGGCACGACCAACTTCATCCTGTCCGAGATGCGCGACAAGGGACTGGACTTCGCCACCGTGCTGAAGGAAGCCCAGCGCCTGGGCTATGCCGAAGCCGACCCCACCTTCGACATCGAAGGTGTCGACGCCGCGCACAAGGTCACGCTGATGAGCGCCATCGCGTTCGGCATCCCCGTGCAGTTCGACAAGGCGCACATCGAAGGCATCACCAAGCTCGCCGCGCAAGACATCAAGTACGCCGAGCAGCTCGGCTACCGCATCAAGCTGCTGGGCATCACCAAGCGCACGGCCAAGGGCATCGAGCTGCGCGTGCACCCGTCGCTGGTGCCGTCCAAGCGCCTGCTGGCCAATGTCGAAGGCGCCATGAACGCCGTGGTGGTGCACGGCGACGCCGTCGGCACCACGCTGTACTACGGCAAGGGCGCGGGCAGCGAGCCCACCGCCAGCGCCGTGATCGCCGACCTGGTCGACATCACCCGCCTGCACACCGCCGACGCCGCGCACCGCGTGCCGCACCTGGCCTTCCACCCCGACGCCATGAGCGACCTGAAGGTGCTGCCGATGTCGGAAGTCGTCACCAGCTACTACCTGCGCCTGCGCGTGGCCGACCAGGCCGGCGTGCTCGCCAAGGTGACGGGCCTGCTGGCCACCGCCGGCATCAGCATCGACGCCGTGCTCCAGCGCGAGGCCGACGAAGTGGGTGGCGAAGGCTCCACGCAGACCGACCTCATCATCCTCACGCACGACGCGCGCGAGGGCACCGTCGACGACGTCATGGCCGAACTGCAGGCGCTGCCGACCGTGCTCGAACCCATCGTGCGCATCCGCAAGGAAGAGTTGAAGTGAACTACCTGAGCACCCGCGGCCACCCCGACCGCAAGCGCTTCTGCGACATCCTCCTCGAAGGCCTCGCGCCTGATGGCGGCCTGTACCTGCCCGAGACGTACCCGGAGGTCGACGCCGCCACGCTCGCCAAATGGCGCGCGCTGCCGTACAACGAGCTGGCCTTCGAGATCCTCTCGCTGTACATCGACGACATTCCTGCGGCCGACCTGAAGGCGATCTGCGCGAAGACCTACACGGCCGAAGTGTTCGGCTCCGACGAGATCGTGCCGCTGCGCGAGCTCGAAGACGGCGTGTACCTGGAAGCCCTGTCCAACGGCCCCACGCTGGCCTTCAAGGACATGGCGATGCAGCTGCTGGGCAACCTGTTCGAGTACGAACTGGCCCGCCGCGGCGCCGAGCTCAACATCCTGGGCGCGACCAGCGGCGACACCGGCAGCGCGGCCGAGTACGCCATGCGCGGCAAGAAGGGCGTGCGCGTCTTCATGACCTCGCCCGACGGCCGCATGAGCCCGTTCCAGCAGGCGCAGATGTTCAGCCTGCAAGACGCCAACATCCACAACATCGCCATCACCGGCGTGTTCGACGACTGCCAGGACATCGTCAAGGCGGTTTCGAACGACCTGGGCTTCAAGCGCAAGTACCGCATCGGCACGGTCAACTCGATCAACTGGGCGCGCCTGCTGGCGCAGGTCGTCTATTACTTCGCGGGCTACTTCCAGGCCACGGCGAGCAACGACAAGCCCGTGAGCTTCACCGTGCCTTCGGGCAACTTCGGCAACGTCTGCGCGGGCCACGTGGCACGCATGATGGGCCTGCCGATCCAGACGCTGGTGGTCGCCACCAACGAGAACGACGTGCTCGACGAGTTCTTCCGCACCGGCGTGTACCGCGTGCGCGCGGCGGTCGATACGCACGAAACCTCGAGCCCGTCGATGGACATCAGCAAGGCCAGCAACTTCGAGCGCTTCGTGTTCGACCTGGTCGGTCGCGATGCAGCCCGCCTGCGCCAGCTGTTCGTGGACGACCTGGGCCTGCGGGGCAGCTTCGACCTGAGCGCCGACCCGGCGTTCAAGCAGGCCGCCGAGCGCTTCGGCTTTCGCAGCGGGCGCAGCACGCACGCCGACCGGCTCGCGATGATCCGCGACACCGAGAAGCGCTTTGCCACGCTGATCGACCCGCACACGGCCGACGGCCTCAAGGCCGCGCGCGAGCAACTGGTGCCCGGCGTGCCGATGGTGGTGCTCGAAACCGCACTGCCGATCAAGTTCGCATCCACGGTGGTCGAGGCGCTGGGCGAAGAGCCCACGCGCCCGAAGAAGTTCGAAGGCATCGAAGCCTTGCCCAAGCGCGTGGTCCAGCTGCCGGCCGATGCCGAGGCCGTCAAGGCCTACATCGCCGAGCACTGCGACTGACGCGGACGGCCACGGCATGAAGGTCGTCGGCTTCGCCGGTTACTCCGGCGCAGGCAAGACCACGCTGGTGGAGCGCCTGATCCCCGTGCTCAAGCAGCGCGGCCTGCGCGTGTCGGTGGTGAAGCACGCGCACCACAAGTTCGACGTCGACCATCCCGGCAAGGACACCTGGCGCCACCGGCAGGCCGGGGCCTTCGAGGTGGTCGTCGCGTCCGACAAGCGCCTCGCACTCATGCGCGAGTTCGAGGTGCCGGCGGACCTCACGGTGCACCAGCTGATCGCCGAGTTGCACCCGGCGGTCGACTGGGTGCTGGTCGAGGGCTTCCGGCACAGCGACGTGCACAAGATCGAGGTCTGGCGCCCGACCGGCGACGGCGAGGCGCCGCGCCCTGCGCTGTACATCGACGACCCTTTCGTCACGGCCATCGCCACCGACGCACCGGCCGGCCTGCCCGAGCCCACGGCGCGCCCGGTGCTCGACCTCAACGACGCCGAGGCCATTGCGACGTGGTTGATCGACAGCGGCGAGCGCTTCGACTACAACCCCGAACACCATGGCTGACTCTTCCCCCGTTCCCTTCGCCGCCTCGTCCTTGCGCCCGCCGCTGATGCCGCTCGATGAAGCGATCGCGGTGCTGCTCGCGAAGGCGCAGCCGGTGCTGTCGACCGAAAGCGTCGGCACCTTCGACGCCGACGGGCGCGTGCTGGCGCAGGACCTCGTCTCGGGCCTCACCGTGCCGCCGCGCGACAACAGCGCGATGGACGGTTATGCCGTGCGCGCGGCCGATTGCGCCACGCCCGGTACCGAGCTGGCGGTCGCACAGCGCATCCCCGCAGGCACCGTTGGCACGCCGCTCGCGGCCGGCACGGCGGCGCGCATCTTCACGGGCGCGCAGATTCCGGAGGGCGCCGACGCGGTCGTCATGCAGGAAGACACGACCGCCACGCCGCAGGAAGGTGGCCTGGGTTCGGTGCGCATCGCCATCGCGCCCGTGGCTGGCCAATGGGTCCGCCGCGCGGGTGAAGACGTGGCCTCGGGCGACGTGGTGCTCAAGCGCGGTGAACGCCTCACGCCCGCCGCGCTCGGCCTGGCCGCCAGCGTCGGCTTCGACACGCTGCAGGTCGCGCGCAAGCCGCGCGTGGCCATGTTGTCCACCGGAGACGAACTGGTGATGCCCGGCGAGGTCGCACCCGACGCGATGAAGCCCGGCGCGATCTACAACTCGAACCGCTTCTTCATGCGCGCGCTGCTGCATCGCCTGGGCTGCGAGGTGAACGACCTGGGCATCGTGCCCGACAACCGCGATGCCACCATCGCCGCGCTGCGCGATGCGGCCGAGACGAGCGACCTGATCATCACGACCGGCGGCGTCTCGGTGGGCGAAGAAGACCACATCCGCGCCGCACTGCAGTCGCTCGGCGAGCTGCAGCTGTGGTCGCTGTCGATGAAGCCCGGCAAGCCTTTCGCCTACGGCTCGATCGCGCGCAGCAACGAGCAGGGCGCGTGCCATGTCACGGGGCTGCCCGGCAACCCGGTGTCGAGCTTCCTGACCTTCCTGATGCTGGTGCGGCCCTTTTTGCTCACGCTGCAGGGAGCCACGCGCGTGACGCCCGAGGCCGTGCCGCTGCGTGCCGATTTCGACTGGCTGCGTGCCGACAAGCGCCGCGAGTTCCTGCGCGTGCGGCGCAACGCGGCAGGCGGGCTCGACCTGTTCGCCAACCAGAGTTCGGGCGTGCTCACCTCGATGGTCTGGGGCGACGGCCTGGTGGAAAACCCGGCGGGCCGGACCATCAAGGCCGGCGACACCGTGAACTTCATTCCCCTCGCATCGCTGCTCGGCTGAATCTCTCCATGAAGGTCCGCATCCGTTATTTCGCCTCGGTGCGCGAGGCACTGTCCAGCAGCGGCGAAACCGTCGACACGCAGGCCGGCACCCTCGCGGCTCTGCGCGACGAACTCATCGCCCGTGGCGGTGCCTACGCTGCCGCGCTCGCACGCGGCAAGGCCGTGCGCATGGCGCTCGACCAGGCCATGAGCGACGAAGCCGCCGCACTCAGCGACGACTGCGAAGTCGCGTTCTTCCCGCCCGTCACGGGCGGCTGAGCCGCGCGTCCAGCGCCACGAGGCGCTCGCGCAGGCCGTCCGACGCGCGCGTCATCGGCGAGCGCAGCTCGTCACGCAGTTCGCCCGCATGCGCCAGCAGCGCCTTCAGCGGGCCCGGGTTCGGTTCGGCAAACAGCATCTCCAGCAGCGGTTGCAGCGGCTGCCATTCGGCGCGCGCCTCGGCCAGCCGGTTCTCGGCCAGCAGGCGCACCAGCCGCACGAGGCGCTTCGTCTGCACATGGCCGCTGGCTGCGATGGCGCCCACGCCGCCTTCGGCCATGGTGGCGAAGATCTGGTGGTCTTCGCCCGTGAGCACCTGCAGCCGGCCATCGGCGATCACTGCGCGCGTCTTGGCCATGTCGCCGCCGCAGTCCTTGATGCCGCGGATGCGCGGGTGCTCGGCCAGCGCCAGCAGCGTCTCGCGCGCGATGGTCACGCCGGTGCGGTAGGGGATGTCGTAGACCAGCACCGGCACCGTGCTGGCATCGGCGATGGCGTGGAACCACTCGAGTACGCCGGCTTGCGACGGACGGATGTAGTGCGGTGCGGACACCAGCAGGCCCGCCAGCGGGCGTTCCGAGAGCTTGCGCGCCCACGCCTTGGCCTTGCCCAGGTGGTAGCCCGACACGCCCATGACGACCGGCAGGCCGCCCGCGGCGGTCAGCACGGTGTCGAGCACGGCCAGCTGTTCGGCCTCGTCGAGCGCGGCGGCTTCACCGGTCGAGCCGCAGGGCACGAAGCCGGTCACGCCGTCGTCGGCAAGCCGCCGGACGAGCGCCGCCAGGGCGGTGTGGTCGACCGCGCCATCACGGAACGGGGTGACGAGGGCGACCCACAGGCCCGAGAAATCGGTGGGGGTGTCGGCGGTTGGTTGTTGATGTGGCACGCAGGCTTCCTTTCAGGAATCGACCGATGGAAAGAACCACCGTCCGATGCGCGCGCAACCCAAGAGGGGCCAAAGCCTTGGCAGGGTTCCGTCGCTCATCCGACGACGGAACCTCGGCTCCGGTCAGACGAGCTTTGGTTTTTTGGCTTTGCAGCCTTGGCGCGCGCAGCGGCTCTCGGGCTGCGACAGCAGCAGGGAGAACGCGGCGAGGCAAGGCATTGCAGCAGTCTAGCGCGATGCCACAATTCGGACATGAGCGTTGCGCGTGTTTCGATCCAGACGGCCGATTTCGATCTCTCTGAAGAGGTCGCCACGTTGCGCGCTGGCGACAAACGCGTGGGTGCCGTCTGCAGTTTTGTAGGCACGGTCAGAGACCGCAACGACGGCAGCACCATCGCGTCGATGGAGCTGGAGCACTACCCCGGAATGACCGAGAAGGCCATCGAGGCCATGATCGACGCCGCCCACAAGCGCTTCGACATCCTCGGCGCGCGCGTGATCCACCGCGTGGGGCTGCTGCAGCCGCTCGACCAGATCATGATGGTGGCGGTGGTGTCCGCCCACCGCGGCCAGAGCTTCCAGGCCTGCGAGTTCCTGATGGACTACCTGAAGACCCAGGCGCCGTTCTGGAAGAAGGAGCAGACGCCCGAGGGCGCCCGCTGGGTCGATGCCCGCGTGACCGACGACGAGGCGCTGGCACGCTGGGGTATCGCGGCCTCGAACAGCGCCACCTGAGCGGCGCGTTCGGCGCGTTCGAGACTTACGGCGCGATCAGCGCCGAGGTCGCCAGTGCCTTCGCTTCCGCACTGCAATCCTGAGCGGGCACGGCACCCGCCGCGCGTGCCTTCGCAATCTCCGACCGGGCGCCCGCCATCTGCGCCTGGAACACTGGGTTCGTGTGCAGCTTCGCCACCGTCGCCGCGCCGACCAGCCGTCCGTTCTCGATGTCGCTTTGCCAGTGCACGCCGCAGATCGCGCGGCTCTGTGAGAAGGCCCGGCCGCGCTGCAGCAGCGCATCGCCGCGTTCGGGCGCGAGTTCCGTCAGCACCAGCGCCCAGGCCCAGCCCACGGCCGAGTGCCCTGAGGGGTAGGAGCCGTCCTTGGCCAGCGAGGCTTCTTCAGCGGGCGTGCAGCTGCCGGTCTTGAAGGCGACGAAGGGGCGCGTGCGGTTGTAGGTGTTCTTGGCCTTGTAGGTGGCCGAGCCGGCATCGGCCAGCGTGCGACGCAGCAGCATGTTCAGGTTCGGCGTGGCCTGCTCGGAGATGGGCATGCCCAGCGCGCACGAGAACACCTCGGCGGCCTTCGGAAACTTGAGGTTGGCGTCCTGCACCGCCAGTGCGCCGCGCGGCGTGCCCTGCAGGGCCGTGAGCGCGCGGAAGGTGGCGCCATCGGCTGCCAATGCGGCCGAGCCCTCGGCCGGAGGCGCCGGCAGCAGGGCGAGGCTGTCGGGCAGTTCGGCGATGGGCAGGTAGCCCTTGAGGTAGCCCGAGCCCGGACGCAATTCGCCGACTTCGGCAGGGGAAATGGGGGCGGTGCTGCCGCAGGCGCCAAGCAGCAGCGCGGCCGCCAGGGAGGCGGCGAGGGTCGTGAATTGCATGAGGGATGTGTCTCCGGCTTTGTTTTTTGAAAGGTGAGGTCCCATCGTAGAGGGACCCCACCGGGCCGGAATATCACCCATGTGACGGAGGCCCCCTCAGCCCGCCCGTCGTTTCGAAACAGCTCAGGGCTTGAAGCCGCTCGCCTGGATGATCTTTTCCCAGGTCTGCGTGTAAGTGCGCACGCGGCCCGCGAACTGGCCCTGGGGCTCGTAGCCGACCGTCAGGCCCATGGTGGTGAGCTTCTGCTTCACGTCGGGCATGGCAAGCACCTTCTGCAGCGCGTCGCCGTATTTGTCGATGACCGCTTGCGGCGTGCCGACCGGCGCGAAGATGCCGTAGTAGGGCAGGTCTTCCAGGTTCGCAAAGCCCAGCTCGGTGAAGGTCGGCACGTTCGGCAGCAGCGCCTGGCGCTTCGCGCCGATGGAGGCCACGATGCGCACCTTGCCCGCGCGGTGGTTCTCGATGAAGTCCGGCACCGAGGCGATGCCCGCCGTGATCTGGTTGCCCAGCATGTCGGCCGTCATGGGCGCGCTGCCGCGATACGGTGCGGGCTGCACGTCGATCTTGTACTTGTCCGAGATCATCTTCACGAGGAACTCGGGGATCGACGCCGGTGCCGGCACGCCGATCGTTTCCTTACCGCCCTTTTGCGTGCGAACCCACTTCACGTACTCGTCGATGCTCTTGGCCGGCGTGCCGCCCGACACCGCCAGCACGTTGGCAAAGGTGGCAAAGCCGGCCACGGGCACGAAGTCAGTGGCCGGGTTGAAGCCCGGGTTCTTCACCACCTGCGGCAGGATCGAAATGGAGTGGTCATGCGACAGGAACAGCGTGTGGCCGTCGGCCGGTGCGGCCTTCAGCGCCTGCGCCGCAATCTGGCCGCCCGCACCCGCGCGGTTCTCGACCACCACGGGCACGCCCAGCACGTCCTTGAGCTTTTCGCCCAGGGTGCGCGCAATCGCGTCGGTGCCCGCGCCGGCGGGAAAGCCCACAAGGATGCGCACCGGCGTGCCGCTCTGGGCCTGTGCCAGCCCGGCCATGCCCAGGGCAGCCGCCAAAAGACCCACGCTGAACGCGCGGCGCATCGGTTGGACGCGCTGCATTGAAAAAACCATGATCGACTCCATTCGAGATAAAGAGAGAAATGCCTGTGGCAAGAAGGTGCGGGGCCCGGTGCAATACCCGTGCCCAGGGTGCAAATCCGATTCGCAACCTTGAATCGTGCCCGAACAGCCCTATTTTGGATGCAGGAATACCACCATGCGACAAGACAAACTCACCACCAAATTTCAGGAAGCACTGAGCGACGCCCAGACGCTGGCGCTCGGCAACGACAACGCCTACATCGAACCGGCCCACCTGCTGGTCGCGATGCTGCGCCAGGACGATGGCCCGCGTGCCCTGCTGGAGCGTGCCGGCGTCAACGTGCCCGGGCTGCTGCAGGCCGCCGAAGGCGCCATCAAGAAACTGCCCCAGGTGCAGGGCCACGACATCGTGCAGGTCGGCCCCGAGCTGGGCAAGCTGCTGCAGGCGACCGAGAAGGAAGCCATCAAGCGCAATGACCAGTTCATTGCGGGCGAACTCTTTCTGCTGGCCGTGGCCGACAGCAAGGCCGACATCGGCAAGCTCGCCAAAGAAAATGGCCTGAGCCGCAAGTCGCTCGAGTCGGCCATCGAGGCCGTGCGCGGCGGGCAGGGCGTGAACAGCGCCGATGCCGAAGGCCAGCGCGAAGCCCTCAAGAAATACTGCATGGACCTCACCGAGCGTGCCCGCCTGGGCAAGCTCGATCCGGTCATCGGCCGCGACGAAGAAATCCGCCGTGCCATCCAGGTGCTGCAACGCCGCACCAAGAACAACCCCGTGCTCATCGGCGAACCCGGCGTGGGCAAGACCGCCATCGTCGAAGGCCTCGCGCAGCGCATCGTCGCGGGCGAGGTGCCCGATTCGCTCAAGGGCAAGCGCGTGCTGTCGCTCGACATGGCCGCGCTGCTCGCGGGCGCCAAGTTCCGCGGTGAGTTCGAAGAACGCCTGAAGACCGTGCTCAACGAACTCGCGAAGGACGAAGGCCAGACCATCGTCTTCATCGACGAGCTGCACACCATGGTCGGCGCCGGCAAGGCCGAGGGCGCGATGGATGCGGGCAACATGCTCAAGCCCGCGCTTGCGCGTGGCGAACTGCACTGCGTCGGCGCCACCACGCTGGACGAATACCGCAAGTACATCGAGAAAGATGCCGCACTGGAGCGCCGCTTCCAGAAGATCATCGTGGGCGAGCCCACTGTGGAGGCCACCATCGCCATCCTGCGCGGCCTGCAAGAGAAGTACGAAGTGCACCACGGCGTGCAGATCACCGACCCGGCCATCGTGGCCGCGGCCGAGCTGTCTGACCGCTACATCACCGACCGCTTCCTGCCCGACAAGGCCATCGACCTGATCGACGAGGCCGCGGCCAAGATCAAGATCGAGATGGACTCCAAGCCCGAGGTCATGGACCGCCTCGACCGCCGCCTGATCCAGCTGCAGATCGAGCGCGAAGCCGTGCGCCGCGAGAAGGACGAAGCCTCGCAGAAGCGCTTCGGCCTCATCGAGGACGAGATCACCAAGCTGCAAAAGGAAATCGCCGACTACGACGAGATCTGGCAGGCCGAGAAGGCCCAGGCCCAGGGCAGCGCGCATGTGCGCGAAGACATCGACAAGATCAAGTTCCAGATCGAAGAGTGGAAGCGCAAGGGCGACTTCAACAAGGTCGCCGAGCTGCAATACGGCCAACTGCCGGCGCTCGAAAAGCGCCTGAAGGAAGCCGAAGAAAGCGAGGCGAACAAGGGCAAGTCCAGCGCGCCCACGCTGCTGCGTACGCAGGTCGGCGCGGAAGAAATCGCCGAGGTCGTGGCACGTGCCACCGGCATTCCGGTCGCCAAGCTGATGCAGGGCGAGCGCGACAAGCTGCTCGTCATGGAAGACAAGCTGCACGAGCGCGTGGTCGGCCAGGACGAGGCCATCGGTGCGGTCGCGAATGCGATCCGCCGTTCGCGCTCGGGCCTGTCTGACCCGAACCGCCCCACGGGTTCGTTCCTGTTCCTCGGCCCCACGGGCGTGGGCAAGACCGAGCTGTGCAAGGCGCTCGCGGGCTTCCTGTTCGACAGCGAAGACCACCTGATCCGCATCGACATGAGCGAGTTCATGGAGAAGCATTCGGTCGCCCGCCTGATCGGCGCACCGCCGGGCTACGTGGGCTACGAAGAGGGCGGCTACCTCACGGAAGCCGTGCGCCGCAAGCCCTACAGCGTGGTGCTGCTCGACGAGGTCGAGAAGGCCCACCCCGACGTGTTCAACGTGCTGCTGCAGGTGCTCGACGACGGTCGCCTCACGGATGGCCAGGGCCGCACCGTGGACTTCAAGAACACCGTGATCGTGATGACCAGCAACATCGGCTCGCCGATCATCCAGGCGATGGTGGGTCAGCCGAGCGAGGACATCAAGGAAGCGGTGTGGGACGAGTTGAAGAACTACTTCCGCCCCGAGTTCCTGAACCGCATCGACGAAACGGTCGTGTTCCACGCGCTCGACGCGAAGAACATCGAATCGATCGCTGCGATCCAGCTCAAGGTGCTGAAGGCACGTCTGGCGAAGATGGACCTGGGCCTGGAGGTGTCGCCCGCGGCGCTGGCCGAAATCGCCAAGGTCGGCTTCGACCCGGTGTTCGGTGCGCGTCCGCTCAAGCGCGCCATCCAGCAGCGCATCGAGAACCCGCTCTCGCGGCTGCTGCTCGACGGCAGCTTCGGGCCGAAGGACATGATCGAGGTCGAAACCGACCCGATCCAGTCGCCGGGCCAGTTTTCGTTCCGCAAGGGCGGGGAACCAACGGCGGCTGCATCGGCCTAAAGTCGGATGATGAACTTCATTCTTCGCGTCATTCTTCTGCTCCTGGGGCTGGTCTTCGCGGCCAGCCTGGCCGTGGCGGCCCTGCTGCTGGCGGCGGTGTGGGGTGTGCGCTACGCCTGGGGGCGTCTCACGGGCAAGCCCGTGACGCCCTGGGTCATGCGTTTCAACCCCCGCTCGGGCTTCGACCGATTTCGCCATGCGGCACAGCAGCCCGCCGAGCCCACGGCGGCCGACGTGGTCAGCGCCCGTGCGCGCGGCGAGTCGGTGCGCAGCCCGGTCGTGCTGGGCCCGGCCGACGATGTGACCGATGTGCGGGCCCGGCCCGTGCGCGGCGACTGAACCTCTTTCTTCTCGATCAGGCGCTGTACAGCGCCTCGATCTCGTCGGCGTAAGCCTTGTAGATGCTGGAGCGCCGCACCTTCATGGTCGCGGTGACTTCACCGTCGTCATGGTCCAACTCTTTGGTGAGCAGATGAAAACGTCTGATCTGCGACACCTGCGCCAGCTTCCCGTTGCCGCGCGCCACTTCGGCCTCGATCAGCGCGCGCACCTTGGGTTCTTCCACCAGTGAGCGAAAGTGCGTGAAGGGCAGGCGCTGGGCCTCGGCCCATTTGCCGACCGTCTCGTAGTCGATCTGCAGCAGCGCGCCGACGAACTTGCGGCCGTCCGCCACCACGATGCATTCCTTGATGAAGGGGCTGCCCTTCATGGTGTTCTCGATCTCCGAGGGCGTGAGGTTCTTGCCGCCGGCGGTGATCATGATGTCCTTCAGCCGATCGACGATGCGCAGCTGGCCGCCGGCTTCCTCGCGCACCACGTCGCCCGTGTGCAGCCAGCCGTCGCGGATCGATGAGGCCGTGGCCTCGGGGTTCTTGTAGTAGCCCTCGAACACCATGTCGCCGCGCACCAGCAACTCGCCCGCTTCGCCCACGCGGTGCTCGGTGCCCTGCGTGGGCGGGCCGACGGTGCCGATGGTCACGGCGTCCGCGCGGTGGCCCGAGACCATGCCGGTCGATTCGGTGAGCCCATACACCTCGACCAGCGGCACGCCCAGTGTGCGAAAGAAGCGCACCACGTCCGCCGGAATCGGCGCCGCGCCCGTGAGCGCGATGCGCGCGCGGCGCAGGCCGATGAAGTTCTGCAGCGCGCGCAGCACGGTCCAGTAGGCGAGGGCGAAGCGGCCGCGTTCGGCCAGCGTCCAGGCGCTGCGCGGCTTCTCGGCCAGCGGTGCGCAGGCCTCGATGGCCTTGCGGAACAGCGCGCGCTGCAATCCGCCGGCTTCCTGCATCTTGATGCTGATGCCCGCGTGCAGCTTTTCCCAGATGCGCGGCACGCCGAGGAACATGGTGGGCGCGACCTCGCGCAGGTCTTCCTGCACGGTGCGGATCGATTCGCCGAAGTTGACCTGCGAGCCCAGGTACAGCGGCACGAAGGCCGTGAGCATCTGCTCGGCCACGTGGCACAGCGGCAGGTACGACAGGTGCGTGGTGCCGCCGTCGAGAGCCAGCCGCTCGACGATGCCGGGCACGACACCGCGGATGTTGCGGTACGAAATCATCGCGCCCTTGGGCTTGCCGGTGGAGCCCGAGGTGTAGATCATCAAACCGATGTCGGCGAGCGTCTGGCGTTGCAGGGCGGCGTCGATGAGCGCTGTGCCGTCGCGTGCGAGCACGTCGGCGCCGGCCTGCTCAACCTCCGCAAAGGTCGCGATGCGCTCGCGCACCTCGGGCGGGTAGCTCGCGAGGCCCTTGGTCTCGATCACGATGATCTTGCGCAGGCGCGGCAATTGGTCGAGCGCGTCGAGCACCTTGTCGGTCTGCTCCTGGTCTTCGCAGACGATCACCTCGATGTCGGCATGGCCGACCACGTAGGCGACCTCGTTGCTCGGGCTGGTGGGGTACACACCCACGGTCACGGCGCCGATGAGCCCCGCGCCCATCTGCGCGAGCAGCCATTCGACGCGGTTCTCGGAAATGACGCCCAGGTGCCCGCCCGGTGCGAGGCCCATTGCATGCAGGCCCAGGCCGAAGCGGCTGGCGCGCTGCAGGTAGCCGGCCCAGTCCAGCGGGTGCCAGATGCCGAAGTCCTTCTGCCGGATCGCGATGCGCTGCGGCTGCAGGCGCGCCTGCTCGCGCAGCATCTGCGGCAGCGTGAGCGAAGGGAGCACGTTCGTCGTCGGGGTCGTCATGACAGCCAGCGCTTGCGGCGCTTGTAGTGCTTCAGCTCGCGGAAGCTGCGCGATTCGCCGCTGCCGCCCACGCCGAGATAGAACTCGCGCACATCGGGGTCGGCCGCGAGGCGCTCGGCGCTGCCGTCGATCACGACCTTGCCGCTTTCCATGATGTAGCCCGTGTGCGCAATGGCCAGTGCCACGCTGGCGTTCTGTTCCACCAGCAGCATCGAGGTACCGCGCTCGGCGTTGATGCGCGCGATGATCGTGAAGATGTCCTCGACCAGCTTGGGCGACAGGCCCAGCGAGGGCTCGTCGAGCAATATCAATTGGGGCTGCGCGACCAGCGCGCGGCCGATGGCGAGCATCTGCTGCTCGCCGCCCGAGAGGTAGCCCGCGAGGCCCTTGCGGCGCTCGTGCAGGCGAGGGAAGTAGGCATAGACGTCGTCGAAGTTGCGCGACGCGGGCGCGGCGCCCGCGCGCCCCGTCAGCGCATAGGTCGCGGCGACCAGGTTCTCTTCGACCGTGAGGTCTTCGAACACGCGGCGGCCTTCCATCACATGGCTGAGGCCGCGCCGCACCAGCTGCTGCGGCGCGAGCCGTTCGGTCGGTGCGCCGTCGAACACGATGCGGCCGGCCTCGACCTCGCCGTCTTCCAGCGCGAGCAGGCCCGACACCGCCTTCAGCGTGGTCGACTTGCCCGCGCCGTTGCTGCCCAGCAGCGCCACGATCTGCCCGCGCGGCACGGCCAGCGACAGGCCGCGCAGCACCTGCACGACCTTGTTGTAGACCACCTCGATGTTGTTGACCTCCAACACGAGGTCGGGCGGTGCCGCGCGCGCGTCCATCGTGTCGATCAGTTCAGTGCGATCCAGTCCGACGCCGGCACCATCTTCTGCGCCTTCATGTCGGCCTTGTAGACGCGGCCCACGGGGATCGAGTTTCCCTTGATGGTGATCGGCGTGCCGATGATCCCGCCGGTGTCGAAGTCCTTGATGGTGTTGAGCGCGGCCTTCAGGTTCTTGCCGTCGAGCGGCTTGCCGGCGTCGAGCGTGCGCTTGGCGGCCTCGGTGAACAGCATCGCCGTGAGGAAGCCCTGCGTGTAGGCCGTGCTCTGGTACTCGGGGCGCAGTGCGCGGATCTTGTCGAGCATCGGCGCCTTGGCCGTGGTGTCGTAGTAGTAGCGGTAGGGCATGACGCCCATGAAGCCGTCGCCGCCTTCGCCCATCTTCATGACGGTGGAGCTGTCCATGGTCCAGAAGGTGCCCATCCACTTGCTGGTCATGCCCATCTGCTTGCCCTGCTGCACGAACTCGGGAATGGGCGCGAGGATGTAGCCGTGGAAGATCGTGTAGTCGGGCGCGGCGCGGCGCAGCTTGATGACCTCGGTCGACACGTCGACGCTGCCCGCGGGCGTCATGAGCTTCACCGGCACGCTCAGGCCCAGCTTCTTGGCAGCGGCTTCGCTGGCCTCGATCGGGTCGCGGCCAAACTCGGAATCGGAGTACACGAAGGCCACCTTCGCGCCCGGCTTTTCCTTGGCGATGTGGCGCAGCAGGATGCCGATCTGCTCGGTGTAGTCGGGGCCGACCAGGAACTGGTTCGGGTACTTGGCCGGGTCGTTGAGCTCGGTGGCAAACGAGGCGCCCGCCATCAGGATCTGGCCGCCGCGGTCGAGCTCGGGGTTGATGGTCTTCGAGAAACCGGTGGAGTCGCCGTAGTAGAGGTTGACCTTGTTCTGGCTCGTGATCTTCTTGAAGGCCGCCACCGACACGTCGACCTTGTAGCCCGTGTCTTCCGGCACGTAGCGCAGCTTGCGGCCCTTGATGCCGCCCGCGTCGTTGACGATCTTCACGTAGTCGGCAATGCCGGCGTTGATGCCCACGCCCGCGAAGGCGAACACGCCGGTCATGGGAATCGAGCCGCCGATGACGATGTCTTCATTGCCTTGCGCATTCGCGAACGGCACGGCGGCCGCGAGACCTGCGGCGATCAGCAGGGCGCGGCGGTGGGGGGAAAGCTTCTTCGGTGTGTTGGGCATGCTTGTCTCCTGGTTCTAGTTACGAAACGGCCATAGATGGAAAAAGCGGCGTATGCGCCGCCACACTTCTGCGAGCCCGTGCGGCTCGAACACCAGAAATCCGACGATCAGCAGGCCGAAGACGACGGTGCGCACCGGCGAGAGGAACACGGTCATCTCGACGCCGCCCGGCAGCAGGTCGACCACCAGCTTGAGCAGTTCGGGCACCATGGTCATGAACACGGCGCCGAAGATGCCGCCCAGGATGGTGCCCATGCCGCCGACGATGATGGCGGCCAGGAAGAAGATCGACATCAGCAGCGGAAAGCTCTCGGGCGTGACCACACGGAAGAAGTAGGCCCACAGCCCGCCCGCCACGCCCGCGTAGAACGACGAGAGCCCGAACGACAGCAGCTTGTAGCGCAGCAGCGGAATGCCCAGCACCTCGGCCGAGATGTCGCGGTCGCGGATGGCGATGAAGGCGCGCCCCACGCGCGTGCGGAACAGGTTGGCCGCGCCGAGCACCATGAGCACCATCACCGGAACGATCACCCAGTACAGGCGGAACGACGTGTCCAGCGGCAGGCCGAAGAGCTGCGCGGGCGGCAGCGAGATGCCGGTGGTGCCGCCCGTGAGCTTGAGGTTGGCGAACAGGAAGTGCGTGATGAACGAGGCCGCGATGGTCGCGATCGCCAGGTACAGGCCCTTCACGCGCAGCGACGGAATGCCGACGATCAACCCGCCGAGCATCGCGACCACGCCGCCCGCGAGGATGTTCAGAAGGAAGGGCGTGCCCAGCCGCGTCTGCATGATCGCGACGGTGTAGGCACCCAGGCCCATGAACGCGGCCTGCCCGAGGCTCACGAGGCCCGTGTAGCCCGTGAGGATGTTCAGGCCCGTGGCGCTCGCGACGTTGATGGCGACGAGGCACGCGAGGTAAAGCCAGTAGTCGCTGGCCATGAAAGGGAACAACACGAGCAGCGCCGTGCCGATCGCGAGCCACACCTTCTGCGTGCGCGAATCGAACAGCGCCGCGTCGGCGGTGTAGCTTTGCTTGAGGGTGCCGATGCGCATGGCTAGAGTCTCTCGATCTCGTGCGTGCCGAAGAGGCCGTAAGGCCGCACCATCAGCACGAACACCAGCACGATGAAGGTGGCGAGCAGCTTGTATTCGCCGCCGAGGTAGGAGCCGGCCAGCGCTTCGATCAGCCCGATGAGCACGCCGCCGACCAGCGCGCCGAGCACGCTGTCGAGCCCGCCGACGATCACCACCACCAGCACCGACAGCCCGAACACGCCCATCGACGACGAGATGCCGCCGATGGCGCCGACGATGATGCCGGCCACCGCCGCGATCATGGACGAGGCCACCCAGGCCAGCGAGAACACGCGCGGCACGTGGATGCCCATCGAGTACGCCGCCGCCTGGTCCGAGGCCGTGGCCCGCAGCGCCACGCCGCCGCGCCAGAAGCGGAACAGCAGCAGCACGAGCCCGATCAGCACCACCGCGATCAGCGCGCCATAAGCGATCTTCGGCGCCAGGAAGGCCTCGCCGACCATCACGGGGGTGTTGGGCAGGAACTCGGGCAGGCGGCGCTGGTCGGCGGTCCAGATGATCTCGACCAGCCCGACGAGGATCGACGCCAGCCCCACCGTCACCATGAACACCGAGATCGGCGGCTCGCCCAGCAGCGGGCGGATCATGGTGCGCTCGATCACCGCGCCCAGCAGGCCGGTGCCGATCACCGAGCCCAGCACCGCCATCCAGATCGGCAGCGAGAAGCTCGCCGCGAAGGTGAAGAACAGGTAGGCGCCGACCATCAGCATCTCGCCGATGGCGATGTTGACCACGCGCGTCGCCTTGTAGACCAGCACGAAGGCCAGCGCCGCCAGCGCATACAGGCCGCCGCCGGCAATGCCGGTGAGCGCGATCTCGAAGAGGTAGGCCCAATCCATCAGGCGACTCCTGCCGTGGCTTCGCCGCGCAGCCGGCGACGCAGCTCGCCGACATCGCCCGCGCCGAGGTAGGCGCGGATCACTTCGGGGTCGGCCTGCACCTGCGCCGGTGTGCCTTGTGCAATGACCTGGCCGAAGTTGAGCACCACCACGTGGTCCGACAGGTCCATCACCATGCCCATGTCGTGCTCGACCATCAGCACCGTGATGCCCCACTCGCGCCGCACGTCGAGGATGAAGCGCGCCATGTCTTCGGTTTCCTCGCGGTTCATGCCGGCCACGGGCTCGTCGAGCATCAGCACCTTGGGCTGCATGGCCAGCGCGCGCGCCATTTCCACGCGCTTCTGCAGGCCGTAGGGCAGGGCGGCCACCGAGGCGTGGCGGATGTGGTCGATCTCGAGGAAATCGATGATGCGTTCTTCGACGTCGCGGCGCAGCTCGGCCTCTTCGCGGCGCGCGCGGCCCAGGTAGAAGAGGGCGTCGAACACGTGGGTCTTCAGGTGCGCATGGCGGCCGAGCTTGATGTTGTCGAGCACGGTCATGCCGCGGAACAGCGCGATGTTCTGGAAGCTGCGCGCCAGGCCCAGCGCGGCGCGCTTGGGGGCGGGCAGGCGGGTGATGTCCGCGCCCTCGAACAGCACGCGGCCCTGCGAGGGCTTGTAGAAGCCCGAGATGGTGTTGAACAGCGAGGTCTTGCCCGCGCCGTTGGGCCCGATCACCGCGGTGATGGAGCCGGGCGCGACGCTGAAGCCGACGTTGGTGAGCGCTTTCACGCCGCCGAATGCCAGCGTCAACGCCTCGGCCTGCAGCACCGGGGCCGTGGCGGAGGGGGCCGAAATGGAGGGTTCCCGTCGAGTCTCGTCAGGCATGGCTAAGGGGCGCGCCGCAAGGTCAGGGTTTGTGTCCAGCAGCGAAATGCTACTGGCCCGTAAAATTCCTACTGGCCGGTAATGTCCGTGTTCGCCGCAGGTCGCGGCATCGGGACTTTCCCCGCCCGCACAAACCCCATGCCCCGTTCCTCCGCCGTTCCTGCTCCAGCGCCTGCCTCTCCGTGGGCGCCCGCCGACCGCCGCGCGCAGCAGCGCGAAGTGAAGCGCATGGCCGTGTTGCGCACGGCCGCCCAGCTCTTCAACGAGCGCGGCTTCCACGCGACCTCGCTCGACGACATTGCCGAGCGGCTCAACGTGAGCAAGCCCACGCTGTACTACTACATCGAGAACAAGGACCAGATCCTGCTCGAGTGCGTGAAGATGGCGCTCGACCTCATGCAGACCGGCATCGGCGAGGTGCGCGCCGCGGGCGGCAGCGCCATCGACCAGCTCAAGGCCTGCATGCGCATCTACTCGGGCGTGGTCACGCAGGACTTCGGCATGTGCGTGATCCGCATCGGCGAAGACCCGCTGCCCGACCCGCTCAAGAAGGAACTGCGCCGCCTCAAGGCCGGCATCGACGGGCATTTCCGCCGGCTGATCGAAGAGGGCGTGGCCGAAGGCGCGCTGGCGCCCTGCGACCCGAAGATGGCGGCCTTCATGCTGGCCGGTGCGCTGAGCTGGATCGGCCGCTGGTATCGCCCCGACGGCGACCTCACGCCCGACCAGATCGCCGACCAGGGCATCGAGCTGCTACTCAACGGCGTGCTGCAGCGCGCCCCGACGAAAGTGAACCCATGACCCAAGAGACCTCTTCTTCCCCACTGCTGGTGGGCCGCGAAGGCGCAGTGGCCACGCTGCGCTTCAACCGGCCGGCCGCGCTCAATGCCATCGACGTGCCGATGGCCACCGCCTTCCTCGCCGCCGCACGCACCTTGGCTGCCGACAAGAGCGTGCGCGCCGTGCTGCTGAGCGGCGCGGGCAAGGGCTTCATGGCCGGTGGCGACCTCGGCGTGCTGAGCGCCGACCCGAAGCAGGGCGCGGCCGACCTCATCGGCCCGCTGCACGAAGCGCTGACCGTGCTCGACGCCATGGACGCCCCGCTGGTCGCGCAGGTGCACGGCGTGGCGGCCGGCGCGGGCCTGAGCCTGATGCTGCAGGCCGACTTCGTGCTCGCGGCCGAAGGCACGCGCTTCAACCTGGCCTACGTGAACATCGGCACCAGCTGCGACGTCGGCGCCTCGTGGGCGCTGCCACGCCTGGTCGGCATGCGCCGCGCGCTCGAGATCGCGATGCTCGGCGACACCTACGACACCGCCGCCGCCGAGCGCATGGGCCTCATCAACCGCGTGGTGCCTGCCGCCGACCTCGAGTCCGAAGCGATGGCCCTCGCGCAGCGGCTGGCCAAGGGCCCGACCGTGGCGCTGGGCAACCTGCGCCGGCTGATGCGCGGCTCGCTCGACCGCGACCTCGCGAGCCAGCTCGACGCCGAGTCGGCCGCGTTCCAGTCGTGCGCGGCCACCGACGATTTCCGCATTGGCCTCGATGCCTTTTTCGGCAAGAAGCCCGCGGCCTTCACCGGCCGCTGAAGAATTCCGCTTTTCGTTTTTTCAATCCAGGAGATCCATCCCATGACCCAACGCGACATCTTCGTGGTCGGCACCGCCCGCACCGCCATCGGCACCTTCGGCGGTGCACTGAAAGACGTGCCCAACACCCAACTGGCCACCACCGCCGTCAAGGCAGCCATCGAGCGCAGCGGCGTGGCCGCAGACGCCATCGGCCATGTGGTCATGGGCAACGTGATTCCCACCGACGTGAAGGACGCGTACCTGAGCCGCGTGGCCGCCATCGATGCGGGCTGCCCGATCGAGACGCCGGCCTTCAACGTGAACCGCCTGTGCGGCTCGGGCCTGCAGGCCATCGTGTCGGCGGCGCAGGCCATTGCGCTGGGCGACTGCGACATCGCCATCGGCGGTGGTTCGGAATCGATGAGCCGCGGTCCGTACTTCGACACCTCGGCGCGCTATGGCGCACGCATGGGCGACGCGGTGCTGGTCGACTACATGCTGGGCATCCTGCACGACCCGTGGGAGAAGATTCACATGGGCATCACCGCCGAGAACGTGGCCGCGCGCTACGGCATCACGCGTGAGCAGATGGACGAACTGGCCGTGACCAGCCAGCAGCGCGCCGCCGCCGCCATTGCCGCAGGCCGCTTCAAGGAACAGATCGTTCCGGTCGAAGTGAAGACGCGCAAGGGCGTCGTGCTGTTCGACACCGACGAGCACGTGCGCGCTGACACCACCATGGACACGCTCGCGAAGATGAAGCCTGCGTTCAAGAAGGACGGCCTCGTGACCGCCGGCAATGCGTCGGGCATCAACGACGGCGCAGCCGCCGTGGTGCTGGCCGAAGGTGGCCGCGTGAAGGCACTGGGCCTGAAGCCGCTGGCGCGCCTTGTCGGCTACGCGCACGCAGGTGTCGAACCCGCGTACATGGGCATCGGCCCGGTGCCGGCCACGCGCAAGGTGCTGGAGCGCACGGGCCTGAAGGTCAGCGACTTCGATGTGATCGAGTCGAACGAAGCGTTCGCCGCACAGGCCTGCGCCGTCATCAAGGAACTGGGCTTCGACCCCGCCAAGGTGAACCCGAACGGCTCGGGCATCTCGCTGGGCCATCCGGTGGGCGCAACCGGCGCGATCATCACGACGAAGGCGATCGCCGAGCTGCACCGCACCGGTGGCCGCTATGCGCTGGTCACGATGTGCATCGGCGGCGGGCAAGGCATTGCCGCCGTCTTCGAACGGGTTTGAGGGCACACTTGCCTGCATGCTCCGACCGCCCCTCCTGATCAATCCCGACGAAGTCGAGATCAGCGCCATTCGTGCGCAGGGGGCGGGCGGGCAGAACGTCAACAAGGTGTCGAGCGCAGTGCACCTGCGCTACGACATCCATGCCAGCTCGCTGCCCGACGACGTGAAGGAACGGTTGCTCGCCCTGCGCGACAGCCGCATCACGCAGGAAGGCGTGTTCGTGCTCAAGGCCCAGCAGCACCGCACGCAGGAAATGAACCGCGCCGACGCGTTCGCGCGGCTGCAGGCGGTGGTCGACAGCGTGGCGACGCCGCCGCGCGTGCGGCGCGCCACCAAGCCCACCTACGGTTCGAAGCAGCGCCGGCTCGAAGGCAAGAGCCAGCGCTCGCAGATCAAGAACCTGCGCGGGCGGGTGCAGGACTGACCGGCTTGTCGCCGCGCAGCCGCTTGATCTGCAGCGTCACGCCGACCACGTACAGCGCGCCGAGCACCGCGGTGATCGCCTTCAGTTCGGGCGCCTCGGCGCTCGGCAGCAGCGGCGCGCCCAGCGGCAGGCGCGTCAGTGTTTCGGTGAAGGCCGGAATCCAGTGGAAGAGAAAGCTCGCCGAATAGGCGACGGCCTCGATGTAGCGCGACTTGGCCCCGAGCCGCCCGTATCCCGCCAGCGCCCCGACGGCCAGCGCCACCAAAGTGATGATGCCCAGTGCATGCGGCTTGCCGAAGCCGCCGTGCTGGAAGATGCCGAAGCCCGTGAGGCAGGTCAGCACCGTGGTCCAGATGAAGACCTGGCCCAAGCCGGTGCGCAGGGTGATTTCCTTGTAGCGCAGCAGGGCCCAGAGGCCTGCGAACACGGCGATCAGGCTGATCGCGGTGTGAACCGTGCCGAGTGACGTCAATCCCAGCCATCCTGTGGGTGCCATGCGGATCTCCTCGTGGTCGTGGTGCGGAATTCTGGTGCCGTCCGTAACTTGTGTCATCTGTTTCAAAAAAACCGTAAGTCCCCGTTTGCACGCCCGAAACATTGGGCAAGCAAAATGCAGGGCATGAGTGCTTTCGTTTCGCGCGTCGTGTCGGCGTTGCTTGTGACCTTCGCGTGCATCGGATTGGCCGGCTGTGGCCAGGAAGGAGCAGGCGAGCAGGCGGCGGGCCCGTCCGCCGCACAAGAACTTGCATGGGACGCCCTGATCCCCAAGGACTGGGACCCCACCCAGCGCTACCGCAACATCAGCCTCGAGGCGTTGCGCGACAACGACCCGCGCGCGATCCAGATGCTCGACGAGATGCGTGCCGTCTGGGACAACGCGCCGGTCAACGTCGCGCTCGACGGCAAGCCCGTCACGCTTTCAGGCTTCGTCGTGCCGCTCGATGCCACGCCCGACGGCATCCGCGAGTTCCTGCTGGTGCCGTACTTCGGCGCCTGCATCCACACCCCGCCACCACCCGCGAACCAGATCGTCCACGTGATCGCGCCGGCGCCCGTGAAGGGGCTGCACGCGATGGACACGGTGCGCGTCAGCGGCACGCTCAAGGCGGCGCGTTATTCGTCGGCGGACATGGGCGTGAGCGGCTACGAGATCGCGTCGGCGGTGGTCGAGCGGCTGGCGGTCACGCAGGGGCCGTGAAGGCCGCCAGCTCGCCCAAGGCCGGCTCCAGCAGCCGGTAGCTCAGCCGCTCGGCGACGCGGAACGCACCGAGCCCTTCATAGAACGCGATGCCGCGCGCATTCGTCGCCTTCACGGGCCAGTCGATGCGGTGGCACCCGTGGGCGATGGCGCGCGCAGCCACCCAGGCCATGAGGGCGCGACCCGCCCCCGCACTGCGGTGGCCCGACTTCACGTAGAGCTCCTTGAGCTGGCAGTGCTTGCGCTGCTCCGGCGCGAAGTCGACCAGCGAGAAGAGCCAGGTGATCGCGGCCAGCCCGACCACGGTGCGCGCGTCTGTCGACACCACCACGAGCTGGTGCGGTGAATCGGGGGCGAGGAGATTGCCCAGCAGGTGCTCGCGCACCAACTCGCGGGGGACGCGCGCGGCTTCGTTGTAGAAGGCGTGCAGTTCGGTCAGCAGCTCGATGAGCGAATCGTGTTGGGCTTCGGACACCAGATCGACATGCATGGCATTTCCTTTGGATGGGGCTGCGTGACTGCCGGATTCTGGCCGGACCCGGATTCACGACGATCTTGTTACTCCCCCATGGCGCCCTCGTGCGGCTAGATTGCCCCTCATCACTTCGAAAGGGCAAGAACCATGAACCCGGCCTACACCGGCGGTTGCGCGTGCGGCGCCATTCGCTACGAGATTTCAGGGGAACCCGTGTTCCAGAACGACTGCCAGTGCCTCGACTGCCAGCGCAAGAGCGGCACGGGCCACGGCTCGTACCTCAGCTTCGCGGGCGCCGAGGTGCAGCAGACCGGCGCGGCCACGCTGTGGAGCCTCAAGGGCGACAGCGGCAACGTCAAGACGCGCGCCTTCTGCCCGACCTGCGGCTCGCCCGTGTACATGACCTTCGCCGCGATGCCCGGCGTCTTCACCGTGCATGCCGCGAGCCTGGACGACCCGGGGCGCTACCGGCCGCAGGCGGTCACGTATGCGGTGCGCGGGCACGCCTGGGACTTTCTCGACCCGGCGCTGCCGAAGTTCGAGCGGATGCCGCCGGGCTGAATTCAGCCCAGGCGCTGCGAGAGGAAATCGAGGAATGAGGTGATCCGTGCCGACAGCTGCGTGTTGCGGTAGTACACGGCGTTGACGGGCTGGCGCACGTCGACCGTGTCCTTCGGCAGCACCTGCACCAGCGCGCCGCTGGCGCGGTCGGTGGCGGTCATGAAATCCGACAGGCAGACGATGCCCACGCCGGCCAGCGCGAGCTGGCGCAGCGTCTCGCCGCTCGATGCGACGACGGTGGGCGCAATCGTCCATTCGTCGCCATGCACGCCGCGCAGCGGCCAGCGGTTCAGCGACTCGGGCTGGGTGAAGCCCAGCAACGCGTGGCCGGGCAGCTCGTCCACCTTGCGCGGCTTGCCGTGGGCCTCCAGGTACGCGGAGCTTGCGAGCACGCGCAGCCGGTGCGTGCCGAGCGGGCGCGCATGCAGCGTGGAATCGCGCAGCGGGCCGATGCGGATCGCCACGTCGGTGCGCCGCTCCAGCAGGTCGATGGGCAGGTCGTCGGTGTCGAGCTCCAGGCTGATCTGCGGGTAGAGCCGGCGGAACTCCGGCACCAGCGGCACGATGGCATGGAGCATGAAGGGCGAGGCCGCGTTCACGCGCAAGCGGCCGGCCGGTTGCTGGCGGCGCGCGGCCATGTGCTCTTCGGCATCGTCGATCGCATCGAGGATGGCGCGCGTGCGTTGCAAAAAGGCGGCGCCTTCTTCGGTGAGTTCGAGCCGCCGCGTGGTGCGGCGCATCAGCGTGGTGCCGAGCTTCTGTTCGAGCCGGCTCAGCGCGCGGCTGATGCCCGACACGGTCTGGCCCAGCTGGTCGGCTGCGGCGGTGATCGAGCCGGTGTCCACCACGGCGCGGAAGGCGACCAGTTCTTCGATGGTGGTTTTCATGGCGCCCGCGTCAGCGAAAAGAGGGGCGCGGTCAGGCCGCGGCTTCGGCCTCGTCAGGCATCTCGATGCGCGGCATCAGCGCGGCCAGCGCCTCGGCGTCGGTGCGGTAGCTGAAGAGCATCGGCCCCGGTGCCAGCAGGCCGGCACGTTCCAGCACCTGCATGGCCGGCAGCTTCATGCCGCTCAGGTGCAGGCGCACGCCCTTGGATTCCATCATCCGGCGGATCGAGCCGAACACTTCAGCGCCGGTGATGTCGATGCGGTTGATCGGCTGCGCGAACAGGCACACGTCGGTCAGGTCGGGGCGCTCGGCCAGCGCGACCGTGAGCGCGCGCTCCAGCGTGGAGGCGGAGGCGAAGTCGAGTTCGGCGTCCATGCGCACGGCGTACAGCTGCGGCGCGAGCGGCGGCAGTTTCCAGAGGTGGCGGTCGCGCAGGCTGCCGTCGGGGTGCAGGCCCACTTCGATGATGCGCGGGTGCAGGTGGCGGTACATGTAGTGCGCCAGGCTGGCGAGCAGGCCGCCCAGCACGCCCCAGTAGATGCTCGGCGCGGTGGCGATGGTGAGCACGAAGGTGCCGAAGGCGATGCCGGCCTCCAGCTTCGAGATGCGCCACAGCGCGGTGAAGCTCGACGGCTTGACCAGCCCGAGGATGGCCGTGACCACCACCGCCGCCAGCACCGCCTGCGGCACGTGGTACAGCAGCGGCATGAGCCACAGCAGCGCACCGGCGACCACGGCCACGCTGAACAGCGTCGCCCAGCCGGTCTGTGCGCCGGCATAGAGCGTGATGGCCGAGCGCGAGAACGACGAGCTGGTGGGGAACGCGCCCGTGAAGCCCGAGGCCAGCTTGGCCAGGCCCTGGCCGATCAGGTCCTGGTTTTCGTTCCACAGCGTGCCGGCGCGGCCGTTGTCGACCTTGGCGCTCGACGCGGTTTCGAGAAAGCTCACCAGCGTGATCATCAGCGCGGGCAGCACCAGCGCGCTGAAGGTGTGCGCCGGCAGCAGGCCGGGCCAGTAGAACGAGGGCAGGCCCGAGGGCAGGGCGCCCACCACGGCGCCGCCGCGCAGCGCGTAGTTGATGGTCCAGCTGATGGCCGCGGCGCCGGCCACCAGCGCCATCGTGGTCGGAAAGCGCGGCACCCAGCGCTTGCCCAGCCACAGCACGGCGATGCTGCCCAGGCCGAAGGCGATGGCCGTGAGGTCGGGCAGCGGCCCGCCCTGCAGCACCTGCGGAATGGTGCGGCCCGTGAAGCCGAGCAGCGCGGGAAGCTGCGAGATGGCGATCAGTACCGCCGCACCCTGCGTGAAGCCGATCAGCACCGGCGAATTCACCAGCCGCAGCAGCCAGCCGAAGCGCCCCGCGCCGAGCACGATCTGGATCGCGCCCGACATCAGCGTGAGCCACACCGCCATCGCCACCCATTCTTCGCTGCCCGCCACCGCCAGCGGCGCGAGCGACGCGCCGACCAGCAGGCTGGTGAGCGCGGTCGGCCCGACCGACAGGCGTTGCGACGAGCTGAACATCACGGCGATGAGCGCCGGGAACAGCGCCGCATACACGCCCGTGACCAGCGGCATGCCCGCCAGCGCCGCGTAGGCCACGCCCTGCGGCAGCACCATCAGCGCGACGGTGATGCCGGCCATGGCCTCGTTGCGCAGCAGCGCGGCGGAAGGTCGGGGCCAGGCGAGGCAGGGAACCCAGCGCGCGAGGCGCTGGCGAAGAGAGGGTGCGGGGGAAGAGGAGGGGGAAGCCGGATTCATGAAGCGGGGCGCGCGCACGGCGGGCACGCCGCGCGCGGAGAGCGGGAGAGAGAGAAAGAGCCTAGATCAGGGAGGTCGCGTTTTTCAGGACGTAGTCGCAGGCCTTTTCCTTGACCTTCGACGACAGTCCCTTGAGGTTGAGCGACTTGCCGTCGCCGCCCTTGAGCAGCCCCTTGGCGCCGCTCGCGAAGTCGTTTTCCTGTTTCTTCTGGCCGGTGATCTTGGCCAGCAGCTTGTCCTTGACGGACGCTGCATCGCCGCCGAGGTAGTTGTTCTTGACGCAGTACTCGAGCACGCCGGCCGCGCTGCCGATGGTGCTGGAGCCGACGGCGGGCATCTTGAAGCCGCCGAGGCTGAGGTTGCTGAGCGCAGAACCGCCACCGCTGCTGTTGCCGCTGGTGCCCTGCGAGTTGACGGCAGCGCCGGCCTGTTCTTTGAGCTGGTCGAGCAGGTTGTTGGCCTGTGCCGAGGCGCCTGCGGCAAGCAGGGCGAGGGCGACGAATGTGGAGCGAACGTGCATGGTGGCCTCCTTGGACGGACATGGGGGGAGAAGCGCCCACCAGCATACCGGAGAGCCCGGAATGTCTCTATCGCGTGGGGCACAGCGGCACGGGGTGCGCACGGCCCGAAAAAGCACGCGGCTCAGCCCCGGCGGAACAGCAGCACCGAGTTCGTGCCGCCGAAGGCGAAGGAGTTGCTGATGGCGGCCTCGAGCGCGGGCGCGGCGCAGTCGCCGGGGGCGACGAGGTTCATCTGGCAGTCGGGGTCGATGGCGCTGCAGTTTGCGTTGGGCGGCAACTCGCGCCGGTGCAGCGCCAGCACGGTGATGAGCGCCTCGATGGCCCCGGCTGCGCCCAGCATGTGGCCGTGCAGCGCCTTGGTCGAGCTGACGCGCAGGGTGTCGAAGTCGCTGCCCCAGACCTCGGCCAGCGCGTTGCGCTCGACCACGTCGCCGATGCGCGTGGCCGTGCCGTGCGCGTTGCAGTAGCCCACGTCGCGCGGCTGCAGGCCGGCCTGGCGCAGCGCGGCGCGCAGGGCGCGGGCCTGGCCGGGCGCGTCGGGTTTGGTGAGGTGGGTGGCGTCGCTGCTGAGGCCCCAGCCGGCCAGCGTGGCGTAGCGGCGGGCGCCGCGCGCGCGGGCGCGCTCGGCCGACTCGAGAATGAGGAAGGCCGAGCCTTCGCCCAGCGCAAAGCCACTGCGATCCGTGGCAAAGGGGCGCACCGCGCCGGCCGCTTCGCCGGGTTGGAACCCAGCCAGCGTCTGCATGGCCTGCCAGGCCAGCACCACGCCCGGGACGATCAGCGCTTCGCTGCCGCCCGCGATGGCGATGTCGACCTCGCCGCGCTGCACCGCTTTGGCGGCCTCGGCGATGGCCACCGACGACGAGGCGCAGGCGACCGAATAGGTGAGCACCGGGCCGAGCACGCCGTTGCGCATGGCCACGTGGGCAGCAGGCGCGTTGGGCATGAAGGCGGGAATGGTGAGCGGCGAGACGCGCCCGTTGCCGCGGTAGGCGGCCTCGAGTGCGGCGGCGCCGCCCATGCCGCAACCGGCGTAGACGCCCACGCGCTCGGCATTTACGCCGGCATCGCTCAGGGCCAGACCGGCGTCGCGCAGGGCGAGGTCGGCGGCGGCCACGGCGAGCTGGCTCACGCGGTCGACGCCCGCGAGCTGCAGCTTGGTGAACCAGCGCGTCTCGTCGAAGGCGACCGTGGCGGCGGCGGCGGGTTTGGGGAGTTCGGGGAAAACCGGCGCGAGGGCCGAGCGGCCCTGCAGCAGGGCGTTGAACAGCGCGTCGGGCGCGTCGCCGTGAGGCGCCATGACGCCCAGTCCGGTGACGGCGACTTCGTGCGTGCTCACGCGGGTTTGGCGGCGCGGACCTTGTCGACCAGCTGCGCGAGCTCGGCCAGGGTGTCGATGGTCGCGTCTTCGTCGGGCATGGTGATGCCGAAATGGTCTTCGATGGCGAACAGGAATTCGGCCAGTGCCAGCGAATCGAGTCCGCCGGTTTCACGCATCGAGGCGTGGGGGTCGAGCTTGGACGGTTCGATGCCGTACTTCTCGTGGATCAGGTCCTGCAATTCCTTCAGCGAACTCATCTGCGATGCCTGTCGTCTTGTGCCGCCGTTGATCGATGGGCTGCCTGTCCCTTGCGGGTGGGCGGGCCACGGGTCGATCCCTTCCTCGTTCGGCCTGTGTTGAATGTGATCAATGGTGAATGATGATATCCGCTTCGACCCTAGGGAAATCCTCTGGTCAACCTCTGCTCAATGTTTGCCGGGCCGCCAGCGCAGCGAGGGCAGCGCAAAGGCCAGTCCGAGCAGCGCACCAGCCACCGCGTCGAGCACCACGTGCTGCTTGACCGCCAGTGTCGAGTAGGCAATGGCGGCAAACCAGGCCCAGTTGATCGCCTGCAGCACCCATGGCGTGCGCGCCGCGCGCAGCACGTCGGCCAGGCGCACGGCGGTGAAGATGGCGACCGCCACGTGCATCGACGGGCAGGCGTTGCCCGCTGCGTCCACACCCTGCAGCATCGCGAAGCCGGGGTAGCCCGAGACGTCGATGTCCAGCGGCGGGATCTGCGTCGGCCAGACATAGAAGATGCCCAGGCCGCTCAGGCACAGCGCGACGATCCACAGCCCGTAGACCACCAGCTCGCGAAACGTGAGCTGCAACCCCGGCGCGAGGCCCACGTACACCCACAGCGACAGGTAGGCGCCGAGCGTGTAGGGCTGGAACGGAATCAAGTGGTCCAGCGCCGTCAGCGGCATCACCGTGACCGGAAAGACCGGGTTGCGCAGCAGGTGGAAGTAGCCGATGAAGAACAGCCAGGTGAAGGCCGTGGTGCCGACCGCTTTCAGCAGGAAATGGCGGCGGATGCGCAGCCAGATGTCGGCGGTCCACGTTGCAGGCCTGGCCTCGGCCGTGATGTGCAGGGGGATCGGTGAGTGCATGGTGTCGGTGTCGGTCGCCGATCTTGCCAGAGCACCATGACGTGCCCCGTCCATGCCCTGCGGCGTCAAAGGGCGGCCGTTCGCTTGCGGTGCTGGAACGACGTGGGCGAGCGCCCCGTGGCTGCCTTGAACATGGCGCAGAAGGCGCTGTCGGTGGCGTAGCCGCTGGCCGACGCCACCTGGCTCACGGCCATGCCGCGTGCCAGCAGTGGCAGCGCGTGTGCCATCACGGCCTGCTGGCGCCATTGCTGCCAGCTCATGCCGAGCTGGTCGCGAAACAGCCGCGCCACCGTGCGCTCGCTGGCGCCGATGGCGGCGGCGCGCTCGGCCAGCGTGGCGCGGTCGGCCGGGTTGCGCAGCAGCGTCTCGCACAGCTGGCGCAGGCGCTTGTCGGAGGGCAGCGGCACGTCGATGCGGATCTGCGTGGCGCGCTCGACCTCGTCGACCAAGAGCGGTGCGATCATGCGTTCGCGCTGCGGTGCATGCGGGTCGGCCGGCGGCAGGCCGTCGGGCGTGGTGTCGAGTGCGAGCATCAGCGCGCGCAGCAGCGGGCTGATCTCGAGCACCTCGCACTTCTCCCAGGTGGGCGCGATCCAGGCGTGCAGGTAGACAGTGCGCAGCTCGGCGTCTTCGATCAGCGTGATGCTGTGCTGCATGTTGGCCGGCACCCACAGCGCGCGCGACGGCGGCACGATGTAGCTGCCGTCCTGCGTGCTCAGGCGGATCACGCCGCGCGTCGAGAAGGTGAGCTGCGGCCACGGGTGCTCGTGCAGTTCGACGAGCGTATCGGCGCTTAGAAAGTGTTCCTTGGCGCGCAGCGGGCGCACGGCGTCGGGGGCGTACAGGTGCGGCGTGAGCGGGCCCACGCTGGTGGTCGGCGCGGTGGGCGTTCCGCGCGGCTTGGCGGGGGTGGCTGGCTCGGAAGCGGGCAGGGCGGTCGGAGCGGTGGGAGGAACGGCGCTTGGCATGGTTTCGACAAATGTTGTCGCTGTATCGCCATTCTGCCGCGTCGGCGCCGCATAGCATCGGTGCCCGCACCGGTTTTTTGTAGCAATCCATGTCTTCCACTTCCTCGACAGCCGTTCCCGCCACCACTTTGCGCACCGACGCCCAACTGATCGGGCTGGTCGGCCTGGCGCATGCGGTGAGCCATTTCAGCCAGCTGATCCTGGCGCCGCTGTTCCCGTGGCTGAAGGACGCGTTCAACGTGAGCTACACCGAGCTGGGCGCGGTGCTCACGGTGTTCTTCGTGGTCTCGTGCATCGTGCAGGCGGCCTCGGGCTTCATCGTCGACAAGCTGGGCCCGCGCCCGGTGCTGTTCGTCGGGCTGGGCGCGCTGGGGCTCGCGGCCTTCGGCTATGCCATGGCACAGAGCTACTGGATGCTGCTGGCCTGCGCCGTGGTCGGTGGCATCGGCAACGGCGTGTTCCACCCGGTGGACTACACGCTGTTCAACCGCAAGGTCGCGCCCACGCGACTGGGCCATGCCTACAGCGTGCACGGCATCACCGGCAGCCTGGGCTGGGCGCTGGCGCCGGCCTTCGTGGTGCCGATCGCCATCGCGTTCTCGTGGCGCGTGGCGCTGGCCTCGGCCGGCGTGGTGGCGATCGTGGTGCTGCTGATCCTGTGGATCTACCGCAGCGTGCTGGCGCTCGATGCGGCGGCCGTGCACAAGGCCACGGGGCACGGCGAGCCCACGCCGGTCGGCGGCGAGTTCGACTTTC